>CAVFLH010000049.1:0-1531 GCA_963622995.1 uncultured Eubacteriales bacterium | reverse complement strand
CGTCATGACGATCCACAATCTGAAATTCCAGGGTGTGTGGGATGTGAAGACGATCCAGAGATTCTCGGGACTCCCGGACTACTTCTTTACGCCGGATAAGCTGGAGGCATACAAAGACGGAAATATGTTAAAAGGCGGTCTCGTGTATGCTGACGCTATCACGACGGTCAGCAATACCTACGCGGAGGAGATCAAGACCCCGTTCTACGGAGAGGGACTTGACGGTCTTATGCGGGCAAGATCCGGTGATCTCCGCGGTATCGTAAACGGTATCGACTACGACGTCTTCAACCCGGAGACAGACCCGGATATCGTACAGAACTATAACGCGAAGAACTTCAGAAAAGAGAAAGTGAAGAATAAACGGGCGCTTCAGGAAGAGCTTGGTCTTGCGAAGGACGATAAGAAGTTCATGATCGGCATCGTCTCAAGACTCACAAGCCAGAAAGGCCTGGATCTGATCCAGTGCGTGATGGATGAGATCTGCACGGAGGATGTGCAGTTAGTCGTTCTTGGAACCGGTGACGAGAACTATGAGAATATGTTCCGCCATTACGACTGGAAGTATCATGACCGGGTATCGGCACAGATCTACTACTCCGAGCCGTTATCCCACAAGATCTACGCGGCCTGCGACGCGTTCTTAATGCCGTCCTTATTTGAACCCTGCGGCCTTAGCCAGCTCATGGCGCTCCGATACGGAACCGTGCCGATCGTCCGCGAGACAGGCGGCTTAAAGGATACGGTATGGCCGTACAATGAGTTCGAGGGAACCGGAACAGGATTTTCCTTCGCGAACTACAATGCCCACGAGATGTTAAATATTATCCGCTACGCGAAGCATATCTACTATGATAAGAAGCGGGAGTGGAATAAGATCGTTGACCGCGCGATGGCAGTGGATTTCTCCTGGAAGACATCTGCCGGAAAGTACCAGGAATTATATGACTGGCTGATCGGATACTAAAAAGTTCAAAAACTGACAAAAAAGAGGAAAACATGACGATATGGAATGAACTTCTGGGAAACCAGGTACTGATCAGCGCCGTGACCGGCTGGACGGTGGCGCAGTTTTTAAAGACCGTGATCGATATGGTGATCAATAAGTCCTTCAACCCGGAGCGGATCTTCGGATCCGGCGGAATGCCGAGCTCCCACTCGGCTACGGTCTGTTCGCTCACGACGGCGTCCGGAATGAAGTACGGAGTCGGAAGCTTTGAGTTTGCCGTGAGCTTCGTTCTCGCGATGATCGTAATGTATGACGCGATGGGCGTGAGACGGGAGACGGGAAAACAGGCGAAACTGCTCAACAGCGTATTCTTTGAGAATATTCTGAATTTAGACGGAGTCTTTCTCCAGGAAAAACTTAAGGAATATGTGGGACATACGCCGCTGCAGGTGGCTGCCGGGGCTGTCCTGGGAATCCTGATCGCAGCGATTATTGGTTAATTATACTAAATTGAATACAAAATTTATACAATTATATCCAAATAAAATTGCGAAAAAACGTGAAAATATGTGAAAAAATTAC
>CAVFLH010000048.1:15156-15872 GCA_963622995.1 uncultured Eubacteriales bacterium | reverse complement strand
CTTTTATTCAATACAGATTTCTTTTCTTAATCACGATTTTCCCGCATGCCGCAGTTTTCCACCTCTGCGGACCACTCCCGTGTCTTTGGGCGCTTTCTCCAGAATTCTTCTACTGCAGCCACGCGTCAAACAGTTTCGCAGCGATCGGTGCCGCCGTGTGTCCGCCGGAACCGCCCTCTTCCACGATAACGCATACCGCGATCTTCGGATCATCCGCCGGTGCGAAGCCGACAAACCAGGCATGGGTCTCTTTTCCTTTGTCAAACTCCGCGGATCCCGTCTTTCCTGCCACTTGGTAGGAATCCCGCTTCAGGGAGGAGCCAGTTCCCACATTGACCACCTGCACCATCAGGTTTTTTAAGGCATCCGCCTCATTTGGAACCATCAGTTCTCCCGCCACGGACGGTGAAAATTTCCGGATCACATCGCCGCCGGAATTCTCCACATGGTCCATCAGATACGGTTTCATTAAGATTCCGCCGTTGGCGATAGCCGCGGTGATCAGAAGATTGTGCATCGGGGACATCAGTGTCTGTCCCTGTCCGATACTCGTCTGAAGCACTTCCCATGTTTCAGCGTCCGCCTGCATAGAGAAAGTGCTCTTATTGTACGGAATATCGAGAGGCAGACTTCTGTTAAACAAAAGCTGCTCAGCAAGGTTCTTGTAACTTGTCAAGTCAAGCTCCGTTCCGAGGTTCGCGAACGCGCCGTTGCAG
>CAVFLH010000048.1:4010-15014 GCA_963622995.1 uncultured Eubacteriales bacterium | reverse complement strand
AATTCGCAAATGCCTGGGTGAAATTCTGGGATCCGTGGGCTGTCTTGTGATAGCACTGGATCTTGTTATTCTCGAGAGAGAAAATTCCGCTGCAGTCAAAGTGATAGTCATTGTAGGCACCCGGATGTTCTCTCATATACTCCAGGGCCGTGACGATCTTAAAGGTGGATCCCGGCGGGTAGAGTCCCTGGGTCGCGCGGTTTAACAATCTTGCCTCCGTGCTGTCCCCGTTTACGAGATCGTTCCAGTTTGCCGCCACCGTATTCGGGTCGAAGGACGGCTTTGAAACCATGCAGAGGATCTTTCCGGTATCCGGCTCGATGGCGATGACTGCACCACGGTTCTTTCCGAGAGCGTCCGAGGCGATCTGCTGCAGATTTACATTCAGGGTCGTCACCACATTGTCCCCGACGGTCTTTCTTCCCATGATCTCATCGGCGGTCTGCTCGATGAGGTTCGTATGGGATCTCAGAAGATCAAAGTTTGCCAGGGATTCGATTCCTGTCTTTCCCACCGTCGAATATCCCACCGCATGGGCAAACAGGCTGCCGTAGGGATATTCCCGCACCTCGGTGCCGTTGGAATCCGTCGCCGTGACGGTCCTCGCAAGCACAGTCCCGTCATCTGCCAGGATCTTGCCGCGGGTGACCCGGTCCTCAAAAATAGTGGCTCTGGCGTTGTACGGATTGTCGATCACCGTATCGCTCTTTACCACAAGAAAATATCCCACATAGATTCCCATTGCGAGAAATAAAAATACTGCTGCGTACACAAACCAGAGGATATTCCAGTTTGCCTTCGGATTCGGTTTACTCTTCTTCACTGGAATTCTCCTCCTCCTCTTCTTCCCCGCGTTTTAAGACGTAAAGTCCCTGGATGACCTGGAATATGATAAAGGTCGAGACGATGGAGCTGCCGCCGTAGCTCACGAGAGGCAGCGTCACACCGGTGGACGGGATAAACTTTGTCACACCACCGATGGTCAGAAATACCTGGGTAATATAAACGCTTCCAAGTCCAAATGCGATCAGCTTGTAGAACATCGCCTGCATCTTCATCGCGATCAACATAAACTGCATATAGCAGCCGAGGCATAAAAACAGGACGCAGAGCGCGTAGAGCGCCCCCATCTCCTCGGAGATCGCCGCAAAGACGAAATCCTTGTCCACCACCGGGATCTTCTCCGGCATGCCCCGGTAAAGTCCCATTCCGAACCATCCGCCCGTTCCTATGGCGAACAGAGCCTGTGCAACCTGGTAGCCCTTGTTTGCGATATCAGACCAGGGATCCGCCCAGGCCTCCACACGCCGTCTCACATGGGGAAACAGATAATAGGCCGCAACTGCCGCCAGGGATCCGCCCGCAACGCCCGCGCCGAACCAGAGATAGCTGGATGTGGCGACGAAAAGCATCGTCATGTAGGCGACAAAGAAGATCAGCGCGCTTCCAAGGTCCTTTGAGAGCACAAGCACCAGAACATGAAGTGCCGCCACGACAGTGGTCTTTATGATCGTCTCCCGGTCCGTGGACTGGTAGAACATAGCTGCCACGAAGAACACAAAGCTGATCTTCACAAATTCAGATGGCTGTACCGTAAATCCGCCGAATGTCAGGGAAAGCTGCGCGCCGTAGGAAGTATTTCCGATGACGCAGACTACTCCCAGAAGTACCAGCCCGAGTATTCCATAGACCCACGGGAACGTCACAAGCTGCCACACCCGGTCGATGATAAACGGGATGATCCAGGTGATCACCGCTGCCGCTGCCACGATCACAAACTGTCTCATGGCCCGGTCAGGATTCAGTCTTGTGAGGATAATAAAGCCCGTCGCTAAAAGCGTACACATGTTGTTGACAAGAAGTCTGGAGCTGTTCCGGTAAAACAGCCTCGTAAGGTAGATATACAGCAGGAAAAATATCACCTGCGCGCCGTAAAAGGCCAACATCGTCACAGATTCCGTGTTCAGCCAGATCAGGATGTTTGCCAGAAAGTGCAGCATAAACAAACACACAAGCTGGCGTCCGCAGACGCGGTTTCTTCCCTCCTCATCCCGCATAGAGAAGAAGCGGAAATTGTAATAGGTATCCATGGCGATCAGAAGGATCATCAAGTATCTGGATATCTGTATGATCAGATTAGTCAATAATTATCACCTACTCCACTCCGCGCTTAAAGTGTCCGCGCGTAAACTGATTCTTTAAAGCTGGCGGTTCCGCCGCTTTTTCACCCATTCCGTATTCCTCGAAGAACGCGTCCAGGATCTCTCCCGCCGCAGCCGGTTCCTCCACCGTAAAGTTCAGGCGGACCGCGTTCGGCTTAAGTCCTGTGACCTGCCCGGAGAGTCCTAAAAGGGAAAGCGGCGCAGAATTGTAAATCGTATTGTAACAGAAACGGCACTGGTTTACCACCGGGAACCGCATGTCCTTGCGGTCCTTTAACCACATGACTTCCGGCTTTCCGGAACATCCGAGCGTAGTCTTTCTGATACACTGGGCAGAGATCATCATCGGAAGATATCCGTACACGATCATCTCTCCCTGAACACCGGAATCCCGGATCTCTCTCTCATTTAACTCCACAGGGATCGTCAGACGGTCTGCCCCGTACCGCTCCATCGCCGCACCGGCAAGGTGGTTCCAGGAATACATTCCCTGGTCGAAGTACAGCGGAAGTTCAACTCCGGCATCCCGTAAAAATCCCGGTTCTTCCATAGAGCCGATACCAAGTGCGTCAAAACCGGCACTCTTTAAAAGCTCCATCTGCTTTCTGAAGTACTGTTCCGCCTCTTTTCTAAAGATCCTCGGCATCATAAGATAACATCTAACCCCCGCCTCATGGCAGCGGTCCGCAAGCTTCTTCCACTCCTGGGCATCAAAGCTTTCTGATGCCAGATAGATTCCGTATTCTCTTTCGGACAGTTTCCGGTACATCTTAAATTTCCCGAGAACCGTCTCAAACTGCTGTTTTGTCTGGACAAAGGCAGTAAATTCCGGTCTTCCTTCCAGATCAGCCTTTTCAGGCACTTTCTCCTCCTCCTTTGTCGGAGGAACAGAGCTGTTTCTCCGGTATCCGGAAAGGATCTCATCCTGAAGCTTCTCAAGAACCTCACGGCGCATCTTATTCAACACCTGCACCGGCATAAACACATTTCCCTCGCACTCCACGGTAAGGTCCGTGAACGTAAACATGGAATCACCGGTCTTTGAGAGCTGTTTTCTGATGCGGTCTGCGTCCATCGGGGCATTCTTTGCCTCCTCGGCAGGCTGGGATTCCTCCCAGGCTGTGTTTCCCGCCTCGTCCGACACGGAAAAATATCCCGGTTTTCCAACCGCGATGTACGCGCTTCCCGTCACAGGGATCTTCTTCTCCGCATTCACATAGGTGCGGTCCAGATAGTCGAAAAGCTCCTGGTCCACATCGCGGTACTCCGGCTTTTCCTTTAAGACCACCATGTCCCGTCCATTGTGGGTGCGGTAATAGCCCTGGGACTGTCCGCCCCGGTCGAAAAGAGCCAGCAGGGCATCCCTGTCCGCCTTCTCCACGTGGTATCCGGCACGTCCCTCTTTTAAATAGAGGTCCACATATTTCCGGTAGATACTTACGACTCCCGCCGTATAGCGCGGGCTCTTCATGCGTCCCTCGATCTTCAAGGAACAGACACCCGCTTCCAGGATATCCGGGATCAGATCCAGGGTACAGAGATCCTTTAAGCTTAAGATATATTTCTCATTCTTTTTATTGACATACTTTCCGTTCTGCTCCGCGTCAAAGGGCAGACGGCAGGTCTGTGCGCACCGTCCACGGTTTCCGCTCCGTCCGCCGATCAGGCTGGAAAACAGGCACTGGCCGGAATAGCAGTAACAGAGGGCTCCATGAACGAAGGTCTCCACCTCCAGTCCCGTATCATCGTAGATCTCACGGATCTCCTTTAAGGAGAGCTCACGTGCCGGAACCACACGGACAGCTCCGAGGGCTTTCAGATCTCTCGCACTGTATTTTCCAGTCACCGTCATCTGAGTGCTGATATGAACCGGTAGATCCGGGAAATGCTTCCGAATATAGGTGAGCACTCCCATATCTTGGACTAAAACGGCATCCAGCCCCGCCTCATAGTACGGCTTCAGATAAGAGTACAGGTCCCACATTTCTTTCTCTTTTACGAGAGTATTGACTGTCATATAGATCCTGCATCCGTGAAGATGCATGAAGTCGATGGCCTTCACCATCGTCTCCTCATCCAGGTTGTTCGCATAGGCACGGGCACCGAACCGGCTTCCGCCGATGTAGACCGCGTCCGCTCCCGCGTTCACCGCCGCCACCATGCTCTCGTAGGAACCGGCCGGCGCGAGTATCTCAACCGTTCTGTTTTTCATATTCTCTCCTTTATTCCGCCTTCTTCTCCGCGGATTCCTGCTTCATCTGAAGACCGATCAGCTCATGCTTTAAGCTGTAGATCTCCTTCTCCATCTCGTCCTTCTGGGCGCGCAGCATCATCGCTTCCTGGAGTGTCTTAAAATAATCGTCCGCCAGGTTCAGATAGATCATGACTTCCTGATAATCCTTATTCTGTCTCGTAAATCCCGGCTGCGCCTTTAAAACAGCGATCTTCTCATTAATATAAGCAGCCACCTTCTGCAGGTACTCCGGATCCTCCTCTCCGCCCAGCGTGTAGACGTTTCCATTGATCAGCACTTCCGTATAATTCTTCTCATCCATTTCAAATTTCCTCACTTTTTTGCATAACTGTCCACCAACAGTCACCATCTATCTAAAATTGTATTCTCCAATATTTTCTCTTCTATTTCGCCGCGTCCAGCCCAAGATGCTTGTAGGCAAGATCCGTCGCCATTCTTCCTCTCGGCGTGCGCATGATAAGCCCGTTCATCAATAAATACGGCTCATACACATCTTCAAGCGTACCGGAGTCCTCCCCGATGGATGCCGCCAGCGTCTCAAGTCCCACCGGACCGCCGGAGAATTTCTGGATCAGGGTGAGAAGCAGGGTCCGGTCATTATTGTCGAGACCAAGCTTGTCCACATCCAGGATATCCAGGGCAAAATCCGCCACATGTCTCGTGATCACCCCGTCGTATTTTACCTGGGCAAAGTCCCTCACTCTCTTTAAGAGGCGGTTTGCCAGTCTCGGCGTTCCCCTGGATCTTCTGGCGATCTCAAAAGCACCCTCCTCGTCGATCTCAACCCCGAGAACCTTTGCGGAACGTTTCACGATCACGCAGAGCTCCTCCGGTGTATAAAATTCCAGTCTCTGGATCACGCCAAAACGGTCGCGGAGCGGAGCTGTTAAAAGTCCCACTCTCGTGGTCGCTCCCACAAGCGTAAATTTCGGGAGATCAAGACGGATCGAGCGGGCGGATGAGTCTTTTCCAAGCATAATATCGATGGCAAAATCTTCCATCGCCGGGTACAGGACTTCCTCCACCTGGCGGTTCAGCCTGTGGATCTCGTCCACAAACAGGACATCGCCCTCCTGAAGATTATTTAAGATCGCGGCCATCTCTCCCGGCTTCTCGATTGCCGGACCGGAGGTCACTTTTAAGTTCACGCCCATCTCGTTGGCGATAATTCCGCAGAGCGTCGTCTTTCCCAGTCCCGGCGGTCCGTAAAAGAGTACATGGTCCAACGCCTCCCCACGGGTCTTTGCCGCGTCGATAAAGATCTTTAACGTGGACTTGATCTTCTCCTGGCCGATATAATCCTTTAAATACTGTGGGCGCAGGGTCCCCTCTATTTTTTTGTCTTCCTCAGTCTCTTCGGTCGTAATGATTTTTCGGCTCATATCATTTCCTATCTATTCTTCTATCTGGCAGCCATATCTCCTGCTGCCTTTTTTCAAAGTTTCATATTATAAGAACACCAGATGCTTTAACGCGCCTTTCAGCACATCCTCGGAAGTCATACCTTCTGTAATCGCAACCTTCTTCACAGCCATCTGTGCCTCGGACGCGGAATAACCGAGAGCCGTGAGCGCTTCCACAGCCTCTTTTCCAGCTTCCGCCATTCCAGAAAGGTCCGTTTTCGGGCTCTCCTCCAGATCCGCACCGGCAAATAATACATCTTCTGCTTTTATCTTATCTTTGAGATCCAGAATGATCCTCTGGGCTGTCTTTGTCCCGACACCAGGCGCCTTCGAGATCGCTTTCGCGTCACCGGAAAGCACAGCCAGGCGCAGCACGTCCGGCCTTAACGCCGATAAGATTCCCAGGGCGCTCTTCGGACCGACCCCGTTTACCCCGATCAGCTGGCGGAACATCTCAAGATCCTGCTTTGAGAGGAATCCGAAAAGACTCATTCCATCCTCACGTACGGAAAAATACGTGTAGATCTTCACTTCCTCCCCCAGACCCGGAAGCTCCCCGAGTACCGATGACGGAATAAAGATCCGGTAACCAATATTTCCCGCCTCGACAACGACGGAATCTTCCCTCTTTTCTTCCAGGGGACCGCGTATATATGAAATCACTGAATGAACCTCCCTTTTCCTTTCGGCATGTCATTTGCATGTCGTAATCATACCATAGCCGCCATTTAAGTGCAAGTGGAACCGCCGCGTGAATCGAACATATTTTCGATTTTACTGTTTTTTGAAATATTTTCCCAGGAAGTGCCGCCAGACTTCTCCTTCATTGACTTTCCGTGTTTTCACGGGTATAATCAGAAAACACAACAGTAAAATTCTGCCGCCAGTTCCATGCACGGCGCACCATTTACAGTTTTCTTCGCAGTCGCCGGCACTTTTCATGGAACACAGGCAGATCAGCAATATAAGTATAAGGACTATCACATGATCACTATAGAAAAAACATTCCCCGGCACCATCGCCTACCCTGTGGAGCGCCTTGGCGATCCGGAAAAACTCGTCTTTTTTGATATCGAGACCACCGGTTTCTCCGCCGACTACAACACCGTATATCTCATCGGCTGCATCTGGCCGGAGGGAGACCATCTCCGCTTCATCCAGTGGTTTGCGGACACAAAGACCGCGGAGGCCGATGTCCTGACCGCATTTTTTGACTTTTTAAAGAATTTCCGCACTCTCGTCCATTTTAATGGGGACATGTTCGACATTCCCTTTGTGACGAAGCGTGCCAAGGCCTTAAAACTCACCCCAGCCTTTGACGGTATGGAGAGCGTCGACATCTTCCGCCGAATCAAGCCCTTCAAGAAGCTTCTTGGCCTGCCGGACATGAAGCAGAAGACCATTGAGCGCCTTTTAAGGATCGAGCGTGAGGATCTTTATAACGGCGGCGAGCTCATCGAAGTCTACCTGGACTACCTGCGGACTCATGACGAGGAAGAAAAACATCTTCTTCTCCTCCACAACGAGGACGACTTAAAGGGAATGCCGTCTCTTCTCCCTGTCCTCTTCTACCCGGACTTTTTCGCCCAGGATTTCACCCTGAACACGGTGCGGGAAGCTCCCGGCGAGACGGATCGTCTGATTCTATCTCTCTCCGGTGACCCGGAAACACTGCTTCCATCCCCTGTGTCCGCCTCCGTTCCAGCTTACGCTTTCCGGGCAGACAAAGACCGGATGGAGCTCTCCATCCGGGTCTACAAAGGTACATTAAAATATTATTATCCGAACTATAAGGATTACTACTACCTGATCTACGAGGACACTGCGATCCACAAGAGCGTCGGTGAATTCGTCGACAAGGATGCCCGCATCAAGGCGACGAAGGAGACCTGCTACACCAAAAAGGATGGCATCTTTCTCCCCCAGCCCGCAGATATCTGGGATCCGGAATTCAAGACCTCCTGCAAGGATAAGACCGGATTTTTCGAGATCCGGGAAAACTGCTTCTCCGATGCAGAAAAGTTGAACCGGTACATAAAAGAGATCTTCTCGTTCCTCAAATAATATCTCTATGAGCCTATGAGTTTTCTGTCCGCCTCAAAAGCTTCAGAAAACCCATATAGGCTTTCTTTTAGTAATCCCCGTCCTTAAGAAGCTTCCTGATATACGCAAACGTCTTTCTCTCGCCCTTTTCCTTCAGCATCAGCAGGATTTTATCCAGGCACGCCTTCGTCTCCGGGTGCATGACGATATATTCCTTATTCCTGGAAAAATACGTGTAGGGCGCCGCGTCCGTGTAGTTCTTTCCCTGGTAGATCTTCGAGGCCGCGATCCGGTCCATGACCATCTCCGCCAGGTAGTTTACCGGCATCTTCACGCCGACGATCTTCCAGTGATCCTCCGCCGTGGACACATCGGTCCAGTACTCGAAGTGATGTTTGTTTCTTCCTTTGTGATGAAGCCATGCGGAGGAATATCCCTTTTCTTCCTTCTCCGCCGCGTTGGGACTTCTCGTTCCCTGGTAGTA
The DNA here is from genome assembly GCA_963622995.1 of uncultured Eubacteriales bacterium. Taxonomy (GTDB): domain Bacteria; phylum Bacillota; class Clostridia; order Lachnospirales; family Lachnospiraceae; genus Pilosibacter. The sequence goes on along the minus strand of CAVFLH010000048.1, from coordinate 6,668 downwards.
CTTTACACCGGTCTTAAATTCCTCCCAGGAATACTTTGACAGATCGTGGAGCAGCCCCTGCTTAAAAAGCCCCACCTTAAAGCAGCCCTCCATGACCACCATTTTGTGGTGCGTGATGGTCAGGAAATGGTGCCAGGTGTTGTGAAGCAGCCGTTTTTCTTCCTCGTTCAATTTCACAGAACTCATATCTCTACTCTCTTGTTGCCTTCTTTAACATGTCTCCCAGTTCATCCACAGAGAACTTATAATGCTTGTTGCAGAACTGGCAGTTGACCTCGATCTCCTTGCCCTCGTCGACCATGTCCTGGATCTCTTTCTTTCCGATGCTGATGATCGCCTTCTCAACTCTGGAGCGGTCGCAGTTGCAGTGGAACTGTACCGGCATCTTTGATAAGATCTCAAGTCCGAACTCGCCGAGGATGTCTGTCAGGATCTCCTCCGGGGTCTTTCCCGCATCCAGCAGGGATGTGATGGAAGAAATTCCGGAGAGCTTCGCCTCCAGCTTGTCGATGATCTCATCGGATGCGCCCGGGAGAAGCTGGATGATAAAACCGCCGGCCTGACGGACCGTGTTGTCCTTGTTCATTAAAACACCCAGGGCAACGGAGGACGGAACCTGCTCAGATGTGGCAAAATAGTAGGTCAGGTCTTCCGCGATCTCACCTGTGACGAGCTGTGTCTGACCCACATACGGCTCCTTTAAGCCAATATCCTTGATGACGCTTAAAACGCCAAGGTCCAGGGAACCGCCAACATCGAGTTTTCCCTGGGCGTTCGGCGGAAGCATTACATCCGGATTGAACGCGTATCCCTTCACATTGCCATGGCCGTCAGCTGTGACAAGAAGTCCGCCCAGCGGGCCGCTTCCCTCAATTCTGAGTGTCAGAAGGTCCTTCTCACCCTTTAAGTCAGCGCCCATCATGGCAGCTGCTGTCATGAGACGGCCCAGAGCAGCCGTAGCCACCGGGCTTGTGTTGTGGGCATTCTTGGCATCCTCCACCATATCTCTTGTCGTTGCGGCAAAGGCACGGATCTGTCCCTCCGCAGCCGTCGCACGGATCATATAATCGTTCATGCTCTATTTCCTTTCTTTTCCATGTTCTCTCGCGATCACATAAATACGTTCGCTGTCTTCTTCCGGCGGGTTCTTCATGAACGCATCGTAAGCAGCGACAAATTCCATGCCCGCCTCGCGGATGGCGTTCTTCACCTCTTCCAGGGAGTAGGCCCGCTGGTAATGGGTCTCATGGTACTTTCTAAAGAGGTCCCCGTCCACCCGGACAAAGATCGACAGATCATAGATATTGATCCGCTCCTCCTCATCGTACTGGTTGTCCCAGATAAAGCTGGAGTCATCCCTGTCCTCCGCGATGGTGTTGTCTCCCATGATCTCCCGGTATTTGTACTCGGTATTCATGTCGAAGATAAACACTCCGCCCGGATCCAGGTAGTTGTTGACCAGGCGGAACACCTCAGTCAAGTCCTCCGGCTCTAAAATATAGTTCATACAGTCACAGATGGAGACAACCGCCGCCACCGTGCCGTAAAGTTCAAATTCCCGCATATCCTGACAGAGATATAAAATATCTTTTCCGGACTTTTCCTTCTTTTCCAGGGCAAGCTCCAGCATCTCCTCGGAGTTGTCCACGCCGATCATATCATAACCGGCGTCCGTGAGAAGCTCCGTGAGACTTCCCGTTCCGCAGCCGAGATCAAGAAGAAGTCCCTCTGTGACCCCCTGTTCCCTCAAAAGCCCTGTCAGATATTCGCACCACTCTTCGTATGGAATATTGTCCATGAAAGTGTCATAGACAGCGGCAAACCCAGTATATGCCTGCATTTTTTCTCCTTTTTCACAGCAGTAATGAAAAAGCCACTACCCGCAATAGGTAATGGCTTACGTTTCATCTTATGCGTTGCGGCCGCAGCACTTTTTGTACTTCTTTCCGCTTCCGCACGGACACGGATCGTTCGGGTAGATCTTGTGGCCTTCGCGGCGTACGGTTCCGGAAGCTTTCTGCTTCTTGTAAAGCTCTGTTCTTGTCTCAGCGGAAAGGATCTCAGACCACTGCGGAAGCTCATAGAGCCAGGAAGCCTTAGCCTCTACCATATTGTAGTAAAGCTTTTCCGGATCAATCTCGATCTTAACAACGGTATCCTCTGCCATTGTGTCGATCGGGTTCTCATATCCCTTTAAGCTCTCGTTAATTCCATCGAGGAAACCAGTCATAATGAGAACTTCTGTGCCGTACTTCTCAGCGAGCTCTTTTACAGTTCCCTCAACGACCTCTGTCGGGTTGGAGAGGATCTTCTCGTAGATGCCTTTCTCGATTGTGAAGTAGTTTGTCCAGAGTTCTTCTTTCTTTTTATCATCGAGACCATCGCCGTAAGCGAGGTTTCTCCATGTTTCAAGTAATGTTGCCATATCAGTTCCATCCTTTTCGTATACTGTTTCTATTTCTTTTCCGCACCATCCATCTCCAAAAGGGCAGACTGGTACAGGAAATGTCTAATGCACATTATAACATAGGATATTTTTTCTGTAAACAGGAAAATTTCTTATTCTAAACAGCTCTTATTCTAAATAATCAAACGCAAACTGCGCGTAGATGCCGGTTCCATGATACAGAACATCCTCATCCACATCAAAAGCCGGAT
>CAVFLH010000048.1:1642-4000 GCA_963622995.1 uncultured Eubacteriales bacterium | reverse complement strand
AGCCGGATGATGGTGCGGCGCTGTGACGCCTTTCGCCTCGTTCCTGCAGCCGAGATATCCGAATACGCCCGGAACCGTTTCCATGTAGACGCTGAAGTCCTCGGCTCCCGTCATCTTCTTTAACGGGATCAGCTTATCCTCTCCCATCTCCTCGGCAGCCGCCCGTCTTGCGGTCTTCACAAGCTCCTCATTGTCGTTGATCAGCGGGCTCGGTCCGAAATAATAGTCGAAATCCGCCGTGCAGCCGTATCCTTCCACCGTCGGCTCCACCACCTTTTTGATCAGATCCGGCATGCCATTTCTAAACGCTTTGTTAAAGGTACGGACAGTTCCCACAAGCTCCGCCTCGTCCGCGATAATATTTTCCTTTGTTCCGCCGTGGAACATTCCGACGGAGACCACCAGGGAGTTGAACGGGTCATTGATCCTGCTGGGGATCGTCTGAAGGACCTGGATCGCCGCCGCAGCCGCCAGGATCGCGTCTTTTCCCTGGTTCGGAGCGCTTCCGTGGGCTTTTTTGCCGTGGATCCTGATCGTGAACCGGTCGCTGCAGGCCATTCTCTCGCCGGCCTCAAAGTTCACGGTTCCTGTCGGCATGGTCGCCCAGATGTGCATGCCGAAGATCGCATCCACGCCTTCCAGGGCACCGCGCTTTACATACTCCTCGGCCTTTCTTCCGATCTCCTCCGCCATCTGGAAGATCAGCTTCACAGTTCCATGAAGCTTTTCCCTGTTTGCGCTTAAAATCTTTGCCGCACCGAGTAACATCGCCGTATGGCAGTCATGTCCGCAGGCATGCATGACACCCGGATTTTTGCTGCAGTATGATTTCCCTGGATTTTCCTGAATCGGCAGCGCGTCGATATCCGCACGGAGCATGACGGTCTTTCCCGGCATTCCGCCCTCGATAGTACCTACACAGCCGGTAATTCCAGGGAATTCCTGTACCGGGATCCCCATCTTTTCCAGTTCGCCTTTGATAAATTTCGTGGTCTCCACCTCATGGGTGCTGAGTTCCGGGTGCTCGTGAAGATACCGGCGGCACTGGATCACATAAGCTTCCTGTTCCTTTGCAAGTTCCTGTACTCTCATCTCACTGCGCCTCCCTTTTTCTCCAGATAATCCGCCGCAAACTGCGCGTAGAACGCGGCGCCCTTTTTCAGGATCTCCTCGTTGACCTTAAATTTTCCGTTGTGGAGCGGGTATACCGGCCCTTCCTTCTCGTCACAGCAGCCTAAGAACACAAAGATGGATGACGGGATCTTATCCATCACATAGGAAAAGTCCTCGCTTCCACCGGCCTTCGCGGCTTCCGCCCACGCGTTCTCCCCGTAAAGCTTCTCCGCCGCGTTTCTCGCAAGCTCTGTGAGTTCCGTATCCCTGTTGATGACAGATGGTTCCAGGTAAGAATACTCCACCTCCGCCGTACAGCCGTCCGCAGCCGCCGTGTTCGTCACGATCTGTCTCATGGTCTCCTCCACCATGGCTCTCGTCTCCGGCGCGTAGCAGCGGACCGTTCCCTCCATGACTGCCGTGTCCGTGATGATGTTGAACTGGGTTCCCGCGGAAACTTTTCCGACGGATACCACCAGGGAATTTAACGGGTCATTCACACGGCTCACGATGTGCTGAAGCTGCAAAAGGATCGAACTTGCCGCCACGATGGCATCCTTTCCGAGATTCGGCATGGAGCCGTGGGTGGAGACTCCGTGGACGGTGATCTTAAAGTTATCGCAGCTCGCCATCACTTCCCCGTCTTTTATGAGGAACTGACCCGCAGCCGCTGACGGCCACACATGCATGCCCATAGCCGCGTCCACGTCATCGAGATATCCGTTGTCCACATAGTAGTGGCTTCCAATGAATGCCTCTTCCGCCGCCTGGAACAAAAGTTTTACCGTTCCCTTTAACTCCTTTTTCTGCTCCGCCAAAAGTCTCGCAGCGCCCAAAAGCATGGACACGTGGCAGTCATGACCGCAGGCATGCATCACACCCGGTGTTCTGCTGGCGAAGTCCACGCCGCTCTCCTCCATGATCGGGAGTGCGTCGATGTCCGCCCGGAGAAGGAGTGTCGGTCCATCTCCTTTTTCACCCTTTATGGTCGCGATGCAGCCGGTATAATCCGGGAATGTCTGCACCGGGATTCCAAGTTTTTCAAGTTCCGATACGATGTACGCGGTGGTCTCTTTCTCCTCAAAAGAGAGTTCCGCATGTTCATGGAGGTAATGGCGGTTCGCGATGATCTGGCTCTCCGTCTCCTCCGCTCTTTTTGAAAAGTTCATATGGTCTCCTTTCCATGTCATAAGAAAAAGAGCACTGCACGGCATAACTGCCATCTCATGCGGTGCTCTTTTTATG
>CAVFLH010000048.1:0-1632 GCA_963622995.1 uncultured Eubacteriales bacterium | reverse complement strand
AATTTTTATTTCAGCTCTCTACAGATAGATCGCGCCGCCAGGTCCAAGCGGGAGGTTTAAGAGAACCCAGATAACGACCTGGATGATCCATGCAATCGCAAATGTTACCGAGAACGGAAGCATGTTTGCGATAACTGTTCCGAGACCGACCTTCTCATCATACTTGTGCGCGAAGCCAAGGATGACCGGAAGGTATGTAAATAACGGAGACAGCGGGTTTGTGATGGAGTCGCCGATTCTGTAAACGACCTGTGTGATCGCCGGGTCGAAGCCCATTAACATCATCATCGGGATAAATACCGGTGCGAGGATCGCCCACTTCGCGGAAGCGGAGCCGATGAACATGTTGACGATACAGGACAGGAAGATCAGACCGATCAGCAGCGGGATTCCTGTGAATCCGATGTTGCTTAAAAGGCTTGCTCCCTTGATGGCAAGGACAGTTCCGAGCTTTGATACAGAGAAGAAGTTTGTGAAGATGGAGATAAAGAAACACATGAAGATGTAATTTCCCATCTCGGCAAATCCCTGGCTGATATCTGCCCAGACATCTTTATCGCTCTTATATTTTCCAATTACAATACCGTAAACGATACCCGGAATCATTAAGAACAGGGTAACCGTAAATACGATACCTTTGGAGAACGGGGAAGAACCGCTTGTGATGGAGCCATTCTCATCCGCAAGGATCGCGCGTCCGTCAAATAACGGAAGGCACATCAGAACTACGACAACGATGTAGATCAGGATGGATAAGCCTGCTGCCGCAATTCCCTTCTTCTGGATCGGAGTCAGCCTGGAGTTTGACTCATCAAAATCATACTTTGCAAGCTCTGCCTTGGAGATCGGGAAACGATGTACCAGGACCTTCTCAACAAGAACCGTTCCGACGATCGTGAGGATCACGCAGGATACGATCAAGAAATACCAGTTGATCGCGATAGACTGCTGGTAATTCGGATCGATCATCTGCGCTGCCTGCTCGGTAAATCCGTAGGCCAGTGCGTCGGAGAGACCGAGAAGAACGTTTGCGCAGAAACCAGCCGCAACGGAAGCGAATGCTGTGTACATACCGAGAAGCGGATGACGTCCGATAGACATGTACAGGATCGCGGCAAGCGGCGGAAGTACGATAAATCCAGCGTCACCGGCGATATTTAAGTTGATTCCAAGGAACATAACGACCATGGTTACGATCCATCCCTTCGCCTCGCCAAGGAAGTTGACCATAACCGCAACCAGAAAGCCGCTCTTCTCTGCGACGGATGAACCGATAACAGCAACTAATACCATGCCCAGCGGTGCAAAGCCGGAGAAGTTTGTGATGACATTCGTCCATAAATAACGGATTCCGTCCAGGGACAGGAGGTTGAATACCTCGATTGTGGATCCGTCAGCCGGATTGACCGCGGACACGCCGGCTGCGCTGCAGATCGCGGAGATGATCGTTACGATCACAGCCAGACCAAGGAACATGGTGATTGGGTCAGGAAGTTTGTTTCCCGCACGCTCGATCGCATCAAGGATCCGGTCAAGTCTGCTCTTCTTTACAGGATTGTTTTCACTCATAGGCGAACCCCTTTCCACTTCCGTTGTGTTCAGCAGCTTCTTTTATTTTGTAGTATATTATCT
>CAVFLH010000047.1:0-16329 GCA_963622995.1 uncultured Eubacteriales bacterium | reverse complement strand
ACTTAGGACAGAACGGTTCGAAACGAAGTAACCGAATCGCTTTCTGTCCCGCTTGAATTTCCGGAAATTCATACCAGCGACAAAATATGCCTAAGAAAGGAAAACTGTTATGTCATCTAGCACGATTGCCATTATCATCACGATCATCACCATGATCCTTTTCTTTATGAACCGGCTTCCAATGAGCGTGGTTGCCTGTATGAGTTCCCTCGCCATGGGAATCCTGATCCCAGAAATGAAGCTCTCCCAGATCTACTCCGGCTTCGGCGGCAGCGCCATCATCATGGTTGCCGGAATGTGTATCGTCGGAGACGCCTTATTCCAGACAGGCGTTGCCCAGAAGATCGGACGCAAGATCTCCACGACACCGATCGTAAAAAATGAACGCTTTTTCATCGTTGTGATTGTCATCATCTGCACCGCAATGAGTGCCTTCTTATCAAACTCCGGCACTATTGCCATGTGGATGCCGATCATCGCCTCCATCGCGGCTGGCTCCAACGGAAAGATCCGCTCCAAGATGGTGATCTTCCCGGCCGGTACCGCCTGCATCGTCGGCGGTGCCTGCACCTTAGTCGGTTCCACTTCCCAGAACACCGCAAACTCCGTTTTAATGGGATTTGCCGGTTATGAAGCTGGTCTCGGCGTATTCGAGATGAGCCGCGTCATGTTCCCGGTAGCCCTGATCCAGGTCATTTTCTGGGGCACCATCGGCTACACTCTTCTTGAAAAAGTTTTAAAACCGGGCAGCCCGGATTTCGATAAGAACAACATCTTCGCGAGCCCTGCCTACTCTGCTGAAAACGCAGCCAGCGATATTCCTGCATGGAAGGGAACACTCTCCATCGTCGTTCTCCTCGCCTGCATCGTCGGCTTCATCCTCACAGGAATCTCCCCGTTCAAGAACTACTTAAACATCGCCAACGTTGCCATGCTCGGCTCCGTGATCCTTTTTGCTACCGGCTGCATTCCGGTAAAATCCACTTTGAAAGAGCTTCCGTGGGACGTTCTCATCTGTATCGGTGCCATCAGCGGACTCGGCACAGGACTTGACGCTTCCGGCGGCGGACAGATCATCGCCACATTCGTTCTCAACGTATTCGGCGGAGAACAGGCATCTGTTCTTGTCCTCACAACAGTTATCGTGGTCCTCTCCAGCGTTCTGACCCTGTTCATGCAGAATGTCAGCGTTGCAGCAATCCTGACTCCGATCTGTATCGCAATGGCTCTCGACCTTGGAATCAGCCCGATCCCGTGGGTAACGCTCATCGCCATCGGAACAAACATGGCAGTTGCTACCCCGATCGGAACCGCGGTAAACATGCAGATCCTTCCGGCCGGTTACACCTTCAGCGATTTTCTCAAGATCGGCGGACCGTTATTCATCCTCATGGTTGCCTGCGTGACCGTGATCAGCAGTGTGATCTACTTCTAAACTATAGATTTCCCCCTAAAAAAGCCGGTGGCTCGATGTCACCGGCTTTTTCATGCTGTCCGGACTGCATCGGATCTTCTTCTGCTGCGTGACCCGGATCTTTCCTTCCACTTTTCCTCTTCTATAGCAAAAGCAATAGACGCCAGACCTTCTATATGCCTCTGCAGATGCGTTTTTATCGCATGCACTGAACAAAACCAGGCGTTTTTTCTATTCCTGTACAGAGGCTCTGGTGATTTCATCTTTATTTTTATAACTGGATCGTAAAATCCGCTGCTAACAGCTCCCCCCTATAATACTGATTACTGTCGACACTTTCTTCCAACCACAAAACGTCAAAAAACCTGCCACAGCCAGGTCTCTCTCCCCAGCTGCGGCAGGTTCTCTTCTTTTTGTTTTCTTTTCTACATCAATTCCACAAACGTCTCGATTCTCGTTCTGATCTGCTCGGACGCAATACTTAACGGATCCACCTCAATGGTCATACACGGATATCCGGCATCCTTCACATCCTTTTCCAGATATGGAAGATCATATTCTTCCGGATCACAGAACTTCATGAGGCAGTTGATCACGCCGTCCGCTCCGGTCTCCCGGCAGAGCTCTGCGATCATCTTTCCTCTCGGCTTTCCGTCCTCGTGAATCAGGCTGCATCCGGACCGGTTCTGCCACTGCAGTGCCAGTCTCTTTAATCCGCCGCCTCCGCTCATCGGGGTATCCGTGCGGTACTGGCGGCTCTCCTGGGCCAGATCATCCCCAACGACCGCGATACCGTTCTCCTCAAGGATTCCAAGCACTTCCTCCGGCTCACAGGAGATTCCGGTGAGAATGACCTTTTTCCCCTTGAATTCATGGACCGGAAGCTTCTTTAACTCTTCTATGATCTCCTTCACGATGGCTGTGTGCTCGCTCTTCTCATAGAACCATGCGCTCTTCATGATCCTGTGGCGCACGGTCGGTGTGATGATGTCCAGATGGTCGTTTGCCGCTCTAGCGAACTCTCTCATAGTCACATTGTGCTCGTTGTAGATCTCAATAGCCCTGCAGAGTTCCTTCTCCTTCAGCATCTGCTTCGTGGATGTCGCAAGGACCACCAGCACCTGCTCAAACTCGCCGATCAGGTAGTCGATGCTTGCCGGGGACTTCCTGTTCTGCGGATATACGATGGGAACCATCTGGATATCCTGAACACCGAATCTCCAGTTCTGGGTCATGCATCGCAGCGTGTCGCACATAGCCGGGATAATGACCGCAGACATGCCTTTATATGTACCGTTTAATCCAAATTCCATGTTCGCCTGCATGATTGGACATGCGAAGGACGGGAGATAGCTGTTTGCCAGGACCGGCTTTGTCTTTCCGCCCCAGAGTCCCATTGGGATCATTCCGGACGCGTGCACAAGCTCTTCCGGGGTGTACGGCTCAAAACATCCGATGACTTTTTTCCCTTCCGCCAGATACCGGTCCATCTGCTTTCTCGGATTCTCACATGCTTCTTTCAGCAATTCAAGTTTTTTCATTAAATCAGCCATTGATGTTTTCCTCCTTCTTCTGACGCATCATCTCCACGAGTCCTTGGATTCTTGTCTCGAACTGCGCCTCACTGTAATTTCGGTAATCCGCCTGGTCACCGTCAAAGGCGGTAAACGGCACGCCCGCTTTCTCGGATAACTGTCTCTGGATCTCCATCATCTGGCAGTCCATAACTTTGCAGCTTCTGTTTACATGGTAGATCGTTCCTTCACATCCAAATCTCTTTAACGCTTCCAGTCTGCGGTCCAGCATCGTTGTAGCATTGTCTCCGTTTGTGGACGCGAAACAGTAAGCTCTCGCCATTCCGTCAAGATTCTCATACTCGATGGCCCATGCCTTTCCGTAACTGGACGCTACCATGTTGATTCCGTACTTTTTCATCGTTCTGAGGTTGTGGCTCAGATACGGCCAACAGGCGATTCCATCCCAGGATACGCGGAACTGTTCCTCCACCGGGAATGTGGAGGTTCCTTCCGCGATGTGCTGCTCGATCTCTTTGTTCAACTGCTCCAGGATCGCCGTGGAAGATTCCTTTCCTCTGTTGCAGACCATGGCAGACATGTAGTTGAACAGCTCGAATCCGCTGAGCGGGGACGGTTTCCTGTCGAGAAGGTTGTTGGCGCGCTCCCAGAGATAACTGTTTCTCTGGCTGATCTCCATAACCTTCTTAAACCGTTCCTCGTCCCATGTCTTCCCGGTAAACGCGCAGAGATCCTTGATCAGCTGATCGATCTGAGCACGCACGTAGCGGACTCTCGTCTCCGTCACATAATCGTATGGATTGTAGCAAGTGTCAATAAAGAAGCACGGAATATTCATCTGTTTCGCCAGATTCTCATACCACTTTGTGAGCTGGTTGCAGATATTGTTTGTGAGCAGCAGAAAATCCGGTTTTACCATCTTTCCGCCGTCCGGAAGTTCCACCTCGCTCTCCCCGTTCAGCACGGAGGCATACGCCAGGTTGACTTTCGCGTACGCGCAGAGGTCATTGGAATATCCCAGTGTTCCCTCACATTCCTGCAGGAATGGGTCTGCCTGGTGTCTCGCGGCGATTCCTGCGGAATGATTTTCCGGGTACAGAATATTCAATCCCAGCGTCTCAGCGATCTCCTGGGGAAAGATCGATGCGGACCAGCCGACCTTCTCCCCTCTCTCCTTCGCGAGTCTCGCGTTTTCAAACAGTGCTGCCGTCTGCTCACCCAGCATGATCATGCTCTTCGGTTTCGGTCTCTTCGGCTTCGGTGCCGGTGCCTGCTGCTCTGTATTTGTCTTCATCTCTTCCGCCATGTTCTTTTCCTCCTTACCTGATCTCTTTCGCCTCGTACATTGCCTCGATCTTGTCATCCGTATAACCGAGTTCTTTTAATACCGCCGCGGTATCACGTCCGATCTTTCCAGACTCCACGCACGGAATCTTTGTCGGATCAACGGACGCGAAATGTACCGGGCCGTTTGTAAATACGGTCTTTGTTCCGTCCTCGTACTCATGGAAATATGTGTAGTGATTCGCCTGTACCTGCTTGTCGTACGGAACATCCTTGAAGTGGTAGACGATCTCGTGTGGGAGGTCGTGGTCATTCAATACCTGATGCCAGTAGGAGACCGGTTTTGTGATAAATACTTCGTCCAAGATCTTTGTGAGAACCGTCTTATTCGCGTAGTAGGCGTCCTGTGTAGAGAAACGCGGGTCTTCCGATAATTCCGGACGTCCGATGGTCTCGCAGAATTCCTTGAATCTTCTGTAATCCACGACTGCCAGGTAGATCCACTCTCCGTCTGCTCCCTGATATGTATTGCTGCCGGCATGTGCGCAGTTATAGCGGTCACGGGGATATTTTCTTCCGTTGTACGCGTTTAAGAGACCGCATGTCAGGATAAAGGTTCCGGCCTGGAGCAGGGAGACATCCACTTTGTCGCCAAGTCCTGTTCTGCTCTTCTTTAAGAGTACCGCCGCGATTCCTCCTGCCAACGCCATCGCAACGCTGTGGTCACCGAGACCTGCGATCGTCATGACTGGCGGACCTCCTGCCGGTGCAAGGTCGCCTAAAAGTCCTGTTCTCGCGCAGAACGCCGTGTAGTCGTAACCCGGTCTGTTCTTCTCCTCGCCCTCGCTGCCATAGCCGAGAACAGAGGCATGGACAAGTCCCGGAAACTTATCCTTTAACTGGTCATAGGCGAGTCCCATGCCCTCAAGTGCCTGGATCCTGTAGTTTGTCAGGAACACATCCGCCTCCGAGATCAGCTTTAACATCGCTTCCGCGCCCTCTTTTGTTCTCATATTAAAAGAGACAAAACGCTTGTTGATATTCTGCATATCGAAGTTCGGATTTGCGTGTTCCGTACATGGGGACATGGATGTTCCGTACTGCAGCCTCCACGGATCCCCGTTCATGGACTCCACCTTGATCACGTCGGCCCCCCACTCTGCAAGAATTCTCGCCGTCATCGGCCCTGCTAACATGGTGGAAAGTTCTACTACTTTAATTCCCTCTAATGGTTTCATATCGTCATTTCCTCCTTATTTATCAATGTCCTGTAAAGTTTGCCGCTCTCTTTTCTAAGAACGCCGCGGTTCCTTCTTTTCTGTCATCGGTTCCAAATGCCACGGTCTGGGCGATCCGCTCAAATAAGAGTCCTGTGTTGATGTCCGTGTCCATTCCCACGTTGATGGCCATCTTCGCCATGGTGGTTGCTACCGGTCCCTTTTTCATGATGGTCTTCGCCATCTCCTTTGCGGCTGCCATGAGATCTTCCCTTGTATCTTCTGTCACCTGGTTTACAAGACCGATGACTTTGGCTTCTTCTGCCCCGATGATCCGGCCCGTATAGATCAGTTCCTTCGCTCTTCCAACTCCCACGAGGCGGGGAAGACGCTGGGTGCCGCCCGCTCCCGGGATGATGCTGAGGCTGGTCTCCGGCTGGCCGAATTTGGAACGTTTCGTGGCGATCCTGATGTCACAGGCCATGGCAAGCTCACATCCGCCGCCTAAGGCGTAGCCGTTGATCGCGCAGATCACCGGTTTGTAGAGGTCCTCCAATGCCTTTAACGCGACTGTGGAGGTTCCGGCCAGCATCTTTAAGGTCTCCCTGTCATGGATCTCACGGATATCAGCGCCGCTGGCCAGTGCCTTGTCCCCGGCTCCGCTTATGATCACGACTTTTACCTGCTCATCTATTTTTGCCAGTTCCACCGCGTTCTGGATATCTCTCCACATTTCCGGTGTCAGGGCATTTCTGGCTTCCGGACGGTTCAATGTCAGATACAGGATCCCATCCTCGATTTCATACAATACATTTTCAAACTGCATGTTGTGCTCCTTTCTTATCCGGATCATCCGGTTCTTAAGCTAAATTTAATAGCAACCTTTGTGCCATTCTGAACACCGCAATTTTTCCGCGTGTTTTCCCTGTACGTTCTCTGTGCTCTATGCACTTTTTGTGCAAACGGATTTCATCTTGCATTTTCATGCACTTTTTTGTGCATGAGCTATCCCCTTTTTCTTTTTTGAAGCTCCGCACTGCGCCCATATTTAAGGAAGTTTTCCATCTTTTTCCGGTTTGGCACGCTTTTTGCTAGATATTTAGGTCAGGATTGACCACACACAAAATCATTTTCAGGAGGTAACAAATTATGGAAACCGTCTATATCGTATCAGCTGTCCGCACCGCTATCGGCAAGTACGGCGGCTCCTTAAAAAGTGTTCCTGCCCACACTTTAGGCGCGTCCGTCATCCGTGAGGCGGTGAAGAGATCCGGTGTCGACCCGGAAAAAATCAATGAAGTCATTCTCGGAGAAGTCCGTCAGAGCACCGAGGCATCCAACATCGCCCGCGCTGCTCTTTTAGAGGCAGGTCTTCCGAAATCCATTCCTGGATTCACCGTCAACCGTCTCTGTGCCTCTTCCATGCAGGCTGTTTTCTCTGGATGTATGGAGATCTGGCTCGGCGCGGCCGACTGCATCGTCGCAGGCGGTACCGAGAACATGAGCCGTGCCCCGATGTACCTTCGCGGAACCCGCTGGGGCGGCAACAAGAACACGATCGTGGACTCCAACATCGAGGCCGGAACTACAGCCCAGCCTTATTCCGTATACGGAAGCGATCTCAGCATGTCAAAGACCGCGGAGAACGTTGCGGAGCGTTTCCATGTCACCCGTGAAGAACAGGATGCCTTCGCTGTCGAGAGCCAGCGCCGTGCCGCAAAAGCCATCGAGATGGGATATTTTAAGGATGAGATCCTTCCGATCGAAGTGAAAGAGAAAAAGAATACCTTTATCTTTGATACTGATGAATTTGTAAAACCATCTACGACCATGGAGGTCCTTGCGAAACTCCGCCCGATCGTAAAGCCGGATGGAACCGTCACCGCCGGAAATGCCTGCGGATTAAACGATGGTGCTGCCTGCCTTGTTCTCGCCAGCGAAAAGATGGTAAAGGAATGCGGACTTAAACCGTTGGCGAAGATCACCGGAGTCACAGCCGCTGCCCTTGATCCAGAGATCATGGGATACGGTCCGGTATTCTCCACCAACAAGCTTCTCACCATGACAAACACAAAGCTCGAGGATATCGATCTCGTGGAGCTCAACGAGGCATTCGCTTCCCAGTCTATCGCCTGCATCCGCGATCTTCACCTGGATCCGGCAAAGGTAAATATAAACGGCGGAGCGATCGCCCTCGGACACCCGTTAGGCTGTACCGGTGCCCGCCTGATGGTCACTCTGATCCACAACTTAAAGAGAACAGGCGGAAAACGGGGACTCGCAACGCTCTGTATCGGCGGCGGACAGTCTATGGCTACTTTACTTGAACTTGTATAGGAGGAAATAAAGAGATGGCAAAAGAATTAAAAACGATCGTGATCATCGGAGCGGGTGCCATGGGGCAGCAGATCGCCATGAATACCGCGATCCATGGACGTGCGTACGGATATGATGTGATCCTCTGCGACTCCTTCCCGCAGGCTCTGGAAAAAGCCGAGAAGTGGGCAGGCAGTTACCTCGACGGACGGATCAAAAAAGGGCGTCTCACCGCAGAACAGGTGGAGGACATCCGGAATCATTTTACAATTACAGCCGACATCGACGCGGCGGCAGAAAAGGCAGACCTTGTGATCGAGGCGATCATTGAGAATCTTGATATCAAGAGAGACCTCTTTAAGCGGATCAGCAGACTCTGCAGCCCGGAAACGATTCTCGGAACAAACAGCTCCAACATCGTAAGCTCCAAGCTGGCTGACGTCACAGAGCATCCGGAACGTCTCTTAAATATCCACTATTTCAATCCGGCTCTCGTCATGCAGCTGGTAGAGCTGGTGCGCGGACCGCATACTTCAGATGAGACCATCGAGACCGCGAAGAAGTTTGCGGAACAGACCGGAAAAACTCCGATCGTCATCAATAAGGAGATCGCCGGATTCGTCGCGAACCGGATCAACGCAGCAGTCACAAGAGAGGCATGCAGACTTTTAGAGCAGGGTGTCGCGTCCGTCGAGGACATCGATACCGCCTGCGAGAAAGGTCTCGGATATCCGATGGGGCCGTTCCGCCTCATGGATCTCACAGGAATCGATGTCAACTACTATGTCCGGAGAGACCGCTATGCGGAGAGCCATGACCCGGATGACGCGCCGAACCCGCTTGTGATTGAAAAATATAATAAGGGAGAATACGGAAGAAAGACCGGTAAGGGCTGGTACGAATATCCGGATCACGCGTAAACTTCCATACTGCATGATACTTTTCCCCACCCCTAAAACCCAAAAGGACTGAACTGCCGAATCGTCCCCTGTTTCCTTTACTTTCCTCCGATTCCATGCTATGATACCGATAGAATATTTCAGCTATATCCGAACAATTTTTCGCAAATTCAGGAGGAAATGCAAATGAAAACACTTGGCTATTACAACGGCAAATTCGGTCCTCTGGAAGAGATGACCGTTCCGATGAACGACCGCGCATGTTACTTTGGTGACGGCGTGTATGAGGCGACGCTGGCAAGAAACGGAAAGATTTTCGCTTTGAAAGAGCATTTAGACCGGTTCTTTAACAGCGCCGGACTCATTAAGATCGATATTCCCTACACGAAGGATGAACTTGCGGCGATCCTCTACGATATGCTGGCGAAAATGGATGATCAGGATATCTTTATCTACTGGCAGATGACCCGCGGTACCGGTATCCGTCAGCACCAGTTTCCGGAAAAAGGAACAAAACCGAATCTCTGGATCTTCATGAAGCCGGGAAAACCGGTGGATTCCAGTAAACGCCTGAAACTCACTGACATGGAAGATACCCGTTTCCTTCACTGCAATATTAAGACCTTGAATCTTCTCGTCAATGTCCTGGCGGCAGAAAAGGCAGAATCTCTTGGATGCGGAGAATGCGTCTTCCACCGCGGCGATATTGTCACAGAATGTGCTCACAGCAACGTCTCCATCATCAAGGACGGCGTATTTAAGACTCATCCGACCGATCACTACATTCTTCCAGGCATCACGAGAATGCACATCATCCAGATCTGCAAGGACAACGGAATCCCGGTAGATGAAACACCGTTTACCATGGCGGAACTCATGGATGCCGACGAGGTCATCGTCTCCAGTTCATCAAAATTCTGCTGTCCGGCCTGCGAAATGAACGGAACTCCGATCGGCGGGAAGGCACCGGAGCTTGTGGATCTGATTCAGAAGAAGTATAAAGAAAAATTTGAAACTGAGACCATGTAACTAATCAAGGGCTGCCGCCCGGCGATATTCGCATATCGCTGAGACGGCAGCCCCCATTTTTATCCGTCTTTTCTCTGGAATACTCCGCCGATTCCAAGCTCCATCCGGTACTTGGCTACGGTTCTTCTCGATATCTGCATTCCAGCATCCTGTAAAAGACCCGCAAGCTGCTCATCGCTCCAGGGCTTTTTCTTATCCTCCGATGCAACCAGTTCTTTCAGCTTTGCCTTTACCGCATTTCTGCTCACATCGCCGTTTCCGTCCGCTGAGATGATTCCGGTGGTAAATAAACTGCGGAATAACACACACCCTGACGGTGCTCTCAGATACTTGTCACGGATCGCGCGGCTGACCGTGGATTTGTGGATCTCCAGTGCATCACCGATCTCCTCTAACGTCATCGGTCTCAGCTGGCCTTTTCCGAGGAAATAGTCCTCCTGGCGTTTCAGAATCTCCCGTGTGATTCCCATAAGAGTCGTTCTGCGCTGCTCCACCGCGTTCATAATAAACCGGGCCCTGCGCAGCTTGTTCTCAAAATATACCTTTAACTCCTCATCCTGGGCTGTCTCCATCATGTGGATGTAGAAATCGTTGATCTGAAGATTCCCGGTCCATTTATCATTCAGTTCGATGTTCCACTGTCCATCCTGGAAATCCAGGATCACATCCGGGAGAATATACTGGGCTTTCTCACCGCCGATTCCATTTAACGGGCGGGGATTTAAGTTTTTGATCACATGGATCAGTTTTCTCACCTCCGCGGAGGAGATCTTCAGGCCTCGCGAGATCGTGCTGATCTTTCCTTCCGCGATGTCCTGGAGATGATCTCTTATTATGTCGGACAGAAGTTCTTCCTCATCCATCCCACGAACCTGCATCAGAAGACATTCCCCAAGTCCAGACGCAAAGAGTCCCTGCGGCTCCAACTCCTTCAGCACAGAGAGGACTTTCTCCACCTGTTCTTCCGCAACTCCAAGACGTTTCGCGATATCCTCAGGCGGAATCGTCAGATATCCGCTCTGTTCCAGGGACTGGGTACAGAAGTCCACGATCTTTTGTTCCGTCTCCCCGATCTGCTTCCACTGAAGCTGTGTATTCACAAGATCTTCCAGGGATTTCCCGCTGTCCTCGATCTCGTACAGCTCATTTTCCCTGCTGTCATCCCGTTCGGTACCATTGTAAAATCTTTCCGTCTCCCGATAGGTGACAGGCGCTGCTGCCTCTTCTTTTCCCGCCGCATATTCTACAAGCGGATTCTCGATCTCCTCGTTCTGCAGAAAGTCCTTCAGTTCCGTCATGGACATTGCCAGAATATTCAGGGACTCTACCTGCATCTGGGAGAGCGTCTGCTTTGTCTGCAATGAAATTCCTGCTTTTATCTCCATGTCTCTTTACTCCACTCCGTTCTTCTCACAAACTTCAGCCAGACAGCACCGGTCGCAGTACGGTTTCGTCCGTGCGGTACAGACAGCCCGGCCATGTTCTACAAGTCTGTGGCAGAAATTATTTCCCTCTTCCGGCGGAATGATCTTCCATAGAGCCATCTCCACTTTTTTCGGTTCCTTGATTCCGTCCACAAGGCCGATCCGGTTCGTCAGGCGGATGCAGTGGGTATCGGTGACGATCGCCGGTTTTCCGAAGACATCTCCCATGATGAGGTTCGCACTCTTTCTTCCAACACCCGGGAGTTTTAAGAGGGCATCAAAATCATCCGGCACGTTTCCGTGGTACTGTTCGTAGAGGATCTTCATGCACGCGCTGATGTCACGGGCCTTGCTCTTTCCAAGGCCGCAGGGACGGACGATCTCCTCGATTTCATTCACGTCCGCTTCCGCCAGGGCTCTCACATCCGGGAATTTTTTGTAGAGATCCTGGACTACCACATTGACTCTGGCATCGGTGCACTGGGCCGCGAGGCGGACGCTGACTAAGAGTTTCCACGCCTCGTTGTAATCCAGGGTGCAGTCGGCATCCGGATATTCTTTTTTTAATGCCGCGATCACTTTTGCCGCAAGTTCTTTCTTTTCTTCAAGTGTCTTTTCCATGTATATTCTCCTGTTTATCTGAAACCCTGTAAAAATCAGCAGACTGGTAAACTGCCTTTCGATTCACAGCTTTTCAGTCAGTTAGTTTTTATTGTTCAGCTGATCCAGCACATCCTGGACCGTCATATATTCCACATGTTCCGGCATCTCGATCGTCACGCCGAACCGGTCATCCACTTCCGATATAAAATATACGATCAGGAAGGAATCGAGACCGAGATCACTGATCAGGAACGCGTCTTTTTCGATCGGTGTGTCGATATACGCTTCCAGAATCCGAACATCCGGAAATACGAAGTTACGTTCTTTTTAGTATAACGCTGAAACGGTATGTTTACAATCATTTTCCTGTCAAAAAGATGCCGCATGCCTGCAATGCACACCAATGCGAAATTGCTTCTCAAAATTTGAATATTTTGGAAAAAGGGTATGGACGAAATATGATTTTTGTGAGAAAATGAAACGGGTATGATGTGATTTTTTTAACGAGCATTAAGAACCATATATTGAAAGGAGTCTCAACATGATTTATTCACACGAAGTAGAACAGATGTGCACGGTTGCGCAGGGCGTGAACCATGGCGCAGCTCCGATCCCGGAGGAAGCGAAATGGGTACAGTCTAAGGAAATCAAAGATATTTCCGGTCTGACACACGGTATTGGCTGGTGTGCTCCGCAGCAGGGTGCCTGTAAGCTGACCCTGAATGTTAAAGAGGGTATCATTCAGGAAGCACTTGTAGAAACAATCGGATGTTCCGGTATGACCCACTCCGCAGCTATGGCAGCAGAGATCCTTCCGGGCAGAACGATCCTCGAAGCATTAAACACAGACCTTGTCTGTGATGCGATCAATACAGCAATGAGAGAACTCTTCCTCCAGATCGTTTACGGAAGAACTCAGAGTGCATTCTCCGAAGAAGGTCTTCCAATCGGCGCAGGCCTTGAGGACCTCGGTAAAGGTCTCCGTTCCCAGGTTGGTACCATGTACGGTACATTAAAGAAAGGACCGCGTTACCTTGAGATGGCTGAAGGCTATGTAACCGGTATCGCACTTGACGCTGAGGACCAGATCATCGGCTACCAGTTCGTAAACCTTGGCAAAATGACTGACTTCATCAAAAAAGGCGACGATCCGACAACTGCTTACGAAAAGGCAAAAGGACAGTACGGCCGCGTAGCAGATGCAGTTAAGATCATTGACCCGCGTCAGGACTAAGGGAGGGAGAAAAAATGGCATTATTTGAATCCTATGAGAGAAGAATTGACAAGATCAATTCCGTATTAAACAGCTATGGCATCGCATCCATCGAAGAAGCTGAGAAGATCACAAAGGATGCTGGCCTTAATGTATATGATCAGGTAAAAAAGATCCAGCCGATCTGCTTTGAGAACGCATGCTGGGCTTACACAGCAGGCGCTGCGATCGCGATCAAAAAAGGCTGCCGCCGTGCCGCAGATGCTGCTGCAGCAATCGGTGAAGGCCTTCAGGCTTTCTGTATCCCGGGTTCCGTTGCTGACCAGAGAAAAGTTGGTCTTGGACATGGTAACCTCGGCAAGATGCTTCTTGAGGAAGATACAGAATGCTTTTGCTTCCTTGCAGGCCACGAGTCCTTCGCAGCTGCTGAAGGCGCGATCGGTATCGCAGAGAAGGCAAACAAGGTTCGTAAAAAACCGCTTCGCGTTATCTTAAACGGTCTTGGAAAAGACGCTGCACAGATCATCTCCCGTATCAACGGCTTCACATACGTCGAGACAAAGATGAACTATTACACAGGCGAAGTTGAGGAAGTATTCCGCAAATGCTATTCCGCAGATCCGGAGAGTCCGCGTGCGAAAGTTAACTGCTACGGCGCTAACGACGTAACAGAGGGTGTTGCGATCATGTGGAAAGAGGGCGTAGACGTTTCCATCACCGGTAACTCCACAAACCCGACACGTTTCCAGCATCCGGTTGCAGGTACATACAAGAAAGAATGCGTAGAGAAAGGCAAGAAGTACTTCTCCGTAGCATCCGGCGGCGGCACAGGCCGTACACTTCACCCGGATAACATGGCAGCAGGTCCGGCTTCCTACGGTATGACAGATACCATGGGCCGTATGCACTCCGACGCACAGTTCGCAGGTTCCTCCTCCGTTCCGGCTCACGTTGAGATGATGGGTCTGATCGGTATGGGCAACAACCCGATGGTTGGTGCTACTGTTGCAGTTGCTGTAAGTGTTGAGGAGGCTGCTAAAGCTGGTAAATTCTAATAGAAAAGATTATGAGAAGCCGTTTCTATGACCTTCTCAGATTATTGCGTCAGTTACCAGAGTTTCGTTCCAACACAGATTTTGGCTTACCCGAATTTCCGTACCAAGGCGCACTAAAAAATGGCATAGTCGTTATGAGCGGCTATGCCATGCTGGACAAATGTAATACAACTTTGTAAAAAATGCTGCCCATCAAGATTCTCGATGGGCAGCGCTTTTATTTCTATTCTATTCTGTTATTTCGTCCCGCTTTTACCGGATCCATGCACCGTTCTTATCAACCTTGTATCCATCCGGTGTTGTAGTGTCCGCAAGCATCGCTCCAAGAGTTCCCTTGTCGGATGCTGTGTTGAAGTAATACCACTTTCCGTCGATCTCATGCCAGCCGGTGTACATATGGCCTCTGGTGTTGTCATATTTTGTATGCAGATAATACCAGTTGTTGTTCCAGTAGAACCAGTTATCTTCCATCCAGCCGTCTACATCGAAGTAGTACCAGTCGGAACGTCCGTTCCAGGAAAGGTATACCCATTCGTTATGTGGGAAAGTACCATCATCATAGAGGAACCACCAGCCGTTTAGTCTCCAGGTTCCGGATGCGTCGCGGTAGCCGCCCTTTGCCTGGATTGCCTCGTCCGTGTAGTACTCCGGACGGTCGAAGTCGATCGCAAATCCGTAGGTATAGAATCCGTAGATCGTATCACCGATCTTTAAGTACTCGTTTGACGGAAGTCTTCCGTTGTCCTCCGTGAACTCGCCGCCCTCTAAGATCCAGTGTCCGGACTTGCCGTTCGCATTTGTTGCACGGCCTCTTGTCGTCGTGCTTCCACCGCCATTTCCACTGTCCCCATCACTGCTCGACTGATAGAGGTAAGTGATCGTGAAGGTTGTTCCATCCTTGCCGACTACGTATCCCAACGGATACTTGTCCCATGTCTGATCGCTGTATCTGCTGCTCATGCCCCTTGATTCAGGAATATCCGCAAGTGTGAGCTTTGTTCCTACTTCGAAGGTCTTTGTGATCTCAGTCTGTCCGTTCTCTGTGAAGGATCCGTTTTTGACTACAAACTTGATATTTGTGTACTGTTTCTCGTCATCTTTTTTGTCGTCGTCTTTTTTGTCGTCGTCTTTTTTGCTGTCATCCTTCTTCTGATCATCACACTTTACAATGAATGTGATCGTTGGATTCTCGTCATTAGCAAGCTCCCATTCGTCAATATCTGCATTATATACCAGTGTCCGCTTAACACTTGTTGTACCAAGCACTTTATGGTTTCCGTTATCTTTATTGTAAGCCTCTAAGTACTTATTTACTCCAACAGTTACATACGCAACGGTCGCGTTGCTGGCTGTCGCATTACTTTCAGTCTTTACAGTATAGCTTCCATCCAGAAGCTCATATGTTTCATCTTCATGAGCTGCATTGCTTCCGGTATGGACGAGGGTAACGCGGAGAAGATTTTTTATGTCAATTGAACCGGAACGTACTGCAGTCGGTACCGGGAATTCCAGTTCAGGGCTTACTTTACCTACTTCATATTTAAGCACTGCATTTCCATTAAGTGCTACTGAGCCGGACTTACCATCCTTTGCCTTTACATTATAAGTAAGGGTAACCCCCTCATCTGAAGCACATAAATCATCCACGGATAGTTCAATCTTGCTGTCAGAAGTAACCTTTAACTGTGCATTGCTGTCTGAGGCCATAACAGTATCGTTGTCTGAAACCTCAACGGCATTACAGCCGGAAACTGTAACATCACCGTCCAAAACCACATCATCGCCAAGCGGATCTACGATCGTTGCCCGGAGCTTCTTGATTTCATCTGCTGCTCTCGTCAGAGTCTCCTTGTCAGTTTCAGTCAGAGTTTCATCACTGGCAACTTTATCTTGAATGCCCTCTATTTCAAGATTATAAGCAGGAGCAGTAGCATACGCTCTGATTACATTTTTGTAAAAACCTAACTTATATTTGACAGACAAATTGTCATTCTGATTCTCCGACTCAAATGTCTTTTCTCCAAAGTCAACTGTGTAGATTTTAACTTTATTTTGTTTAAAAGAATCTATTGTATTCTTCACTACTTTAGCATTATAGCCTTGATCGAAATCGTATGTGGCATCTGTAACGATAATCAGCACCTGTTCTCTGTCAGGTTCATCGCTTTCAAATTCGTCATGTATGTTGTTTTCCATTACACCGCGTAGACCGTGCTGTCCTCCCTCAGTCCGATGTGTAAATTCTTCATACTCATCGGAAGGTTTTTCTCCATATGTGGGACTGCTGTTACCAAAATACATAAAATTATATTTGATGTTATCCGAACCTATCTCTTTATG
>CAVFLH010000046.1:8761-16433 GCA_963622995.1 uncultured Eubacteriales bacterium | reverse complement strand
GTTTAGGGGCGGGCGTGGTTGGGGAAGGCGTTTGGGGGGCACATTAACGTGTCGTTATACTTCTGAGTCCGCTGTCACCAATTTGTCCCGTCAGGTCTTACTTGACGCTTTCGAGGATGGAAGAACAAAGCTTGAGGCAAATATCTATTATGCATCATCGGACAAGTATGTACGTATCACCTATCTTTTATCCCGGGACCCAGAAAACAGTCATGCTCTCGCATATGTGATCTGCGATGATGTCACGGGACTGGAAGAAATGCGGGGCGATTTTCTTCACCTCGATAATACAAATTTAAAACGCGAAAGAGATGCTCTTCCCAAAGAAAGAAATGATCTGACAGTAGAACGTGACGATCTCTCACGAAAGAACAGTGACCTTACCGTTGAGCGTGACGATCTTTCACGAAAGAACAGCGATCTTACTGTTGAACGCGACGATCTCTCACGAAAAAACAGTGATCTCACTGAGGAGCGCGATAACCTCTCTAAAAGGAACAGTGCACTCACCGTTGAGCGCGACGACCTTTCCAGAAAGAACAATGATCTTACAGAGGAACGTGATGACCTCTCAAAAAAGAACAGCGACCTCACTGAGGAGCGCGACGATCTCACGAAGAAGAACAACGATCTCACTGAGGAACGCGATGACCTCTCAAAAAAGAACAGTGACCTCACCGAGGAGCGCGATGACCTCTCAAAAAAGAACAGCGACCTCACAGTGGAACGTGACAATCTCTCCAGAAAAAACAGCGGTCTCACCGTAGAACGTGATGACCTGACACGCAAAAACAACAACCTGACGGAAGAACGCGATGTTCTCAGTGAAGAAAATGTGGAGCTGACCCGTGCCGCAGATGCCGTACATTCCATCCTGAATGCCGGTTCCTTCGTATGCACTTACAACCTGCAGGGAAATACCATGCTCGGCATAAAATATTCCGAGGCAATGCGTAAATTATACGGATATTCAGATGAAAACGAATTTCCTGATTTCTGGAGATCATGGATGGACTGCATTCTTCCGGAGGACCGCAGTTATGTGGAAAACAGCTATCTTCCGCGGTAAAAGATTACACCGGCAAAACTCTATACGATGTTACCTACCGCGCCAGACAAAAAGACGGCACCATCCGCTGGCAACGTGTTGCGGCCTCTGTCCTTAGAAGACCGGACGGCACACCGATCACCGGATATGGTCTTGTCATGGACATTGATGAACAGAAAAAGGCATCCGATAAAGTCGATGCAGCACTGACACAGGCCCGCCTCGCCAACGCGGCGAAAACCTCATTCCTTGCAAGAATGTCCCATGACATCTGTACTCCGATGAACGGAATTTTAGGTTTGATCGAGATCAACCAGACACATGCCGCAGACCTGGAATTTACCACCAGAAACAGAGCGAAAGCCAAAGTAGCAGCCAATTATCTGCTTTCCCTCATCAATGACGTCCTACAGTTAAGCAAGCTGGAGGACCCCGATGTCTCTCTTTCCTACGAGGCATTTAATGTGCGGGAACTGGCAGAAGATATTCTCACAATTATCAAGCTGCGCGCCGTAGAACATGGCATTACGGTGGAATATGAGAATGATCCAGATGCCTTTGAGTATCCATATATCTGGGGTAGCCCGCTTCATGTGCGCCAGATCTTTATCAATATCCTCAGCAATTCCATCAAATACAATAAAAAAGGCGGTAAAATTTTCAACCAGATATCTGTTTCCAGAATATCTGAAAAACAGGTCATCTACCGGGCAGTAATCAAGGACACCTGAATCGGTATGAGCGAGGAATTCCTACAGCGTTTATTCGATCCATTTTCCCGGGAACACGAAGGCATAAACAGTTCTTACGAAGGTACTGGTCTCGGTATGTCGATCGTAAAAAAACTTGTTGAAAAAATGGAAGGTACCATCGAGGTACAAAGCGAAGTTGGAAAAGGCTCCACCTTCACGATCACTATTCCTTTCGAGATTGCCCGGGAATCTGATATTCAGAAAGACGACGCTGACCTCGGACAATGCGATCTTTCCGGAGTTCATGTCCTCCTTGTCGAAGATAACGAGCTGAACATGGAAATTGCGGAGACATTCCTGACAGATGCCGGAGCAACTGCTGAAAAAGCTTTCAACGGTCAACAGGCTGTATACACATTTTCCAAAGCTCCCTCTGGAAATTTCGATATTATCCTTATGGACGTCATGATGCCGGTCATGGACGGCTATGAAGCCACCCGAAAGATCCGAAGCCTCGACAGACCAGACGCAAAAACGATCCCGATTATCGCCATGACGGCAAACGCCTTTGCCGAAGACGTAGAAGAATCCAGAAATGCCGGCATGAACGAGCATATATCCAAGCCGCTTGATATCCAAAAAGTAAAAGCTACGATTGCCAGATATATTGATCGATGAAATATTCACCCAAAGGACCTGCCACCGCCAGCTTCTTCCAGATACATAGCACTAAAAAAAATGTAAAGCATTTTGCCATCGCTATTGATAAAGTTAACGTATATCGGAGAGCAAGCCTTTACGATTTGCTCTCCGATGCACGACACATTATTTTTTCCAGTGCTTCAACTGCGGCACCACCGCCTCCATATGCGCCCGAACCTGCTCCGCTGGCCACTGCTCGCTCGCCATATGTTCCACACAGAAATCGATCAACTGCTCCTTACTCGTATACTTAAATGTCCCGTCTGCATAACACCACTTGCAGTAATCCTCATTAAACTCCCCATCCGTCTCCTTACTGATGGTCGAATCATCAAGAGGCATCCCACAGCACTGACAGATCAGCTGCCGCGGCGCTCCCAAAAGCGTATTGATCGAGACATCAAACACCTTTGATAACAGCTTCAGCGTATCCGTATTCGGCACCGTCTCCCCGTTCTCCCAACGCGACACCGCCTGCCTCGTGACCATCACCTTCCTCGCAAGCTCCTCCTGGGACATCCCACTCTTCGTCCGAAGTTCCAGAATAACATTTTTCGTTTCCATAGCTTTTCCCTCCATAAGGAAACTATAATCTATTTTTCCCGTTGCCGCAAGCAACGCGCTGTTGCTGGATAAGGACTTTTCTCCAGCCTCCTCCAACCCTCACCGGCGCGTACCTTCCACCACTATGATGCAGCCTACTCCACCTTCTCCTTCACCGCGATCCAAATCTCACACCGATAATCCGGATCCGAAACATCCTGCGAAGAATAAACCTCAAACTCCACACTCTCCGCATACTCTTACTGCGAACTATGCGGAAAAAACTCCGTAACGATTCTGTTATAAGTCTCAATAAACGCATCCGGCATCTTCCCCCTGCTCGTAAACACCGCATAAGTATTCGCCGGAATCGTCACGATCTCCAGATCATCATCCACCTTCCGTCCATCATACTCGACTCCGATCCCATAAGGAAACTGCTTCGCATTAAGCTCCGAAGAAAAACAGATCCCCAAAAGCCCCTTCATAACCGGCTTTTCCGGCAGACACCCAATCAGCCGTCCCATGGTCCCGTCTGCTCCAAACTCCTGCCACATTCCCGTGATCTCCTGCGTTGCCCCCGCAGACTGCGGCTTTCCGACTCTCTTTCTCTTGCAAACCACCTGAAATTCGTCTCTCTTTTCAATTCTGTAATCCATCTTACTGCCTCCTGTTAAAGTTAATTTTACAGAAAGAGGAGTAAAGATCCTGGCATTTCCGCCATGCTTTGCCTCGCTCGGCGTGATGCCATGAAACCTAGTAAACGCCCGGGAAAAACTCTCCGGCGTGTCATATCCGTACTTCAGTGCAATATCGATGATCTTCGCGTTTCCCTTCGAAAGTTCCTCCCCCGCAAGGGAAAGCCTGCGCATTCGGATATAATCGCCAAGCGAAAGACCGCATAAAATACCGAATACCCGCTGAAAATGAAACGAAGAAGAATACGCCTGTCTCGCCGCTTCCTCGATATCGATATCCTCCGTAATATTCGCCTCCACATAGTCGATCGCTCTCTGAATTCCCTGTATCCAGTTCATTTTCTCACTCCCTCTCTCTTTGTGATTACAGTCTATCAAAATCCCGACAACGTTTCCTGACTCTGCATGCTCTCAGGTGTTATGGAATCTACCTTCCTCCCGGGCATTCGAAAATCTCTGTTACTGGCTGTTTCTTCCCGCCGCACGTCAGTCCGAATATATCTTAGGCTGTTTATTCCATAAAACAAGAACAGGGACATATTCTGCCCCTCATCCTCTTTCAAATCCCAGGTACCTCGTCCCCTGAAAACTCAATTTTCCAACATCCCCCTCAGCTAGCATGCCATACTCCGATCCACGCACATGCAGTTCCATCCGGTCACCGCTCTCCACCTCAAACGTCACATAATAAGAAGTGTCCGTAGTTGTAGTAAACCCATGGGCCCCGGTCGCGTCCCCCGCGTTCGCATGCTGATGGTGGGAAACATTCATCCGCTTCGCGACGACCTTCGCAGGGACCGTAAGTCTCGGCGAATGATTGTTCTTATTCCAGATTTTAACATTCCCAATCATCGTATAGATAATCATTCCAAACACCAGTATAAACATTACTGGAAACAATGTACTGAACATCAGATCAAACAAAGCCATAAAACCTCCTCTTTCCGAATCAATTTTTATCTCTCAAATACGACCATATAAGTCCCCAGCACCTGCTCACACGGAATATTCGCCGCATTCTCCGGCGTAAACGCCTTCTTCGGGTACACATGCTTCACTTCTGTTAAAAACGCCGGAAGCGTTTTCCCAATGCTGACGCCATGGGCATCCTCATCCGTAAATTTCCACCGGAACTCGCAGTCGCAGAACTCCTTATTGCTGTCGATCTTCTCCGGCAGTCTCAGCATGGTCTCTGCGCCAATAAAATAACAGCCCGCATTGTCCTTCTCCGCCGGGCATGATCCCTCAATTCCTACGCCTTTAAAGGAAATCTCGAGAAACTCCGCCTGAAACGTCACCTTCTTCCCCTCACGTACAAACGGAACATTCTCCCAATATCCAATGTTAAGCCATCCCCGGTTTCCATCTTTCTGAACCGGCACATTAAACTCCACATACCCAGAAACATCATCCCGGACCTCCGCATTGATCCGAAGCACCGGCCGCAGCGACTCGAACCCCTCCGGCAAAATCGCCCTGATCCGGTCCTGCTCAACACCGTAGGCCATCACAAACTGCTCTACTTTCATTCCTTCTCCTCCTCAATTATCATATTTCTACCTACATTTTTACATTCAATGCCTAAAATCACATTGGCGTTCCAACTTCGATCAAATTACCGTCCAGGTCATAAAATCGAACCACCTTCTGCCCCCAGCTATACGTCATCAAACGGTTGACATAACGTGTCTGCGGGTATAAGCGCTCCAGTTTTTCAACAAATTCCTCTATATTCCGCTCCTCAAAATACAGCTCACAGGAATTATTTTCCGGAACAATTTCTTTCCCCAGCAACTCTCTCCAGACCTTCTCATCCTGCAGCACAAGTCCTTCCGTCAGGATCATGTTTCCGTCATTATCAAGCACCCGATCAAGCCCAAAGAGATCATGATAAAACTTCCTCGATCTCTCAATATCCCTCACAACGATCAGAATATTTCTCAGTCTCATTCTACTTCTCCTGCACCTCCTTGCCGCTTAAATGCTCGATCTCGATCTCAAACATCTGCACCGCTCTTCCCGCCTGCGCGATCTCCTCGTCGACCAGCTCTTCATTCGGATAATATTTCATCGCAAACCGCTTTAACATCTCCATTGCCTTCTCACAGCCGGATTCGATCAGATGACATCTGCCAAACACAACGACACTCTGCATAAACGGCGCCCAATCCTCTTCCTTAATCATCTCATTTCCATAAACCGTAAAACAAACCTTGTCACATGCCCGCAGAGCATCGACCTTATGCCCCGCACGCGCCCCATGAAAATAAATTCTCTGATTCTCCCTGTCATAAAAATAATTGACCGGAACCGCATAAGGATACCCATCATCCCCATTCACCGCCAAAACACCTCTCCTGCTGCCCTGCAAAAGCTCCTCCGCCGCCAGATCCTCGATCTTATTTTTCTTTTTCCGAATCTCTCTAAACATTCTTTTACACTCCTCATTCAAAACATTACCAATTTTATCTTCCACACTTTCCAATATCACGAGGCCTCTTTCATCGCTCCCTCCAACGTCCAGCGCCGGTGAGCCTTCGGGCACGGACACGCCTGATTCCTGGGAGCTGGCTTCCTCTTAGCTCGCAGGAGAATGCGTTGGAGGACGGGCGGCACTTGTTTGAGCGAAGCGAGTTGTGCCGCCCGTTCTCCGCCCTTAGCATTCTTCTGGGAACATAGAGGAACCCTCCCAGGAATCCTCAAGTGCCCGCGCCCGAAGACTCACCGGCGCGTACCCCCAGCCACCATGCCACATATCTCTCCCCTTAGCTTACCACACCCATCCCCCACAACAATCAAAAAATTCCCCATGACAAACTTCAAAATTCCGAGTAATATAGAATCAACCCAAACCACACTCAAAAAAGGAAATCACCCACATGGATTTAAGAGTATTACGCTACTTTCTCACCGTAGCCAAAGAACAAAGCTTCACCAAAGCCGCCGCCCAACTCCACATCACCCAGCCCACCCTCTCGAGGCAGCTTGCCGCCCTGGAAGAAGACCTGGGCACCCCTCTCTTCAACCGCAACGGCCGCACCATCACCCTCACAGACGAAGGCATTCTCCTAAAACGCCGCGCCCTGGAAATGCTCGACCTCGAAAAACGCACCTTAGAAGAGCTAAAAGGAACCGAAGAAGTCATCGAAGGCACCGTCACCATCGGCTGCGGCGAGTTCGCCGCCGTGGAGACATTAGCAAAGATCTGCAAAGCCTACCGCGAAAAATACCCGTTAGTCCAGATCTCCATCCACACCGCCACCGCCGACACGATCTACGAGATGATGAAAAAAGGCCTCGTGGACATCGGCATGTTCATGGAACCCGTGGACACAGAAGGTCTCGACTATATCCGCATCACCGAAAGCGACCACTGGGTCGTCGGCATGCGCCCCGATGATCCCCTGGCAAAAAAAGAATACATTGAGAAAAAAGACCTCCTGGGAAAACCTCTGATCCTCCCAGAACGCGTCGGCGTCCAGAGCGAGATCGCCAACTGGTTCGGAAAAGACTTCAATAAGATCCAGATCGCCTTCACCAGCAACCTCGGCACAAATGCCGGCGTCATGGCCGCCTGCGGCCTGGGCTATCCTGTGTCCATCGAAGGCGCGCCAAAATACTGGAGAAGCGATCTTCTCGTCCAGCGAAGACTGCATCCAGAGATCACCGCCAACACCGTGATCGCATGGCAGAGAAATATCCCAAACTCCCATGCTGTCAATAAATTCATTGAAATGATACATGCCTTTGAGGCATAAACAGTAATTTAATATAGGTATTGGACATTTACACCCATACAAACTACAATGGACGCATAAGGAGCCGCGGTATGCCCACGATTCCCTATGCATCCTTTTTATTTACACGAAACACCCGTTTCGGCAGACATAAAAATATTCAGGAGGTAATTCAAATGGCAAAGAAATTAGTCGCATACTTCAGTGCAAGCGGAAACACAAAAAAGATCGCAGAAATGATCGCAGAAGCAG
>CAVFLH010000046.1:0-8686 GCA_963622995.1 uncultured Eubacteriales bacterium | reverse complement strand
CGCTGACCTCTGCGAGATCACACCGAAGGTTGCATATACAAAAGCAGACTTAAACTGGATGGACAAAAAATCCAGAAGCAGCGTGGAGATGAGCGATAAGAAGATCAGACCGGAGATCGTAAAAGCAGACATTGACATGAGCGCTTACGACACCGTGATTCTCGGCTTCCCGATCTGGTGGTATGTCGCTCCGACCATCGTAAACACATTCCTCGAGTCCTATGACTTCACAGGAAAGAAGATCGTCCTCTTCGCGACATCCGGCGGCAGCGGATTCGGCAACACCGTAAAAGAATTAAAACCGTCCGCTCCGGGCGCAGAGATCGTGGAAGGAAAGCTTTTAAACAGAGCTTCCAAGCAGGACATCGCTGCATGGGTAAAATCTTTATAAATTGAACAATCACCTGCCAACTGCCAGGCCCCATGTTCGGCAGCCCGCAGGCCAAACAAAAACATTTTGAGTCAGGAGAAATAACAAAATGGCAAAAATCGTACAGACAGCAGGAAGAAACGCCCTGGGCGAGTTCGCTCCCCAGTTCGCACATTTTAACGACGATGTCCTCTTCGGTGAAAACTGGAACAACCAGGACATCGATGTAAAGACAAGAAGCATCATCACCGTTGTTGCACTCATGTCCTCCGGAATCACAGATTCCTCCCTCGTGTTCCATTTAAAGAACGCAAAGGCACACGGCGTTACCCAGAAAGAGATCGCCGCGATCATCACACATGTAGCATTCTACGTTGGCTGGCCGAAAGGCTGGGCAGTCTTCAACCTCGCGAAGGACGTATGGCAGATGAACGAAGGCGACCTTCCTTACGAAGATGAGGCCATGAGAGCACACGCAAAATCTATGGTATTCCCGATCGGCGCTCCGAACTACGCCTTCGCGAAATACTTCATTGGCCAGAGTTACCTCGCTCCGGTATCCACATCCCAGGTCGGCGTATTCAACGTAACCTTCGAGCCAGGCTGCCGCAACAATTGGCATATCCACCACACAAAGAGCGGCGGCGGACAGATCTTAGTCTGCGTCGCAGGCCGCGGATACTATCAGGAAGAAGGCAAAGAAGCCATCGAGATGAAACCGGGCGACTGCATCAACATCCCGGCAGAAGTCAAACACTGGCACGGTGCCGCACCGGATTCCTGGTTCTCCCACCTCGCAATCGAGGTTCCGGGCGAGGAGACATCCAACGAGTGGTGTGAGGCTGTTTCCGATGAGGTTTATGGAAAATTAAAATAAGGCGATAAAGCCTGAATCAGAAAACTCCTACGTTATCTACCGAATATAAAGTAAATAACGCAGGAGTTTTTTATTCAGCCGTTTTCCTCTCCGAAAAAAACAGCCCCGCCATAATCAAAAACGTCCCGATCCCAGACATCACCGTAATCTTCTCATGCAGGATCACCGCAGAAGTCACCACCGTAATCACAGGAATCGCATAAATATAAACACTGGTCTTCACAGCCCCCAGAACCTTCACCGCAAAATTCCACGACACAAAGCAGGCCGCGGAAGCACCAAGCCCCAGGAACACAATATTAAAAAGATACAGCGGATTCGCAAACCGCGAAAGCTCCAGATGAAAATCAAAGAAAAACAGCGCCGGGATCATAAACAGAATTCCATAACAGAAAATCCTGCGTGTCGTCGGAATCGTCCCGTACCCATAACCGCCGATCTTCTTCGTAAGGATCGAATAACACGCCCAGATAAACGCCGCAAGCAGCGATAACAGATCTCCCGTAGGGTTTAACTGCAGCTTCGCCCCGTTAAAACTGATCAGGAAAATACCGATCATGGCAATAAGAAACCCGAAAATAAAACTCGCCGAGAGCTTTCCCTCTTCCTTCAAAAACATATGCCCCAGAATGGCTGTAAAAAACGGCGCGATAGAAACGATCACGCCCACATTCGATGCCATCGTATACGTCAACGCAATATTTTCCATCAGATAATAAAGGCAGATCCCGCAAAGCCCCGCCGCCGCAAACGTAAGCTCCTGTTTCCTCGTTGTCCCCGTAAACCGGTGCGGCCAGATCAGATACAGCGCCGCCAGCCCCATAACAAACCGGAAAAACAGGATCTCCACCGGTGCAAAATCCACAAGCAGAAGCTTCGTGGAGATAAACGTCGTTCCCCACACAACAATCGTAAACAGGGCGCAGAGATGCCCCGTTTTCTCATGATTTTTCATTTTGTAATTCTCCCCATATTTTAGATTCGTCAAGGTTCTTCCTGATTGCTCTATTTTACCATAACTTCCCTTCGAGCATCTTGTAAAATATCTTCAAAATTCTCACTCCATCAGATCTTCAACCTCGCACCCCAGCGTTTTCGCAAGCCTGACCACAACACTGACCTGTGCTTTATTGATATCGTTCTGTTTCTGCTCATAAAGCTGTATCATCCGGATCGAAACACCGGATGCCTCGCTCAATTCCTGCTGGGTAAACCCTCTCGCCTTGCGAATCTCCCCAAGATGGGATCTCCTGGTATTTTTGTTTCTCGCAATGATCTCGTTCGCCGTCTCAACAAATTTGCTGACATCTGCCTCATGGAGAATATAAAGAGAGAATACCACAGACAATGAAAGCCCGTCCCTTATCATGTTCTCAAACCTGCAGCCCTTTTCCCACTGATAATATGCCAGGATCCAGCCGCTCCAGTATTCTCTTCCCTTCTCCTCACGGTAAGCCGGTTCTTTCTTTTCATGACGCACATTTGTTGCATCTAAAACGCTCTCCGCAAGCTCATATCCGGACATTCCTGTCACATATTTGGGATTTCCAGTCTCGAACCGTGATGCAATTCCTGAAGCAATAAACCATCCAAAAAACTCATCCGGGTCATAGCCGAGATCGCAAACCGCATACTCCACCATCGTTCCCAGATTGTCCATCGCGTCATCTAAGTACAACTCGCTGTAAGCGCTCATCGTCATTTTTCCATCCTTCCCTCATGAGATCAAGAACATACTTCTCCGTCAGGACCGATCCGCGGCTCTTTTCACTGCGGAATTCCTCCCGCGCAGCCGTGTCCCTGGCAAGCTTTCTCGGATAGTATATCTCTTTCTGCGCCGGAACCGCATCAATAAACGTCAATGCGTCGAACGCTTTTCTCGATACCGCGACGATCTGTACTCCAAGTTTTCCTAAAACCATCGCCTTTTCAAGCTGTGAGATGGAGATCGTATTGTTTAGAAAGGCATTTGCAAAAGAAAAATACGAATCATCAGCACGATATCCCATTATTAGATCATATTTTTTGTAATCAACAGAAAAATTTTCCATAATATATTCCTTCGCCTGTACCGCGATATCTCCTGCGGCACGAAATCTGCGGTTCTCCAACAGTACAGACAGCCAGTTTAAAATATTGTAATCCCCTGACGTTAGGGATAAGACCGACAAGCCATCCAGAGCCAACGCGTACTGATTTGCGTAACCGTCCGATTCGACCGAACACGCCCATTCTTTTGCCAGGTCAATACTCTCTGTACAGTAAAATCCAAGACCATAATCATTATATGGATTTCCCGCGCCAAATACCGGCGTTTCAATGATCTTTGGTGAACCATGATAGACCGTTAAAGTTTTTGGCATCATCTCATCTCCTTTTTATATCGTTGTAGCGATAGTTATATATAAATAGTATCATTACAGCGATAGTTTTGTCAATTTGATATCCACATATTCTGGCATTCTGCCTTTTCTCACAGAACCTGTCATCGACAGCTTCTTCCTGCTGCATGAACACAAAAAGACCAGGGCCGCATCAAACGAAACGCTGATATCAGCCCTGGTCCTTCCTATATTCAATTAATAGTTCAGCCCTTTCGCCCAATCCATCACTGTTGCCTCAGAATCACTTCCGCTGAACCGGTGGCCTTCAAGCCATGTCGCCCCGCTCGTGAGCGCTTCCAGGTCCGACTCGCTGGAACCGATTCCGCTGTTGGCGAAGGTACAGTTTAAAATGATAACCACTTTATTTCCTCTCATCCAACAGCATCACCCCATCCGCCGGATTCCTATCGATCGCCCCGACGATCCAATGCGGCAGATACGGCTCCTCAAGATACGCGATATCCTCATCCGTCAGCTTCACATCAAGCGCCCCAACGGCATCATCAAAATGGCTCATCTTCGTCGCCTTCGGTCGTTGCTGGACGAGCGCTGCTGACGCTTAGCAACGCCAAGGTCTCATGCAGGCATGGACTTTGACTCGCTGCACACGTAAATAAAAAATGCAGGTGCTCTTTTTATTGAACACCTACATTGTAATTGGCTCAGATTAAAATGTCTAATACCTATATTAAATTGCAAAGTATGCCTAAATGGCATTAGCAATACAGTCTCAATTTCTTAGATCTGTGTCAGGATCTCCCCAATATCCCCATTAATACAAATCGATCTCTTCTGAATTGCCTCTGGCGCATACGCCTCCCCGAAATTAATGCAGACATACGTCGCATTCGGACGGTCCGCAGTCATTCTCTGGAACGGAAACTTGATGATACCTGGTGTGTTGTATCCGACCCCTAATTCCAAAAACACCGTCCGATGC
Source organism: uncultured Eubacteriales bacterium (assembly GCA_963622995.1). Classification (GTDB taxonomy): domain Bacteria; phylum Bacillota; class Clostridia; order Lachnospirales; family Lachnospiraceae; genus Pilosibacter. The sequence continues at coordinate 4,115 of CAVFLH010000046.1, read as the reverse complement.
CCATTCCTCGTCCGCAGAAAATTCTCGTACCGCTCCGCCGCCATATGCCATCCCTCATCCTCCGCAAACGTATCATCCGCCCGAAGGTTCATGCTCATTGGTCTTCCACAGTGCGGGCACCTGGGGACAAGCTCTGTGGGAACTGTCTGTGCCGGGCGCACACCATCCGGCAGCGTGAGTGTTCCGTCTTCCCCGATCACAAATCCCTGCGCCAGGACCATGTCCCGGACCGTTTTCTCATTGTCGTAGGTCTCCTGTCTGCAGGGCTTGCTGCACTGGAACAGACCGTAATCGCCCTGGGTGTAAAACAAACGTTTCTTCTCGAATCCGGCTTTCTGGAAGCAGTGATCCACATTTGTGGTCAGAACAAAATAATCCTTATCACGAACCAGCTTTAAAAGCTCCTGGTACACCGGCTTCGGCGCATCCTGATATCGGTTGATATAAATATACCGGCTCCAGTACGCCCAGTATTCCTCAAACGTGTGATACGGATAAAACCCACCGGAATACATGTCCTGAAAGCCATATTTTTCCGCGAAATCTGAGAAATACTTTTCAAACCGCTCCCCCGTATAAGTAAATCCCGCCGACGTTGAAAGCCCCGCGCCCGCACCGATCACGACAACATCCGCCTCATCGATCACCCGCCGGAGTTTTTCCACCTGGTCTTCCCCGTTTTCCTCCTGATTTTTCCATTGCCTGCGCCATATATGTTCAAACATGTTTCCACTCCTCTTTTTTCCCATATCCTCACGGGTTATCCCCCGTCCAAGATAGGGACTTAAACTTTTCCACATTCCTTTCGCCTTATAAAGCATACCATCTGAACGTCTTTTTCGAAAGTACGCACAATTCAGTGGGATAGTTACCAGGAGGAAACTATGCCCTCTTAAAACCGCAGCACCCGGTCCGCCTTTCTCGGTTTTGCAGCTGGGTGTGCATCGCCTTCCCGCGGATACCCCAGAAGCAGCTGCATCACCGCATACCGATCCACCGGAATCTCCCATTTCTTTAGGATCTCCTGTCCATAAGGATCCGCAAACGCCGTCCATCCCTGACCGACATAGCAGGAGCCGACTCCCATGGAATCCGCTGCCAGCATCATATTTTCCGCCGCCACCGCGCAGTCGTCCACAGAAAACAGGAAATCCTTCGGGGCAAACATGGTGATGACCGTCGGGGCATCGTAGAACGTGTTTGTGAGGTTCGGATCATCCGCGATGCTCGGCTGTTCCCTGGAAACATAGTTCGATCCCGATGCCATTCTTGGATGGGAATTCGCCCGCTTGATCTTTCCCAGCCGCTCATTCACCTCCCGGTCCTGGCAGACCGCAAAAATAACGCCTTGTCGGCCGCCCGCGCTTGGGGCATAGAGACCGGCCTGTAAGATTTCCTGGAGAACATCCTCTTCAATCTGTCTCTCGTCAAACCGCCGGATCGCGCGGCGGTGCATAATCGTTTTCATTATCTCGTTCATCGCTAAACCTCCATCTCACTCTTATTCTAATCACTGATAGAACCTGTCACCGGCTTTTTCGGATACACAACAAATAAGCTTCTTAATTTTCATCCAACGTCCTTCCAGCACTGCGGATCCGCCGCATAAAAGTTTCCTTCCTTTCCACTTGCCACCGCCGGACATCCTCTGCAAAACGCTAAAAGCTCGCATTTACTGCACTTTTCAAACTTCGAATAATCCCGGTACTGCTCCATCTGGCACACCCACACATCCGCCAGCCGGTCTGTGAACACATTTGCGACATGGCTGTTCTGCACCCGGCGGCAGGCATACACATCCCCTGTCGGCAGGATCGTCAGATGACAGTTCCCGCAGTTGCACCCGCCGTAGATCATACCGCCCTCCACCGTGTCCGGGATCCGGAATTCCCCGGTCTCATATTCGTACAGCGTCCACAGATGGTCTTTCTTATTAAAGTACGTCTGGCATCCCGCCGACTCATACTCCTTAAACTTTTTATCACAGTCAGCAAGCAGTTTCCGGTAACGCAGCGGCTCGATCCCCACATCCTTCTCCTCACTGGTCGGACAGTATCTCGCAAAGGCAAACACATTCACACCGGCAGCCACAACAGCGTCGATGATTCCCGGGATCTCATCAATATTTGTCCCGGAAACCGTCGTCATCACCACCGACCGGATCCCCGCCCGGTTGATGCATCCGATCTTTTCCAGCGTGATATCAAAACTTCCCGGTTTCCGGAACCAGTCATGTGTTTCCCGCAGACCGTCAATAGAAAGCTGATATTTTTCGCAGCCATACGCCTTCAATTTCTGACAGACCTCATCCGTCAGATGAAACGGATTACCGAGAATCGTAAACGGTATCCCATGCTCTTTCATGAGTCCCATAAGTTTCCAGAAATCCGGGTGCAGGATCGGGTCGCCGCCGGTAATGTAAAAATACGGCAGCCGGTCATAGACCTCGCAGAAATCCAGGCAGTTGTAAAACGTGTCCTGCATCTGCTGCCAGTTCATGCTGTCCAGCTTCTTATTGCAGTTCTCAGAAAAAATGTAGCAGTGCTTGCACCGCTGATCGCATTCATCGGTGATATGCCACTGAAAAGAAAAATATTGTTTCATCATAACCTCTCCAGATCCAGGATCTGCTCCCAGATGCCGCGCAATGTGGGGCGCATTTCTGAGCGAACCGCCGCACAAATATTTCTCATAAAGATTCTCTCAGAGATACGCCCCAAGTTTCTCTCTTGGGACATCTTTTACGTTTCTGTCTACTGCTTATCGCCAGCTCCGCAGGCAGAACCGCAAGTTGCCGGTTTCTTCTCCGGCTTATCTCCTGCCCCGCAGGCTGATCCACACGCCGCCGGTTTCTCCTCTGGCTTATCTCCTGCTCCGCAGGCAGAACCACACGCTGCCGGTTTCTCCGCCGCTTTATCTCCTGCTCCGCAGGCTGAACCGCACGCTGCCGGTTTCTCCGCCGCTTTATCCCCTGCTCCGCAGGCTGAGCCGCATGCCGCTGCTGGACTTGTCTCCGGCTTCTTCATCCATCCAAATAAATTTGAGAGTGCCATATTTTTTACCTCCAGAAAACTCAATGTCGGACTCATTTCCCGTCCGCACTCTCATTCTAAGACACCCGCATCATGAAAAAAAGTACGCACAAATCTATTACTGAGTCACCTTTTTGTAACCCATATTCCGCCTCACTATGCAATTTTCACTGCCCCCAACATGCGCACTGCCATCGCCCCGGTAACAAAAAAGTAACCTCTTGCACTCCCCCACATTCCAGCATTATAATCAGGATATAACATTCCAAATGAAACTAATGGAGGAATTCATCATGCTGACAAAAGAAGAAATGCCCGCCTGCCCGGTAGCGACCACCGTCTCCCTGATCGGAAGCAAATGGAAACTTCTGATCATCAGAAACCTCCTGGTCCGCCCGTGGCGGTTCAATGAACTGAAAAAAGACTTAGACGGCATCAGCCAGAAAGTTCTCACCGACAGCCTCCGCTCTATGGAAGCCGACGGCATCATCACCCGCACCGTCTACCCGGAAGTCCCGCCCCACGTGGAATACGCCTTAAGCGACCTCGGTGAGTCCATGCGCCCCATCATCAAATCCATGGAGGAATGGGGACTCGACTACAAAAAAAGAAATGACAGCGGCGATTGACTGCTGTCATTTCTTTTTTGTTGCCATGTCTAGGATTGATTGCTTATTCCCATCAACGTCAACTCCTCATTATTTATAATCGTGCATATCCCCCATTCTTTAATATATTCTCTTTAATATCTTTGGCCGTTTCATACCCCATCTCCGAAAGCTGATCGGCCGCTTCCTTAAGCGCATTCTCAAATCCATCCGCTATCTCATCAAAATGCCGCAACGCGATTTTTCTGCTCAATCCCGTCTCAGCCGCGGCCGCAGCAAAATGATCTCTCGTCACATGATCAATATTCCTCTCTCCGCCAATACCGATTGCCAGGTTCCTGCTGCTTCCCGGATAAATAACCGTGCTGATAATATCATAGGCGGGAGCAAGTTTTATATGACGTAAATTTTCCGAATAGAGCAATGAAATATTTTTTATATGATTGTCCGTATTTCCCACCAGATAATCATAGAC
>CAVFLH010000045.1:0-16697 GCA_963622995.1 uncultured Eubacteriales bacterium | reverse complement strand
ATATAACACATCAAACCGTTGAAGCGGAGATAACGGCTATGATGCCTTCACAGAGAGTCCGGGGTGGTGGGATCCGGGTATGAAACACATAGTCAAATGGACCGCGGAGGGCGCAGTCAAAGGTATTTCGGTACTGAGTATTCTGCGACGTTGCAGGCAGACGTCATTTGCCGGGGATATGTTTGTATCCTGCTAAGCGCATGGTAAGACCCATGAATCAAGGTGGCACCGCGGATCAAATTGTTTGTATTCGTCCTTGACAGAAACTATCATTCTGTCAGGGACTTTTTTTATGCAGTTTCGGGAAATTCTACTGCTGCATAAAAGGCGGATTCGTTATGAAACGTACTTCTGCTGAGTTTCCCTGACAGTACCGCACATATTTTATGAGGAGGTCCTGTTATGAAAATTATGCCGGAACTGAGTGAAGTCAGGAAAATCGCGGCGGAGGGAACATACCGTGTGCTGCCAGTGAGCTGTGAGATCCTGTCCGACTTTACGACACCGATCGAGACTATGAGGATCCTGAAAAATGTCTCCACCCACTGCTACATGCTGGAATCCGCCATGGCCAACGACAAATGGGGACGATACACGTTCATGGGATTCGACCCGAAGCTGGAGATCACCTGCCGGGACGGGGAGATGAAGGCAGGAAATATCAGCCTGAAGACAGAGAATCCGTCTGACGCCCTGCGGCAGATCCTGAAGGACTACAAGAGCCCGAGATTCTCTTACCTTCCATCGTTTACAGGCGGCCTGGTGGGCTACTTCTCCTATGACTATCTCGGCTACAGCGAGCCGTCGGTGAGATGCAGGGCGGAGGACACGGAAAACTTCAAGGACGTGGACCTGATGCTGTTTGACAAGGTCATCGCCTTTGACAATGTAAGACAGAAGATCATCCTCATGGTAAACATGTCGCTGGATGACGTGGAGGTCGGCTACAACAAAGCGGTGCTGGAGCTTCACCAGCTGGCAGAGCTCCTGAAAAACGGGAAGAAGCAGGAAGAACCGGGAGGAAAGATGACCGGGGAGGTGACACCGCTATTCAACCGGGAACAGTACTGTGCCATGGTGGAAAAGGCAAAGCATTACATCCACGAGGGTGATATCTTCCAGATCGTTCTCTCCAACCGCCTGAGCGCGCCGTTCGAGGGAAGTCTGTTAAATACATACCGTGTGCTCCGGACGCTGAATCCGTCCCCGTACATGTTCTATTTCGCGGGAACAGACGTGGAGGTGGCAGGTGCGTCACCGGAGACGCTGGTAAAGCTCGAGGACGGCGTGCTCCACACATTCCCGTTAGCGGGAACAAGACCGAGAGGAAAGACGGACGAGGAAGATAAGGCGCTGGAAGAAGAACTTCTTGCAGACAAGAAAGAACTGGCGGAGCACAATATGCTGGTGGATCTCGGACGAAATGACCTCGGAAAGATCAGTAAATTCGGTTCCGTCCAGGTGGAGAAATTTCATTCCATCGAGAGATATTCCCACGTCATGCATATCGGTTCCACGGTGCGTGGAGAGATCGATGATTCGCATGATGCTCTGGATGCCATCGAAGCCGTACTGCCGGCAGGAACACTCTCAGGAGCGCCGAAGATCCGGGCATGCCAGCTGATCGGGGAGCTGGAGAACAATAAGCGCGGTATTTATGGCGGGGCGATCGGATATATCGATTTTACCGGAAACATGGACACCTGCATCGCAATCCGCATTGCCTATAAGAAAAACGGAAAAGTGTTCGTGAGAAGCGGAGCAGGCATCGTGGCGGATTCGAACCCGGAGAAAGAATTTGAAGAATGCATCAACAAGGCAAAGGCCGTTGTGAGAGCGCTGGAGATCGCGCAGGAGGAAGAATTATGATTTTGCTGATCGATAATTATGACAGCTTTTCCTATAACCTTTACCAGCTGGTCGGCGAGATCGACCCGGATATCCGCGTGATCCGGAATGATGAGATGACCGTGGAGGAGGTCCGGGCGCTGAAGCCGGACCGGATCATTCTCTCGCCGGGACCGGGACGACCGGAGGACGCGGGAATCATCATGGACGTGGTAAAGACACTTGGAACAGAGATCCCGGTCTTCGGGGTGTGCCTGGGACATCAGGCGATCTGCGCGGCGTTCGGGGCGAATGTCACCTACGCGAAGGAGCTCATGCACGGGAAACAGTCGGAGGTGACATTTGACACGGGATCCCTGCTGTTTCAGGGCTGCCCGGAGAAGGCACCGGTGGCCCGGTATCATTCCCTGGCGGCCGATCCGGAGACGATGCCGGAGGAACTAAAGGTGACGGCGGTCACAGATGACGGCGAGATCATGGCCGTGCAGCATGTGAAATATCCGATCTACGGCGTGCAGTTCCACCCGGAATCGATCATGACGCCGGATGGGAAGAAGATGATCGAGAACTTTATTAAAGGGATCGCGTAAAACAATAGATTTTTGAAAGGGGATCACAGATATGATCAAAGAAGCAATCGTAAAGATCGTAAATAAAGAGGACCTTACTTATGATGAAGCGTATACCGTCATGAACGAGATTATGGATGGAAATACGACTCCGACCCAGAACGCGGCATTCCTGGCCGCACTCTCCACGAAGAGCGCCCGGGCGGAGACGACGGACGAGATCGCAGGCTGCGCAGCGGCTATGAGAGACCATGCCACAAAGGTGGAGACAGACATGGATCTGTTTGAGATCGTCGGAACAGGCGGGGACAACGCGGGAAGCTTCAATATCTCCACGACGGCGGCCCTGGTTGCGGCAGCCGGAGGTGTTAAGGTGGCGAAACATGGAAACCGGGCAGCTTCCTCCAAGTGCGGCACGGCGGACTGCCTGGAGGCGCTGGGCGTCAACATCGAGCAGAGCCCGGATATGTGCAGAAAACTTTTAAAGGAAGTGGGAATGTGCTTCTTCTTCGCCCAGAAATACCATACATCCATGAAATATGTGGGTGCGATCCGGAAGGAACTGGGATTCAGAACCGTATTTAATATCCTGGGACCGCTCACAAATCCGGGAACGCCGTCCATGCAGCTTCTTGGCGTGTACGATGAGTATCTGGTGGAGCCGCTGGCGCGGGTCCTTGTGAGCCTTGGAGTCAAGCGCGGAATGGTGGTCTACGGACAGGATAAGCTTGACGAGATCTCCCTCAGCTCGCCGACTGCCGTTTGCGAGATCCGGGACGGATGGTACAGAACCTCCATGATCACACCGGAAGAGTTCGGCTTTGAGCGCTGCAAAAAGGATGACCTGAAGGGCGGCACCCCGTCGGAGAACGCGGAGATCACCCGCTCTATATTAAAAGGAGAAAAGGGACACAAGAGAAATGCTGTCCTGATGAACGCTGGTGCTGCCTTATATATCGCAGGAAAAGCGGAGACCATGAAGGACGGAATCGCCCTGGCAGCAGAGCTGATCGATTCCGGAAAGGCACTGGAGGTGCTGGAAAAGTTCATCAAAATCAGCAATGAGGCAGATGGCCAGTAGGCCTGCGCACCTGCAGCATTGACCGATTCACAATGGAAAGGCGGAATAAAAATGACCATATTGGACCAGCTGGCAGATTACGCGAGAGAGCGGGTGAAATTCGCGAAAGGTGAGATCCCGGCGGATGAGATCAGACGCAGGGCGCTTGCAATGGAAAAAGGGGATTTCAGCTTTGAAAAGGCTCTTGGAAAGCCTGGAATCTCCTTCATCTGCGAGTGCAAAAAGGCATCCCCGTCGAAGGGGCTGATCGCGCCGGAGTTCCCTTATTTGCAGATCGCGAAAGAATATGAAAACGCGGGGGCAGACGCGATCTCTGTTCTCACGGAGCCGAAATGGTTCCTGGGAAAAGATGAATATCTGCGGGAGATCGCGGAGAGTGTAAAGATTCCCTGCCTGCGGAAGGATTTTACCGTGGACGAATACATGATCTATGAGGCGAAGCTCCTTGGAGCGTCAGCGGTGCTTCTGATCTGCTCGATCCTTTCAAAGGAACAGTTAAAGGAATACAGGGAGATCTGCGATGAATTGGGACTTTCTGCCCTGGTGGAAGCCCATGACGAGGCCGAGGTGGAGACTGCTGTTGCGTCGGGGGCGAGGATCATCGGGGTCAACAACCGGAATCTTAAGGATTTCTCCGTAGATACCGAAAACAGCAGACGTCTCCGCAGCATGATCCAGAAGAACGTGATCTTTGTGTCTGAGAGCGGTGTGAAGGGCAGAAAAGATGTGGAGCAGATCATAGAGACGGGCGCGGACGCTGTCCTCATCGGGGAGGCGCTCATGCGCGCGGAAAATAAGAAAGAGAAGTTAGCAGAGCTTCGGGGGGAACGATGACAAAGGTAAAGCTGTGCGGCCTGAGATATCCGGAAGATATTCGGGAGGCGAACAGGCTGCATCCGGAATATATCGGATTCGTGTTTGCAGAAAAGAGCCGCCGCTTTGTGACACGGGAACAGGCGGAAAACTTAAAAAGGATGCTGGATCCGTCCATCACCGCGGTCGGGGTGTTTGTGGATGAGACGCCGGAAACAGTCGCTGGGCTTTTAAACGCCGGAGTGATCGACGCCGCCCAGCTCCACGGAAAGGAAGACGAGAGCTATATCAGGAAGCTGAGAAAGCTGACGGATAAGCTCGTGATAAAGGCGGTCCGCGTGAGAGACAGATCGGATGTGGAGAATGCGGAAAAAAGCAGCGCGGACCTCATCCTGTTCGACGCAGGAGCCGGGGACGGGAAGACATTCAGCTGGGAGATCCTGGATCATGCAAAAAGACCGTATATCCTGGCGGGAGGTCTCACACCGGAAAATGCCGGGGAGGCAGTCAGAACGCTGCACCCCTGCGGTGTGGATGTCAGCTCCGGAATCGAGACGGACGGAAAAAAAGACGCAGAAAAAATGAAAAAATTTGTAGACGCGGTGAGAAACGCGTAAATGCGGGAGTGGCTGTCAAACGGCTGTGCGTCCCTGCTGGGGCAGGAGCGGATGCGGAGCAGATCTGGCTGTCTGACAGCACTTCCATGATAAAATACTGGAAAATCCTTGAAAATAGCCTCGTTTCTCAAGGAAATGCTTGACGCGCCGGAATTCTTATGATACAATGTTCGGGCGAATGGAAGATATAGGTCTTTTTTTTATGCTCAAAAAACGATAGCAACGAATAGAAAAAGGACCGCCTTACAAAGAATTTAAACGGAGGTGGAAGTCGTGCGCACTAAGATTACACTGGCATGCACAGAATGCAAGCAGCGCAACTACAACATGACGAAGGATAAGAAGACTCATCCGGACCGCATGGAGACAAAGAAGTACTGCAGATTCTGCAAGAGACATACGATGCACAAAGAAACTAAGTAATCCGGTTTGCAAGAAGGACGTGAATTTATGGGAGAAACAGTAAGTAATGAGAAAGCCCCTAAAACGGACTTTATCAAAGGCTTAAAAGCTGAATTCAGTAAGATCATCTGGCCGGATAAAGATACGCTTACAAAGCAGACTGCTGTCGTAATCGTATCAACAGTTATTCTAGGGATTGTGATCGCAGTCCTTGACCTGATTATCAAATTTGGTCTGAACATTGTAATTGGTTAAGGATGAGGTGAAGATATGTCAGAAGCACAATGGTATGTTGTACACACTTATTCCGGATATGAGAATAAGGTAAAGGTTGACATTGAGAAAACAATCGAAAACAGAGGCCTTCAGGATCAGATCTTAGAGGTTTCCGTCCCGCTGGAAGAAGTAATCGAGCTTAAGAACGGTGCTCAGAAGCAGGTCGAGCGCAAGATGTTCCCGGGCTACGTACTGATCCATATGATCATGAATGATGATACCTGGTACGTTGTTCGAAACACCAGAGGCGTGACCGGATTCGTAGGACCGGGATCCAAGCCGGTACCGCTTTCAGAAGAAGAGATGATGAACCTTGGCTTTAAGACACCAGACGTCGTTGTAGATTTCGCTGTCGGAGATACCGTCGTTGTTACGGCCGGCGCATGGAAGGATACAGTCGGTGTCATTAGAACCGTCAATGAGTCCAAGCAGTCCATTACAATCAACGTCGAGATGTTCGGCCGTGAAACACCGGTGGAACTGAGCTTTTCTGAAATCAAGAAAATGTGACCGTAAACGGACAGAAGTCCTGACCGGTCGTCCGTACCTTTTTAGGAAAACGGACTTTGTGCCCGCGTGGGAGGGAAATCCCCGACATTACCACATTATTTAGGAGGTGCCTAATTATGGCAAAGAAAGTTACAGGTTATATTAAATTACAGATTCCTGCCGGCAAGGCAACACCGGCTCCGCCAGTTGGACCGGCTCTTGGACAGCACGGTGTAAACATCGTACAGTTCACAAAGGAGTTCAACGCTAAAACTGCTGACCAGGGCGATATGATCATCCCGGTTGTTATCACAGTTTACGCTGACAGAAGCTTCAGCTTCATCACAAAGACTCCGCCGGCTGCTGTATTATTAAAGAAGGCTGCAAAGATCAAATCCGGTTCCGCAACACCGAACAAAACAAAGGTAGCTACTCTTACAAGAGCAGAAGTACAGAAGATCGCTGAGCTCAAGATGCCAGACTTAAACGCTGCAAGCATCGAGGCTGCTACAAGCATGATCGCTGGTACTGCTCGTTCCATGGGTATCACCGTAACAGACTGATCGTAAGCGACTGAATGGAGGATGGACCTCCATTATACAGCAACAAACACGTGGGAGGGAGGACTCCCGACACTACCACAGGAGGTTATTTAAATGAAAAGAGGAAAAAGATACGTAGAAGCGGCAAAAGCTATCGACCGCGCTACTCTTTATGATACAGCAGATGCAATCGCATTAGTTAAAAAGTCTGCTGTTGCTAAATTTGATGAGACAATCGAGGCTCACTTAAGAACAGGCTGTGATGGCCGTCATGCTGATCAGCAGATCCGTGGTGCAGTAGTTCTGCCGCACGGAACAGGTAAGACTGTTCGTATCCTTGTATTCGCTAAAGGACCGAAGGCTGATGAGGCTCAGGCAGCAGGCGCTGACTTCGTTGGAGCAGAGGATTTAATCCCGAAGATCCAGAACGAAGGCTGGTTAGATTTTGATGTAGTTGTTGCTACACCGGATATGATGGGCGTTGTTGGACGTCTTGGCCGTGTACTTGGACCGAAGGGCTTAATGCCGAACCCGAAGGCTGGTACAGTAACAATGGACGTTACAAAGGCTATCAAAGAGATCAAAGCTGGTAAGATTGAGTACAGACTCGATAAGACAAACATCATTCATGTGCCAGTAGGTAAGGCTTCTTTCACAGAAGAACAGTTAGCGGACAACTTCCAGACGCTTATGGATGCAATCAATAAAGCAAAACCGAGCACAGTAAAGGGCGCTTACTTAAAGAGCGTTACTCTTACTTCCACAATGGGCCCGGGCGTTAAGTTAAACGTAGCTAAGTTAACAAACTAATCTACGGAGACTGCCAACGGGTTTGCAAAGTTTTTTTGCAGAATTTGATTGACAATCCGAATATATTATGTTAGAGTATTCGAGTATTGAATGCCGAAGACAGCAGGTGCCGTAAGGCGTAAGGTAAAAACACCTGCCGAGGAACGTACAAAACTCACACAGAATTTTGTAAACCTCTCTGTCTGCGGACGGAGAGGTTTTTTTCCGAAAAGCGATAGAAAAATGCTGTGACGGCGAATCCAATACTAAAATAAAACAGGAGGTAAACCATTCATGGCAAAAGTTGAATTAAAGCAGCCGGTTGTTGCTGAGATCGCTGAAGTCCTCAACGGAGCAAAGTCTGCTGTAGTCGTTGACTACCGTGGATTAACTGTTGAGCAGGATACTGCTCTTCGTAAACAGTTAAGAGAAGCTGGCGTTTCTTATAAAGTATATAAGAACACCATGATCCGCTTCGCTGCAAAGGGAACAGAGTTCGAAGCACTCGAGCCGAATCTTGAAGGACCGACAGCTCTCGCTGTATCCAAAGAAGATGCAACAGCTCCGGCTAGAGTATTAGCTGAGTTCGCAAAGAAAGCTGACAAGCTTGAATTAAAAGGCGGCGTTGTAGAGGGAACATACTACGATGCAGCAGGAATCAATGTGATCGCAAGCATCCCGTCCAGAGAGGTTCTTCTTGGAAGACTTCTTGGAAGCATGCAGTCTCCGATCGCAAACTTCGCTCGCGTTATCAACCAGATCGCAGAGAAGAACGGCGAAGGCGCAGAAGCTCCGGCAGAGGCTTAATTTTAAGTATCCCGGAACAGGCAGCATAAAATATGCTGTATAAAATTTGTGAAAAACAAACGTGAAATATAAAATTATATGGAGGTAAATTATAATGGCAAAGTTAACAACCGCTGAGTTTATCGAAGCTATCAAGGAATTATCCGTATTAGAGTTAAACGATTTAGTAAAGGCTTGTGAGGAAGAGTTCGGTGTATCCGCAGCAGCAGGCGTAGTAGTTGCAGCAGCAGGCGCTGGCGCAGCAGCAGAGGAAGAGAAGACTGAGTTCGACGTTGAGCTTACAGAGGTAGGCCCGAACAAGGTTAAAGTTATCAAAGTTGTTCGTGAAGTAACAGGTCTTGGCCTCAAGGAAGCTAAGGACGTTGTAGACGGCGCTCCGAAGGTTCTTAAGCAGGGTGCATCCAAAGACGAAGCTAACGACATCAAGACAAAACTTGAGGCTGAAGGCGCTAAGATTACTCTTAAGTAATTTGACGTTAAAAGTTCCGGACTGCAGATATGAGGCAGAATGTGCTTGCACATTATGACTCATAGATATTGGACGGATTAACCGCATGAGCGAGCCGCGTAGCGGATTGCGAACGCGGCGATTGCGTAAGCAATCGACTTTTATACTTTGAATGTTTTAGGTCCGCAGGTTGGGAAACCGATCTGCGGACTTTTTTCGTTTGTGGGAGAACGTGCAGAATGAGCAGTCAGGGCGTGTGTGGCGGTACAGCAGCCAGGGGACCTGGCAGAAAGCTGAGATTGTAATGTAAAAAGTCGGTAAGATTATGTTTTGTAAGTAATTTGGCGGTGGAAAGACAGGCGCTTATGTGTTAAAATGGATAGCATGAAAATGGCATTGCCTGCCCATTATGCAGATATGGAAAGCACGCCTGGGTGCGTGTGAATGATCGGGCGGGACAAAAAGGAGAAAGAAATGATTGAGGAATTAGTAAAGAGATACCCGGTTCTGGAATCTGTAAAGGGCCAGATCGAGGATGCATACAAGATCTTAGAGACATGCTATGAGAACGGCGGAAAGCTTCTGATCGCCGGAAACGGCGGAAGCGCCGCGGACTCTGACCATATCGTCGGTGAGCTGATGAAAGGTTTTGTAAAGCACCGCCCAGTATCCGCGGAACTTGCCGAGGCGTTAAAGCAGGCAGACCCGGAGAGAGGAGCGGAACTGGCGAAAAAGCTTCAGGGCGGACTCCCGGCCATCGCCCTCACAAACCATGCGGCTCTGTCCTCCGCATTCGCAAACGATGTGGACGGAATGCTCTCCTACGCACAGCAGTTAAACGGCTACGGAAAGGCCGGGGATGTGTTCCTCGGAATCAGCACCTCCGGAAACTCTGAGAATGTGATGTATGCGGCAGTGACCGCAAAGGCAAAGGGACTCAAAGTCATCGGTCTCACAGGAAAGACAGGAGGAAAGCTCGCGAAGCTCGCAGATGTCGCTATCGTAGTTCCAGAGCAGGAGACCTACAAGATCCAGGAACTCCACCTGCCGATCTACCATGCGCTCTGCTTGATGCTGGAAGACAGATTCTATGCAGAATAAAGGAACTGTGACAATGCGCTGTACGGCACTGGGGAATGCCGGAAACGGCTGTGAGTGCTGCCCGGATATGCCGGGAAACAGAGGGCTGGAGGCGCGGCGGAGAAATAACATGACCTGGGGGGGAATTATGAAGAGATGGGAATGGGCCTCGTTAATTATTCTGGCGCTGGCGGCGGTGCCTGCGCTGTTAGTCGCCATCGGACAGGTTTATGTGTCGGGAGTGGACGGAATCAGGCTCAGAAGACCGGAGACCATTGAACTTCTGATGGAGATCGCGGTGCTGTTCTTTTTGTACCTGTTCACGATCTGGAAAGTTGAATCGAACCGGATCCGGACAGGGACGGTGCTTCTCATCACAGCCGGATTTCTCTGGATCCACCAGGCGTTTGCGGCCATGGTCCTCTCCGGCGCGTATGCGTTGGTGCTTCTGATGCTCGGTGCGCGGATCCGCAGGGGAATGGACCGGGATCACAGATGGAGAGAATACCATGTGATCACTGGGCTGGCGGATTTTCTTCTCGGAAGCGGTTTTATGATCTGCCTGTTCTGCCTGGGATCCCTGTTTTTTAAATGCGGGATCAAAAGCTTCCGTCTGCTCACGGTGATCATCGCGGGATTCCTGATCGGTTTCCGGGCGATGGAGCTGAGAGAGGCGGAGGATTCCGGAAAACCATGGAAACGCGTGCCGCAGAAGACAAAGATCTCCCTGGAGATGTCCGTCTGTATCGCGCTGATGCTTGCAATGATCCTTTTACAGGCGGGAAGAATGAATATCTGCGCCGACTACGATTCCCTCCATTACGGACTGCGGAACGAGTATGTCCTGGACAACGGCGGCGGAATCTATGAAAACCTCGGGATGGTCAATGTGGTGTACACCTACTCGAAAGGTCTTGAGACACTGCTTTTACCGATCTCCGGACTGCCGTCCTACGGATTTTTCCTGAGCTTCCAGATCTGGATGACCGTCGGTGTCCTGACCGCGGCGGGACAGATCGTGGAGCTGTTTGTGGGAAGAAAGTACGCGGTGGGATGTATGACACTTCTCTCCTGTATTCCGGGAATCATGAACATGTCCATCACGGCGAAGACGGACTCCATGACGGTGTTCATGCAGCTTGTGATGCTGCTGTTCCTTCTGCTCTATATCCGCAGACAGAGGAGCGCGTATCTCGTGCTGGCGGTGGATGCCTATCTGATGACGCTGGTGTTGAAGCCAACGGCGCTTGTATTTTCTACGGCAGCTGCGGGAACAGCGGGGCTTTATATCCTGTTCACAAAACAGCTGAAGTTCAAAATTAAGGGAAGTTTTCTTCCGTCCTGCGCCTATATGATTTCGATGTGGCTGCTGATCTGGTACCGGACATGGCTGCACACGGGACTTCCGCTGACATCCGTGTTCAACTCGATCTGGGCGGCCCTTGGATTTACCGTGCGGTACCCATACCGGTTTGACAGTCTGCCGTCGAACGGCGGATCCCTGATCTCGATCGAGGGGCTGAAGCACATTTTAAAGAGAATTTACGGCGTTCTCATGGCCCCGGTGGGCGAGGACATGGCCCATGTGCGGATCGCCTGGGGCACGCCGCTGCTCCTGATCTTCCTCTTTATGGTCTGCCTGCCGGTGCTGGCGGACGTGAAGAGATCGAGGCGGAAAGAGAAGAACACTCTGATCTGCCTGGCGCTGGTATTTGTGACGAACGGGCTTATGAGCCTTGTTGCGCTTTACCTGTTATGGCAGGTAGACGGCAACTATTTCCTGCTTCTCTATGCGCTGTCAGCGATCATGGCGGTGATCGTGGCGGGAAAATTAAAGAGCGGATTTCTGCGGATGTCTATCTGCAGGATGCTGGTGCCATTCCTTCTCTTTAATGTGACGACCACGGCGGTGAGCAACTGGGGCGGAACCCTGGGACTGACACCGGTGAAGTTCGTCCATAAGGGATATTATGACCATATGGAAGAGTCCCACGAACTGCTTGTTTCCTACGGAAATGAGAAGATCTGGGATGTCCTGGCGGAGAATCCGAGAAACCGCGTTGTTGTATTCGGCGAGCAGCCGGAAATGCTGCGGTTCCCGTGCAGCACCCAGAGCTACACAGATATTGAGGGAAGCGGAGGAAACTTTAATCTGTCATCCAGCCCGGAGGCGCTGGCGGACTTCTTTACATTCGCGGGAGTAGATTATGCCTACCTCGGAAGCGGATACTTAAAGCCTGGAACGGACGGATTCCGGAACGTGACAGGTCTCTTGAAACAGGGGTATCTCACGGACCTCCTGTATGAAAATGGAAACGGGCTTGCGGTATTCTCGTCTGAGCCGAAGGAACTCACTGAGGAGGAGAGCGAGGCGGTCTTAGCGGAATTTACCGAGAAATACTGGCCCGGAGAACAGCAGTAAGGGGATAAGACATGAATTTACAGGAGAAGATCTCGGAAGGCTGGAAGAGATGGAGCCCGGAGCTTCTGATCTTTACGCTCTTCCTGGGATTTGGATTTTGGATCAACCGGGGAGTGGAATTAAAGGGACTTTACATGGATGATCTGTACCTCTGGTCCTGTTATGGAGACCAGTCGTTCACGGAGTACGTGTTTCCAATGGGCAGCAGCCGGTTCCGCTTCCTGTTTTACCTGGCATCCTGGCTGGAGCTCTTCTTTATTGGGGGACATGTGGAATGGATGGTTCCGTTCAACATTATCCTGAACACGGGAATTGCGTACAGCATCTACCGGATGGCGGTGTCGTTCAGCGACGGGAGAAAGATCATCAGCTTCGCGGCGGGGATCCTCTACCTGTCCTCCAGAATGGCATATTATCAGATCGGCCAGTTTTACGGGTTGATGGAGAGCCTGGCGCTGTGGGCGGCGTTGGGCGTATTGTGGTTTCTGTACCGGTATGTGAATGAGAAAAAGGCGGGGGCGTTTCTTATGGCGAATGTCCTGTACTTTGCGGTCAGCTTCATCCACGAGCGGTATATGGCACTTCTGCCGTTACTTTTTCTGGCGGTGGTCCTTGGATTTGGAAAGGGCCTGGCGGAGAAGACTGTGACGGCGGAGTCGGAGAGAAAGAGCGAGCCTGTTCCTGCGGCTGAGCCGGGACGGAGCCGCGGAAGAGGACAGAGCCGCGGGGCGCAGAATAAGAAAGAGACGGCGGTCCGCACGGAAACGGCGGAGGAGAAGGTTGGTTTCCGTCTCCCGAAGATCCTGCTTTTTGTGATCACGCTTCTGGTGTTTGGAGCGATCCAGATGATCCGTCTTCATACCATCGGAACGCTCTCACCGGCGGGAACCGGTGGAACGGACGTGGCGGATACTTTTAAGTTCACGGATGCCATCGGGCAGGCACTGAACCAGGTGGGATTCGTGTTCGGAAGAAACTCCGGAGCGGATTACCTCTGTATCGAACCGTTTGCGGACAGCCCGGATGGGATCCGGAATCTTATTCTGGCGGCTGAGGCGGTCCTCGGTGCCGGCGTGCTGGCGGCTGTGGTCGGCATGATCCGGGAGCGGGATGAGATCGTCTGCCATCTGAAGAACGCGGTGCTGTTTCTGGTGTTTATCGCCCTCTGTATCGGCAGTTCCAGCGTGACGATCCGTGTGGAGATGCGCTGGGTCTATGTGGCCTACGCGGCGGCGCTTCTGTTCTTTGCCTACCTATCACGGGTGATGGGAAAGGCGGGGATCCTGGTGCTGCTGTACGGCTGCCTGATCTTCCCGGTGGAGACATATTACCGGGACAACTGGGACAACCTGTATCTGTGGGCGCCTCAGAGCCAGTACAATTCCCTGGCGGAGAAGACATACGGAACATACGGGGACGATATCTTCGACAAGGAGATCTACATCATCGGGAAGGATTTTGAGATCAGTGATTTTAATGCTGAAACATTCCTGAAAGTATATGCAAATGGAAAAACGAATGTTCCGAAACTCCAGTTTATCGACAGCGATATGGACCTTGGGGAGATCACGGACAACATGGTGATCCTGTGCGAGGATCCGGAGCACAATGCATACAACGATGTGACGGAGATCGTGAAGAGACAGCGGTTCGACACGCCTTTCGGCAGCTATTCAGACGGCTGGATCGACGAGCACGCGAAGATCGTTCTGACGAACGGGGAGAGCAGCAAGCTGACCTTAAAGTGCTACTACCCGGGCAAGCTTACAGGCGGTGAGACCTGTAAGATCAAGGTGAACGGACGGCAGATGGATGATCTTGTATTTACGGACAACACGATGTACTATGAGATCCCGGCTGCGCCGTATCAGAGATTTACCGTGGAGTTTTCCTGCAACTTCTATGTAAAAGGGGCGAAGGAACACCGCGGGGAGGAAAATCTGGCAATGGTCGTGAAGGTAGTAGAAGAGTAAGACTGGCAGGTCTGCGGAAAAACTTTTTGCGGAGCGCCGAAAAACTGCAGAAGCGAAAGCTTTTGCGAAAGGGCAGCCGGAGAAGAGATGGCTGCGATAGAAAAGGAGAATCAGAAGAATGAATGAACAGCAGTTGGCTCCCATGGGCGTGGGATTTGCTGTTGCTGTGGTCCTGTTTCTTGTGATCGGGTATTTCCTGAGAAAGAGGAACATGACCGCCCATCTTGCTCCCGTAAAGCGGGAACTCAAGAAGGAAAAGCAGTGGCTGCGGCGCGGGGAGTATAATGCGGCTATGGTAAAGGGCCGCCAGAATCTGGAACTGTTCTTGAAGCTGGTGGCGGAATTTAATGGGATCGAGCTTGACAATTCCGCCCATGCGATGGCGCACGCCAAGAGCGGTGCGGATGGAAGAGGACAGCGCGAGACTTACCGGATGAACGGGAGAAAGTGCCAGAGAGTCATGACATTCCAGCAGTTTGGATGGTGGCTCGACGAGAATGGGTATCTGGACCGGGTCGGAAAGTGGGAATTAAACGAGATCCGCGTCATCGGAAACAAGGCGGTTCATGAGAACTATGTTTCCAAGGAAGATGCCTGGAATCAGTACAATTATATGGAGGATCTTCTGCGGATCGTCGCTGACCGCCACGCAAACAGGCGAAAACAGAGAGGACCAGCAGTCAAAAAGAGCCAGGCGGGACGCCATGGGGCGAGTGTGAAGAAGACGTCCGGGGCGCAGGTGAAAGGACGCGGACAGCAGAACCGTGGACAAGGTCAGGCGCAGGGGCACAGCCAGGGCAGGACAGGGCAGAACCAGTCTAAGAACGGAAGGCAGGGACAAAGCCAGAAGAACAGCGGAAAGCAGTCAGGTGGTAAGAACGGACAGACTGCCAGGCCCGGCGGGAATGCGAGGCAGGACGCGAAGGTAAGCGGAAAAGCAGAACAGAAGAGCACAGCGAATAAGCAGACGCCGAAAAAGCCGCAGAACGGCAGCAATGTAA
The DNA here is from genome assembly GCA_963622995.1 of uncultured Eubacteriales bacterium. Lineage (GTDB taxonomy): Bacteria > Bacillota > Clostridia > Lachnospirales > Lachnospiraceae > Pilosibacter. The sequence continues at coordinate 1,540 of CAVFLH010000045.1, read as the reverse complement.
AAACAGCTGGAAAGAAAGAGACGTCTGAGAGAACTCAGCAGAAGAGAGAAGTAAAAGCAGCGGTCAATAAAGTTCAGCAGAGTAAGGAAGTAAAACCAACAGGAAAGACTGCAGAAAAAGCCGCAGCAAAGACCCCTGCAGTTATTGCAATTGAGAAAGTCGCAGAGAATGCCCAGCCGGAGAAGATGAGTTCTTCCGCGAAGAGGCGTCTGAGAAGAAGGCGCGCGAAGGCAGCGAGAGAGGCGGCTGAGGCAGCAGGAATGGTTCGCGAGGCTGAACCGCGGGAGAAGGCAGCAAAGCAGACAGAAAAAGCGGCGAAGCAGGCAGAAAATCACCCGGCACGTCAGGAAAACAGGACAGAGCGCCAGCTGCGTCAGGTACAGCCGCAGACTTCCATGCGGATCGTGACACTCAGCCAGTCAACCGGCGGATGGACAGCTGGAACCGATAAGAAAGAAACTGCGAAGTCAGGACCGTCAAAGAAGAACACAGCACCGCAGCCGAAGCCGCAGAGCGAAAACTCAGCAAAACAGCCGGCGAGACGCCGCCGCAGACAGAGAAGAAGACCGGCAGCGGAGAGTGCAGGAAAGGCGATAGAGAGAACCGCAGCGGGCGGAGGAGATCATGAAGAATAAGAAAAGTTATGTCTATATCGGACTTCCAGTTCTGGGGATGATTTTTTATCTGGCATATATCAAGCACTCCGCCATCGACATGGTGTATTCCGATTATATCCGGCTCATCAATTCCTATCTGCCGGATGTGTGGAACCCGGATAAGTTTTTTGTGGCGGATCTGCTCACGAGAATTCCGGTGAACTTTTTGGAGCGCGGACTAAATGTCATGATCTTCGGATACAGCGTCACCGTGGACCGGATCATGGGCATCCTGGGATTTGGACTTTCCGCCCTGGTCATCGGCCGGTACAGTAGGAAAAAGGAACTCTGCCCGCTTTGGTACGCGGCGATGATGATCGTCATGTTCAGCCTCAATAAGTGGGAGATGCTGTACAACGGAACCGGATGGGCGCATTTCCTGGCATTCGGATTGTTTTTCTGGAATTACGCCCTGCTGGATCAGGTGTACGAAAAGGGATTCCGGAACGCGAAGAGATCGGAGCTGGTACTGCTCTTTGTCCTGCCGTTTGTGATTACCATCGGGGCGGCGGGACCGTACTGCGCGATTTACACGGTTACGATCGTAATGGCGTATCTGTTTATTTATGTGCGGGATATTTTGATGGTGAAAATTCTGGCAGGAAGATGTCAGGCGAAAGTGGATAGACAGCATACAGCCAGCGAAAGCGGGAAAAACGTACCGGGCAGGCCCCACGGAAAAGCCAGTGTAATCGGCGTAATTTCGGATGACCTTGCCGGAATTGGAACCGCCCGCACGATCGCCCTGATCGCGGTGGCGGTCATCCCATTCCTCATCTACCTCTGGAGCAATTCCCAGGCGGTATATGAGTATTCCGGAGCCGTGAGCACTCCGCTTCTTACGGCACTTAAGGACAATCCGAAATTTTTTGTAAAATTCCTGT
>CAVFLH010000044.1:0-16889 GCA_963622995.1 uncultured Eubacteriales bacterium | reverse complement strand
AAGGAGATCCATTCCGTAGCCTCATAAGCTTTCTTTCTTGCTTCCTTCAAATCTTTTCCAGTAGCAGTCACGCCGAGAACACGTCCACCGTTGGTGACGATCTGGCCGTTTTCGTTGAACTTTGTTCCAGAATGGAAGACATAGTAGTCGTCTTTTCCCTTAAACTTCTCGAGTCCTTCGATCGGGAATCCTTTTTTGTATTCTACCGGGTAGCCGTCGGACGCTAGGATAACGCATACGGTCGCACGGTCGTTGTCGAACTTTAAGTCTACCTGGTCAAGAGTTCCGTCGATGCAGGCCTCGAAGACGTCAACGATATCGTTTTCCAGTCTCGGAAGAACGACCTGTGCCTCCGGGTCACCGAATCTCGCGTTGTACTCCAGGACCTTCGGTCCGTCCGGGGTCAGCATGAGACCGAAGAAGATAACGCCCTTGAACGGTCTTCCCTCTGCCTTCATGGCATCAACGGTCGGCTGGTAAATGTATTTCTTACAGAACTCGTCGACTTCCTTCGTGTAGAACGGGCTCGGGGAGAAGTTGCCCATACCGCCGGTATTTAATCCCTGGTCGCCGTCCTTCGCGCGCTTGTGGTCCTGGGCGGAGCTCATGATCTTCACGATATTTCCGTCCACGAAGGACAGAACGGATACCTCACGGCCCGTCATAAACTCCTCGATGACGATCTCATCGCCTGCGGAGCCGAACTTCTTATCCATCATAAGCGTCTTAACGCCCTCTTTTGCCTCTTCCAGTGTCTTGCAGATCAGAACGCCCTTTCCAAGCGCAAGGCCGTCCGCCTTCAGTACGATCGGCATCTTCGCGGTCTCAAGGTATTCCAGCGCTTTCTCCGGGTCTGTGAATGTCTCATAAGCCGCTGTCGGGATATGATACTTCTTCATGAGGTCCTTGGAGAACGCCTTGGAACCCTCGAGGATCGCCGCATTCTTTCTCGGTCCGAATACGCGGAGTCCCTCTTTCTCAAAGACATCAACGATTCCGCCCACAAGCGGATCATCCATGCCGATCACGGTGAGATCGATCTCTTTCTCCTTCGCGAAAGCAACTAATTTATCAAATTCCATGGCACCGATCGGCACGCACTCCGCAACCTCAGAAATTCCGGCGTTGCCCGGCGCGCAGTAGATCTTATCGACCTTCTTGCTCTGCGCAACCTTCCATGCGATCGCATGCTCTCTTCCGCCGCTGCCAACGATTAAAACCTTCATCCGTTTTTCCTCCTGCTTATCAGTGAAGCCGTTCCTGTACACGCCCCGCGCAGCCAGGAACGGCTGTCTTTTATCCTGTATCAGATCTCTCCGTTCGCGATCATGTCGATGGCCTTCGGCAGGATCTTCCACTCTGCCTGTTCCATGACGCGGCGCTGAAGGACCTCCGGCGTATCGCCTTTTTCCACTTCAACTGCCTTCTGTAAGATGATCGGACCGGAATCCATTCCCTCGTCCACAAAGTGCACCGTCGCACCGGTGATCTTTACACCTCTTACCAGCGCTGCCTCATGGACCTTCAGTCCGTAGAAGCCGACACCGCAGAAGGACGGGATCAGGGACGGGTGGATATTGATGATCTTATTTCTGTATTTTTCGATCATGGCTGCCGGGATCTTCACGAGATATCCTGCCAGCACGATAAGGTCCAGCTCATAGGAATCGATCTTCGCCACCAGCGCCTCGTTGAACTCCTCCCTGGACGCAAAGTCCTTCGGAGAAAGGCACTCAGCCGGAATCCCATGCTTTTTCGCGCGCTCCAAAGCAAATGCGCCCGCATTGTTGCTGATAACGACCTCCACCTTCGCGTTGCGGATCGTTCCCGCGTCGATGGCGTCTAAGATCGCCTGAAGATTCGTTCCTCCACCAGAAACGAGAACGCCGACTCTTAACATAAGGTCACTCCCTTTTCTCCTGCCTCGATGGATCCGATGATGTACGGGATATCTCCTGCTGCCTTCATGGCTGCCATCGCTGTGCGGACATCCTCCTCAGCAACTGCAACGACCATGCCGATTCCCATGTTGAAGGTATTGTACATGATCTTCTCAACGATCTCGCCCTTCTTCTGCATCATCGGGAAGATCGGCGGGATCTGGTAGCTGTCTTTATGGATCACAGCGCGGACGCCGTCCTTTAACATACGCGGAACATTCTCGTAGAAGCCGCCGCCGGTGATATGGCTGCATGCCTTCACGGTAACGCCTGCTTTTTTCACGTTCTTTAAGGCTTTCACATAGATTCTTGTCGGAGCGAGAAGTGTCTCTCCGAGAGTCTTTCCGAGCTCGTCGTAATATGTGTTTAAGCCCTCTTTTGTCATCTCTTTCTCAAATACCTTGCGGACAAGGGAGAAACCGTTGGAGTGAACGCCTGTGGATGCCATTCCGATGAGGACATCGCCCGGCTGAAGGTTCTCGCCTGTGATCATCTCTTTCTTATCGCAGACGCCGACAGCAAAACCTGCGAGGTCGTACTCGTCCTCCGCCATAAGACCCGGATGCTCAGCGGTCTCACCGCCGATCAGGGCAGCCTCAGACTGAAGGCAGCCGTCCGCAACACCTTTTACGATATCCGCGATCTTCTCCGGATAGTTCTTTCCGCATGCGATATAGTCTAAGAAGAATAACGGCTCACCGCCTGCACACGCGATATCGTTGACGCACATAGCGACCGCGTCGATACCGATGGTGTCATGCTTGTCCATGATCATCGCGAGCTTTACCTTGGTTCCGCATCCGTCGGTACCGGAAAGAAGGACCGGCTCCTCCATATCTTTGATCTTTGCGAGGGAGAATGCACCGGAAAATCCGCCAAGACCTCCTAAAACTTCCTCACGCATGGTCTTCTTTACGTGCTCTTTCATCAGTTCTACAGACTTGTAACCAGCCTCGATATCAACTCCGGCTTTCTTGTAATCCATATGTATTTCCTCCTGGAGAATCTTATGTTCGCGGACATTTTCTGCGCATTCTGCGTCTTATGCCCTGGTTTCAATTTTATTTATCTTATCACTTTTTCATGGAAGCAAGATACTCTTTGTATCCGATCTTGTCGAGCTTTTCTGCCTTGCTCTCAACTTCCGTTTTCATCTTCTCGGAATAAGCTTTTAATTTTTCGAGGAGTTCCGGATCGGATGCCGCGAGGATCTTTGCCGCAAGGATTCCGGCGTTCTTTCCGCCGTTGATCGCTACAGTCGCTACCGGGATTCCGGACGGCATCTGCACGATAGAGTAGAGGGAATCCACACCGCCTAAGTCAGAAGTCTTCATCGGGATTCCGATGACCGGAAGCGGGAAGATCGCTGCGCACATGCCCGGAAGGTGAGCCGCCTTGCCTGCGCCGGCGATGATGACCTTCATGCCTTTGCTCTCGGCGCTCTTCGCGTACTCGAAGAATGTATCCGGCTCTCTGTGAGCGGAAATGATCGTCATTTCAAAATCAATACCAAACTGTTCCAGTACCTCGGCAGCCTGCGCCATAATCGGCATATCAGAGTCACTGCCCATTACAATTCCAGCTTTTGCCATTGTTTTTTCTCCTTATGAGTGTAACGATTATTGATAAGTTGTTCTAATAAATAGCTTTTTAGTAACAATGTTTTCTTATCAATCATAATACAAGGTTTTTTTATGCGCGTCAAGTAGGAATCCGTAGATTCTGCCAACTTCATGCAGTGATGTGATATCACAAAATATAATATTCATCCCATTCAACAATCTGTCGGTGCCTTTTCCTGGGAACGCAAGTGTCCACGCCCAGCGCAATTATACAAAAACACCCCGAAATACATAAATGCATTACATATTTCAGAGTGCCATATCATAGTCTGATAAACTTTTTCTTATTTTTCATCCAACGGCTTATTCAGCTCATCCAGCCCCGCCAGCACAAATCTTCCGTCCAGAATGATATCTGTCTTCGTTCCGTCTGCATGGACTGCGGAAATTCTCTCCAGCTCCTTATATGGGATCGTGATATCCGTGTGGACTCCAAAATACGCCTTCGAGACATCTTCCTTCCTTAATATAGAAACTTCGTTGTCCCTCGCGATCATCTCCTTGCCGTCCGGGTTGTACATCGGACTGTCCTCGGACCAGCTGTAGCAGGTGTCGCCAACCGCAAAGTGTGGTCCCATCTTCTCGACGATGAGGATCGGAAGACGGTCAAGAATTCCAAACTTCTCCGCCATCGCATAGGCTGTCGTGTTCGTTCCGATTGCAAACTCGCCCAGCGGCAGTGTCTCATGACCGTTCATGATTCCCTGCACGATGAGGCGGTGTCCGGCTTCTTTATCAACTTCGCCGTTTTCCGCGAAGTTATCGCATACCGCTGAAACCACACGTCCGTCCTTGAACTCCATCCGGAGGTTCCGATACTGGATATCGCCGATATAGACGGTTCCCACATTTAATATTCCGTTCGTTCCCGCAAGCTTCGGGGAAGTAAACACCTCGCCAAGAGGAATATTCACATCTGCCACACAGTTCTCAAACTTCGTCTGCTTTTCCGGGTTGGAAAGCGCAGCCAGCTGAACCTGCATGTTCGTCTGATTCTCGCCTTTTCCGATGACTTCCACATACTCCGCCGTGTCGAGAACGTCGATGATCTTCTGCTGCATGTCGCGGTACAGCTCGTAATCCAGGGTGTTGATCCGGATCGTCTCCTTAAAAATCTCCGGGAACTGTTCCCCGATCACCGGAACCGGGAACGCGATGATCGTAAAGCTCGTCTCATCCCCCGGAATATACTCATTCACCACCGGCATGGAGAGATTCCGGTATTCCAGGTAGAGGTTCTGCTGTTTCTCCGTAAATGCCCACGCCTCCGGCTTGTTCACCGGCTCAAAGCCCGGCTCACCGAAGGTCTCGATGACCGCCGGTCCCGCGTAAGCGGCAGCGTCCTCCTTATACTGCTCATAGGCCGTCTTTAAGACACCGATCTTCCGGTCACGGAACGCCTTGTCCATGTAGACCGCGCTGTCGTAGCGGTGATCGTAGTCGTACTGTCTGTTCGGGGAAGAGGATGTATAACCGCCCCGTCCAGCCGGATTCCGGTTGATGCTGCCAACAGCGCCTCTCGGGAAGATCACGGAAAGTCCTGCCGCCTCGAAGTTCTTCACAGCCTGGCGCACCATGCGCTCCATGCCCACCGGGTACCGCACTGCCACGGTCTTTTTCTTCTTGAGATCCCGGCCCATGACCTCAAATCCGCGGATATATCCGTCGGTGTAGGTGTCCGCCATCTTTTTGATCTCTTCCTCCGGCAGGCTATTTAAGAACGATGCCATCTTCTCCTCCTCCGGGGAGATGTACTCGCCGAAACGGTAGAGGTAGGAGAGATCCGAAAGGTCGCTCTCCATGATGATCTTTTTCGCAAAATCAAGTGTCGGATCCACGCCTTCCTGTACCCGGTATGTCAGAGTCACGTCGCAGTAGTCGCTGGCGCTCCAATAAAGCACGTCCTTGATCTCCTTCGCCGCCGGAAGTGTCTCGCCCTCAAAGAGGTTGTAGATCTCGATCAACGCCTCATTTCCGATCACGAGGTCGAGAACACGTCCCTCGAACGCGTAGACGATATCCCCACGGATCTCCGCATAGAGATAGGAAAGAAGCTTTCCGTACTCCTCACCCAGCGTCTTTACCGCATAGGCCGGATTCGCGTAGCTTGTCTCATAGTTTTCCGGAAGAACATCCGCATAGAGCTTATAGTTTAACGTTCTTCCCTCTTCCAGTGTCATCTGATCCAGTTTTCCGTCCTCTTTTGCCTTTAAGACCTCGCCGCACTGGATCACGTACTCTGTCACTTTTCTAAAATAATCCCGGTAGTTTTCCGGTACCGTCTCTTCCGTCAGGAATTCCTGGATCCGCGCCATGGAAAGGTCATAGCGCTCTCTGATCAGATCTTGTTCCATGTGTCATGCCTCCATTTCACGTTCATTTTCCGCACCTATGAAAAGATGCGCTCCGGGCCGCTGTTCCCGGTTCTGCCCTGCCATCTTTACAGCGCAAACACGATCATAAGCACCCATACAAGCAGCAGGATCCCCGCCGCCGCAAGGCTGATCTTCGCCAGAAAATAATTCTTCTCTTTCTCCATCATGGCAAATACACCGTAAACCACCGATGACACAGCAATGATAATACTGCAAAAACCCAGAGCCGCTGCCGCAAGCGGCGCATTCCCCTGGGTATAGTACGAAAAGCCGATGGCGGTGGCGTAAAAAAGAAGCGCCGCTGCCGCAAGCCCTGCCGCCACAAAACTGTTCTTTGCAAACGGCTTTTTGATATACGATACTTTATTTCCGATTCGTTCCACTGTATCTCTCCCAAACGCCTCTCGCAAGGGCAAAAATGATATACCCGACAAAACCTCCGATGGTATTTAACAGCAGGTCATCCACATCAAAGCTTCCAACTTTGCCCACAAGCTGCATCGTCTCCACAAGAAGACTCATGGCAAAGCTTAAGATCACCGTGATATACCAGTGTCTCGTCCGCTCCCAGATGACCGGCAGGAAAAAGCCAAAGGGCATAAACGCCAGCACGTTGCCAAAAATATTTAAGAACACCGCGCGCCAGCCAAGAATGTCCCTATATAAAAGAAAACGCCGAATCTCTTTAAAAAGGGTCAGGTTGTAGGAATATTCGGCCCTTGCATCGGGGCTGCGCCCCATCTCTTCGGCGAAAAACAGGAAATATGTCAGCAGAACCAGATACAGGACGAAAAGAACTGCCCCGAGAATCCGATGTCTGTGTTTTTTCATGATTAAAATTCTCCATTCCCATCAAAACAGGGTTCCCTGTTTCATGGACCTTTTATCCGGATACTCTCCGAATTTTTAAGCAGGAAAGGAGATGCCGCCATAAAGGCCACATCTCCCACTGCGTTCATCTCATTTTTCAGGCGAGTTCCACCGCTCTTTTCTCTTTGCAGTCAGCACCAGAACCGCCCTGATCCGATTAAAACGTGATCTCAGATTTTCTCTTAAGAAGCAGTGCCCCGTTCACGATCGCGATGATCCCGGCAGCAAGTCCGACAGAGGCGACGATGATTCCAACCGCGATGCTCGCTGCGCCTGTGTTTCTCATGGTCTTATAAATCTTTTCCATAAAACCGCTCCTTTTTATTTTACGCCATACTGCTCATAGTATGCGTCGATCGCTGCTTTTAATGTGTCGTCGATAATAACTTTTCCCTTGTACTCTTTGTTGTAAAGGTGCTCAACAACTTCCTTCATGGTTACGATGGCAGTTGTGCGGAAACCGTATTTCTCCTGGATCTCGGTAAGAGCGGACTTCTCGCCTTTACCTCTCTCGCAGCGGTCTACGGACACAACGAGACCGAGAACGTCAACATCGCCCTGTGCCTTGATGATCGGAAGTGTCTCCTCGATGGAAGTACCAGCTGTTGTTACGTCCTCGATGATAACGACCTTATCGCCGTCAGCAATCGGGCTGCCGAGAAGGATTCCCTTGTCGCCGTGGTCTTTTACTTCTTTTCTGTTGGAGCAGTATTTGATGTCTGCGCCGAAGTGCTCGCTGATCGCCATGCTTGTAGCAACTGTCAGCGGGATTCCCTTGTAAGCCGGTCCAAAGAGAACATCGAAGTCTGTTCCGAATGTATCATTGATGGCCTTTGCATAGTACTCGCCGAGCTTTCTGAGCTGGGCACCTGTGCGGTAGAATCCTGTGTTTACGAAAAACGGAGTTTTTCTTCCGCTCTTTGTTACGAAATCTCCAAATTTTAATACGCCGCAATCAACCATGAATTCAATAAATTCCTGCTTGTACTTTTCCATGACCTAAATCTTCCTTTCAAAAAAATAATATGCCAATTTATACCTTATTCAACAACAGCTTTTTATGCCGTCCAAAGCGTCTGGCGCCCGGCGTCTTACCAGCTGTCCTTGTTTTCATACGTCTCACAACAATGTGCGGATCACCCACTGTTAGTGCACTGCACCAATTAACTCGTGGATATCTTCCACACCATACTTCTTCATGTACGCCTCAATACCCTCGATCACCTGGATCGTTGTATCCGGGTTGATGAAGTTTGCGGTTCCGATGGACACTGCTGTCGCGCCTGCGAGGATGAACTCCAGCGCGTCCTCAGCTGTCATGATGCCGCCCATTCCGATCACCGGGATCTTTACGGCGTTGGCAACCTGGTATACCATGCGGACAGCCACCGGTTTGATTGCCGGACCGGACATGCCGCCGGTCTTGTTTGCCAGGGCAAATGTGCGCTTGTTGATATCGATCTTCATTCCTGTGATGGTGTTAATCAGGGATACCACATCAGCTCCGCCTGCCTCAACGGCTCTCGCCATCTCGGCGATATCCGTAACGTTCGGTGAAAGCTTCATGATCACCGGCTGTTTTGCGACTTTCTTTACCGCCTTTGTAATCTGCTCCGCGCATTTCGGATCCTGGCCGAAGGCGATTCCGCCCTCTTTTACGTTCGGGCAGGAGATATTGATCTCGAGCATGTCCACGTCAGCGTCAGCAAGACGCTCAACAACATCCACGTAGTCGCTCTCGGATTTACCGCAGACATTGACGATGAGCTTTGTGTCATGCTGTCTTAAGAACGGAACATCGCGCTTCATGAACACGTCAACGCCCGGGCCCTGGAGACCGATAGCGTTAAGCATTCCGCCGTAAACTTCCGTCACACGCGGGGTCGGGTTTCCCGGCCACGGAACGTTCGCGATTCCCTTTGTGACAACAGCGCCGAGACGGTTCAGGTCGATCATCTCGCCGTATTCCATACCGGAACCAAAGGTACCGGAACAGGTCATAACCGGGTTCTTTAACTCTACACCGGCAAGTGTTACTTTTGTATTCATGCCTGCTCCTCCTTTTTGATCATGATGCCGGAGGCGATGCGCTCGCGCTGCTCGTCCGGAGTCAGAAGCTCTACTTCTTCAGCGCGGAATACCGGGCCGTCCTTGCAGATCCTCTTGTTTCTCACATTGCTGTGCTCATCGATGTCCTTGCTGTGGCATACGCAGCCAAGACAGGCACCGATTCCACATGCCATCTTCTCCTCTAAGGAGAGGTAGCACTCGATTCCGTTCTCCATAGCGTAGACCTTTAATGCCTTTAACATCGGAGTCGGTCCGCATGCGTAGATGATATCCGCGGTAAACTTCTCTGCGCGGATCGCATCGATGACATTTCCCTTTGTTCCGACGCTTCCGTCCTCTGTCGCGATCACGACATCGGCGTATTTGCGAAGCTCGTCCGCGAGGAATGTCTCTTTATCTCTGTAACCGATAACTGCTGTCTTCTCGCAGTCGAGATTCTTAGCAAGCTCTAACATCGGCGGGATTCCGATTCCGCCGCCGATTAAGAATGCCTTTTTCTTCTTTAAGGGGAATCCATTTCCCAGCGGTCCCATAATATCGAGGGTGTCGCCTGCCTTGTATGCGGAAAATTCCTTTGTTCCGGCTCCCGCGATGCGGTAAACGATCCGCAGTCTTCCGTTCTCCTTGTCCGCCTCACAGATACTGATCGGGCGCGGCAGAAGTTTTGACTGGTCATTGGTGTAAACAGCGATAAACTGTCCCGGTACGGCTGCCTTTGCCATCTCCGGTGCGTCAAGCCACATGCTGTAGATTCCCTCCGCCAGCTTCTCCTGGCTGTGGATCACAGCGTTTACTTTTTTCTGTGCCATGGTTTCCTCCTGGTTTTTTGCAGTGTCCCGGGGGATTTTGCGGCTCCTCGGAACACTGTTTTTTATACGGTTACAACACATCAGCCACGGACAACTGAATGCCATGGCTGATCAATTTTTCAATGTACGCAGCTGCTCAGTTCCTTCACAGCTCCGTGCAAAAATCCATCCTAAATTGACTTCGTCAATGGATTTTTGCCTGCTGCCGCAAAGCTTTCTTACGGTCAGCGCAGCAAGTGCGCAGACCTACTAAACAGTTACCAATATACTCTATTAATTATAATACGGAGTTAATATCCGCGATCATATCCATAACGGCCTGTCTGGATGCCTCTGCGAAATGTTCCGGACCGAACTTTGCGTATTTCTCCTGCTTGTACGCAGCGATGATTCCTCTGGAGGAGTTTACGACAGCTCCGAGACCATCCTCGTTGAAGCAGTGCATTAAGTCTTTTGCCGTACCGCCCTGTGCGCCGTAGCCCGGTACAAGGAAGTATGTCTTCGGCATGAGCTTTCTTAAGATCTTGCTCATCTCCGGATATGTAGCGCCCACAACGGCACCTACGTTGCTGTAATTGCCGTCCATGCTGGCTTCGCCCCACTCAACGACCTTCTCAGCGACTAACTCGTAGAGCGGTCTTCCGTCTACAAGGCGGTCCTGGAACTCGCCGCTGGACGGGTTGGAGGTCTTAACAAGAACGAAGAGTCCTCTGTCCTCATCGTTGCAGACATTGACGAACGGTTTGATTCCGTCTGTTCCGAGGTACGGGTTTACGGTGATAAAGTCAGTATTGAAGCCGCGGCATACGTTGCTTCCAACTTTTACGCTTCCGATATGTCCAACTGCATATGCGGAGGAAGTGGATCCGATATCGCCTCTCTTTACGTCACCGATCACAAGGAGTCCCTTGTTCTGGCAGTACTCGATGGTGCGGGCATATATTTTAAGACCCTCAATGCCAAACTGCTCATACATTGCAATCTGCGGTTTCACTGAGGGAATCAAGTCATAAGTGTTATCGATAATTTCTTTGTTGAACTGCCATACAGCCTCGGCAGCTCCTTCCATCGTCTCGCCGAAGTCCTTAAATGCTCTCTGGACAATATGGTTCGGGATATAACCTAACATAGGGTCAAGACCGACGCAGATCGGTGCCTTTGTCTTCTGAATCTTCTGTATGAGCTGACTGATCATAGTTTCCTCCTCCGATGTAGTTACGTTTCTACAACACCTTATTCTTACCAATTTTAGCATATGGTGTTTCGGGTTTCAAGTAGAAATGTGAGGGTTGGGAAAATTTCTGCAATTTGAGGAGAATTGGGGAATATTGTGACAGAAAAAACGGCATCCGGTATTTACACCAGATGCCGCTTTGTATCACATTCTATTTTTCCATCAACTATGAAACACAATCGTACAGACATACTCCCCGTTCTTATAATCCTTCTTCGCAAACTGGTCCTCCACCAGCGTCTCCATGTTCATCCAGTACTCTTCTGCCGCCAGCATGATATGGGACAGCATGATTCCCATGTTGAACTCTTTTAGCGCCTTTGAGCCTTTCCCGGAGAGTGGGGCGGTCTTTTTCATGAAGATGTAGAGGCGGTCGGAGTAGACGACGAAGCGCCAGGGCTGGGAGTTGAAGGAGGACGGGGCGAGACGGGCGGCGCGGAGGATCGACTTGACCTGTTCGCCGGGTTCGTCCTTGAAGGCGCAGAGGGCCGCCAGGGAGTTTCTGTGGGCTAAAGAGGAATCGCGGAACGGCTTTGCGGACGCCTTGCCGAAGGCAATGACGAGAAAACGCTTCATTCCGTCTTTTTTGTCCTCGCCCGCTTTTGTCGCGCCGAGATAGCAGGTTCCGAGTTCTTTTGATGTAAGATAAAGAACTGCCTGCTCTGCCGCGTATCCTGCGTTGCGCATGGACAGGCGGTCATCGCCGCAGTATACCGCAAGGTAATACGGCGCTTCCGTTTTCCAGAGCCCATGGACCTTCTGCTTTCCATCGGTGTTGTCCACGATCTCAAACTCCACCGTTTTTTCCTCGTCTAAAAGCGCCACGTTTTTCAAGTAGCGCTTCAGACCTTCCAGTCTCTCCGGCTCAATTTTTTCCATCCGGTATTCTCTGACAGAATACCGGTTAAAAATTGCCTCATAAATACTCATAACTGCTCGCCTCTTCCCCTCATGCCGATTCTTTATCTCTTGGTCGGCAAACACTGCACTATAATTTCTTACGCCAGTTCTTCCATCTCATCCAGCAGTCCCTCAAACACCTTCACAGCCTCATTCACAACTTCCGGCTCCTCCATATTAAGGCCTACCAGTTTCAGCAGATTCACCGGAGTCATGGAGCAGCCGCCTTTTAAGAAGCGGAAATAGCCATCCCTGGTCTCCGTATCGCCTGCCAGGATCCGTCTCGCGATGGCCATGGCAGCTGAGAAGCCTGTGGCGTACTGGTACACGTAAAACTGCATGTAGAAATGCGGGATCCGCTCCCACTCGTGGTCGATGTCGGAATCGATCACGGTCTCTTTTCCATAATACTCCGAATTTAACTCATGGTAAAGACCGCAGAGTAAATCTTTTGTGAGCGGTGTTCCGTTCCAGGAAAGCTTGTAGGTCTCCCACTCGAACTCCGCGAACATCGCCTGGCGGAAAAGCGTCGTGCGGAACCGCTCCGCAAGCTGGTTCACCAGGTAAAACTTCTCTTTTCTGTCCTTCGTCTCGTTGATCATGTAGTTTAAGACAAGGATCTCATTGCAGGTGGACGCCACCTCCGCCACGAAGATCTTGTACCCTGCGTAGGTGTAGCTCTGGTTCGTGTTGGAATACCAGGAGTGGATGGAATGTCCCATCTCATGGGCCAGCGTGAGGACAGAATTCAGTGTGCCGTCAAAGCTCATCAGCACATACGGATGAACGCCGTAAGCGCTGTTGGAGTATGCGCCGCTTCTCTTTCCCTCGTTCTCATAGACATCGATCCAGCGGTTCTCAAATCCAGTTCTTAAGAGGTTCAGATACTCCTCTCCCAACGGCTTCAGCGCCTTTAAGATCAGCTCCTGTGCCTCCTTGTAGGTGTAGGTCTTCTCATAATCTTCCGTCAGCGGCACATAGAGATCATACATGTGAAGCTCGGAGACTTTCATATAGTTCTTTCTGAATTTCATGTACCGGTGCATCAGCGGCAGGGCGTCATGGACGGACTCGATCAGGTTGTCGTAAACCTTTTCCGGGATCTCATTTCCTGCCAGGTACATGACTCTCGCGGACGAATATTTTCTCATTCTCGCATAGAAATTGCCCTGCTTGACATTTCCCTCATAGTTTGCAGCCACGGTGTTCGCAAACTGACGGTAGGAGGCATACAGGGAATGGAACGCTGCCTCGCGGACACCTCTGTCCTTGCTCTCGATGAGCTTTCCGTATCTCGCGTGGGTCACATCCACAAGCTCCCCGTTCTCATCCTTCACCGGCTCAAATTTGATATCCGCGTTGTTGAACAGTGCAAACACCGATGACGGGGTGCCGGAGATCTCGGAAGCGGCAGCTAAGATCGCCTCCTCCTCTTCCGATAACATGTGGGCCTTTTTCGCAAGCAGGCGCTCCAGCTGCTTCTTATAGTGGGCGAGCTCCGGGGATGCCAGATACTCTGCCATCTTCTCGTCCGGGATACTTAAGATCTCCGGATCCGCGAAGGAAGATGCCGCCATCGCCTTCACCGCCAGGGACTGGACTCTCGATACCAGGGCCTGGTTCTCGCTGACGGAGGTATCCTGGTCCCGCTTCTGCATCGCATACGCATAAAGGAGAGAAAGCGTCTCATCCACTGACTCATCATATGTCAGATAGTTCTTCAGGTATTCCGCGGAGCTTCCAAGTTTTCCCCGGTATGTCTCATACTCCGGAATCCGCTCCTCCACACCGTCCATAAGCTCCTCGAACTTTTCCGGTGACTCGATCATATCCTCCAGTTTCCAGGTATACTGTTCCTCGATCTCCGAACGTTTCTTTACACTCTCAGCCATGGCTTTCTCTCCTTCTTAAATCAGATCTTTTTCATAATCTAATTTTTGCACAATCCCGCACAAAAATCCATCCCAAATTTAATTTTTTCTCGAATCAGCATCATTTTCTCACGGTGACCTGAATTTCACCTGTAAAAGAATGTGCCCTGATACATTGATTCGCCCCGCACAGCCACATACAGCAGCTTACAAATTTGTGCGGGTTCATGCATTCAGGACACATTCCTTCTTTCATTGGTCGGACCAATGAGACTATAAAAATACGGGTAACGATCAGATCAATCCCGACATGATCGGCACGATCACAACCGTCATAAGTCCAGCTACCGCAATAGAAAGGCTGCTCATGGCACCTTCTACCTCACCGAGCTCCAATGCCTTCGCGGTTCCAATAGCATGGGCAGATGTTCCAAGTGCCAGGCCTTTCGCGATCGGTTCCTTGACTCCGATGATCTTAAACCAGCCGTCCGCAACGATATTTCCGAGAATTCCCGTGATGATGATGCTCACGATGGTCATGGTCACGATTCCGCCGGCTTCCTCAGATACGCCCATTCCGATGGCTGTTGTGATGGACTTCGGAAGCAGAGATACATAGTGGACATGTTCCAGCTTAAAGATCATGGACATCACATAGACGCTGGCAACACTTCCGATAACGCCTGCGGTGATAGCCGCCGCGACAGCTGTCAGGTTTTTCTTTAACAGCTCCAGCTGCTTATAGAGCGGAATCGCAAGGCATACGGTCGCCGGGGTCAGGAAATAGCTGATGTAGGACGCGCCCTCATTGTAGGCGGTATAAGTGATTCCCGTGGTCTTCAAGAACGCGATCACAAGGATGATTGCGACGAGCAGCGGATTTAATACCGGCCAGCCGAATTTTTTCTTTAACTGCATGCCGATCAGGTATGCGAAAAGACTTATAAATACTCCAAAATATAACGGCATCTCTAGTTTGCTCCCTTCTTCTGTCTCTTGATGATCCACTCCGCCGTCTTTCCGGTGATGGCCATGACGATGAATGTGGTCACGAAAGTGATGATGAGCATCGGGATCATGACAGCCTTCAGTTCTTCGATCTTATCGATGATTCCCACAGCCGCCGGGATAAACATCACCGGCATCAGATCCAGAAGCAGGTTTCCCGTAACTTCCACGTCGGAGAGCTTGATGATTCCGCTGCACAGACCGCCTAACAGAATAAACAGTCCGTATACACCAGCCGGAACCGGAAGCGGAATGAACTTGTTTAAGAGTTCTCCGACCATTGTAATCCCGAAGATGATCACAATTTCCTTCACGTACTTCATAATGTTTCCTCCTCATTTTGTTGTCTCACGTAAAGACTAGCAACCATTTTAGCACCGCTTATGCGGAACGGCAATAGAAAAAAGCACGGAAAATTTCTTGAATTGGACGATTTTTCTGTATATACTTATGTTCATGATATTGGGGGCAAAAGAGCCATTACACGTTCCGATACAGGATCGCTCCACACTGCGTGCTCCCGCAATCCGTAAAGCATTCCACTGCCCGGAATCGGGATGTTATTCCGTTGCATCAATTATTGTTCCAATAAATAATGTCCGGAAATTTTCCGGTTTTTTCAGGAGGATTTTTCATGAAATTACACAGGGCCTCTTCCCTTGATTCTTCCCAGACCAGGCAGATCCAAACCATGGTAAATAAATGCACAAACATGGACGAAACTTCCCTTTCTTTTCCCTTTGAGGAATCCGATCTTTTTCTCTATTTTGAGCATGACGGTGCCATCGTCTCCGCCATCGCCTTTATCCCGATGGAGGACCTGCTCTACGAATGTTCTGCCTTCACGGATCCGGAATTTCGCGGGCAGGGACTCTTTTCGGAGCTTCTGGATGCGGGAATTGATGAACTGCCGGAAGATTCGGAGTTAATTTTTTATGCGGATAAGAAGAATTCTGCCGCTACCGCCGTTCTGGAGGCGATCGGGGCGGAACTGGATTCCGAGGAACATATGATGGAACTGCTGCCGGAGAATTTTTTCATCGCTGTCAGCCGTACTGATTCCCCGCATTCTTCCACCGTTCCATCCACCTCAAGCATCAGTATCCACCCGGAATTTCTGGATATTGATGACACACCGACCCTGTGCTTTCATTCCGACCACGTAGTTATCAATTTCTTCATCTTTCCATCTCATTATTACCTCTATGGTTTTGAAGTGGAAGAAACTTGCCGGGGTATGGGATACGGGACGAAATTTTTGAATGAGGTGCTTACACAGCTACTGGAAAGAAACATCGACGGTACTTCCCGCGCTCCGGGCAAAAAAACAGATTCCAGCGCTCGATCCACAGACGATTCCGGCACTGGCTCCGCAATTTCTGCCGTTGTCACTATGCCCCCACGCCCAGTCCTTCTCCAGGTATCCGGCGACAACGCCCCAGCGCTCGCCCTGTACAAAAAAACAGGGTTCCGTATCACCGAAACCCTGTGCTGCTATCTCTATTAAATTGGATCCTTATCAAACTGAAGCGGATTCTCCTTATTCTCCCGGTCCTCGATCTTCCGACGGAGCGCCAGCATCCTGAGATCCGTCTGCGCGATCACCTCGGCGCACTCTTTCAGTTCGTCGCTGATCTCGCTGGCATCGTCCACGTCTTTCTTATACTTCATCTGATGGTCCAGGCTCGCCCAGAAATCCATCGCGATGGTGCGGATCTGGACCTCGACCCGCATATTTTCCTTCCGGTCAGAAAAGAACACCGGAACCTCGATAATCATATGGTAGCTGCGGTATCCGTTGACCTTCGGGCAGCGGATATAGTCCTTTACCATGAGGACATTGATATCATCCTGCCGCGCCAGCATCTCAGCCACCGTATAGATATCGTCCACAAAGGAACAGATTACGCGGATCCCCGCCACATCGTAAAGGTTTTCCCGCACCGATTTTACGGAGATCGGGAAACCGCGGCGGTGAAGCTTCTCGATAATACTCTCCGGCTTCTTCACCCTGGATTTGATCATCTGGATCGGATTTCTCTGATTCCGGATCGCCAGATCATCGTTCAATACCTCTAATTTTGTCTTCACTTCCCGAATCGCACACGCATAGCGCATGTTCAGTTCCCGGAACTGACGTGCCTCATTTAAAAAACTCTCCGGGATCTCGATGGCTCCCGGCGCGTTGAC
>CAVFLH010000043.1:13449-17335 GCA_963622995.1 uncultured Eubacteriales bacterium | reverse complement strand
TATCATTTTGAATATTCACAAATTTTTTCTCTATTTATTTTTAGAAGTCTCAGCAATGCCCGCCACACATCTTTTCTATTTTGCGAACATTAAAGAGGGAATTTAACTTTATGAGACCGGCTTCTTATGTTCTTATGTTGATACATCCTCTGCTTGAAAACCGCTTGCGCTTTTATACCTGCGATGGTATAATTTACGAGTAATGCCCTATGCTTTAGGGCGAACGTGAACACATTGGAGGTATCCACATGAACTGGAGTATCGTAGCAAATGTCATTCTTGTCATTCTCCTGATCCTTGTCGTTATCCTCGCTGTGCTTTACTTCCTCGGACGTAAGATGGAAAAGCGCCAGGTAGAACAGCAGAGCGCGATCAATGCCGCTAAGCAGACCGTAAGTCTGATGGCGATCGACAAGAAAAAGTTGAAAATAAAGGAAGCCGGACTCCCGCCGATCGTTTATGAGCAGACTCCATGGTATGCAAAGCGGATGAAGGTTCCGGTAGTTAAAGCAAAAATCGGCACAAAGATCATGACCATGATCGCCGATGAGAAGGTCTTCCTTCAGCTCCCGTTAAAGACTGAGGTCAAAGTTGAGATCAGCGGTCTTTACATCACAGCGATTAAGTCCGTTCCGCGTGGAGGACTGATCCCGCTTCCGAAGAAGAAAACTCTCGGTCAGCGTATCACAGGAATTTTCAAAAAAGACTGAATCGACAAGAACAAGACAAAATGAAAAAGCCCCATCTTCTGATGAATTTCGTTTCACTCAGAAGACAGGGCTTTTTTATTTCGCCTTCAGAACCTGCCGCAGGCAGCTTCTTCCAAATGCATGGCAGTTAAAAATCCCACCCAGAAATTCAGCGGCTGCAACCACTGCAATTCCCGGATGGGATTCTTTTTTGCCGTTATATGATTTTAAATCAAGCCTACAGATTTCATAAAGAAGATCCACAGGAACAGTGTAAACATAGATACCGCCGTACTGATTACGACAAACTGTCCGGCAAGCTCTCCGTCGCCGCCCATGTTCTGGGCCATCGGGTAGGAAGCGGCTGCAACCGGTGTCGCGTAGATCGCAATGAGAAGGAATAATTCCAGGTCACGGAGTCCAAACGCATAAGCGATGGCGATGATGATTGCCGGAAGAACAAACAGCTTGCAGGCAAGTGTCGGAACCAGATATTTGAGGTTTTTCCGGATCGCCCTGAACTGTAAGGTTCCGCCGAGAATGTAGATTGCTAACGGAGACGTCATATTGGAGAATGCCGCGATCGGGGTCACGAGACTTGACGGAAGCTTGATTCCAAGGAAGAAGAAGATCAGTCCCACAACAGCACCCTGCAGTAACGGGTTCGATGCCACCGCCTTCAGAGTTTTCTTGATATCCGACTTTCCTTCCCCATTGAACATCTCAAGAATAAACACGGATGTGGTATTGTAGATCGACACAACGACCGTAACCATCATGGCTGCGATGGATGCCGCAGAATCTCCGAATACCGCGATCGTAAGCGGAAGTCCAAACAGGACGAAGTTACTTCGGAAAATCGCCTGGATGATAACGCCTCGTCTCGGGTTCTCTTTTACTATTTTCGGAACGATCACGATCAGGACCGCCTCCACAACGAGAATGCTGACACCCGCAAAAATCAAAAGGATCGGTCTCGGAAGGGAATCCGCATCCGCCTTATAGATATTGTAGAAGGTCATGAACGGGTAAAATACCTTGAAGACCATCTGGTTCAGCTTCTGCAGAAATTCCTCCGATACAACGCCCTTGACCTTCATCGTATATCCGAGTGCCAGATAACAGAAGAACGGGATGACCGCATTAACTGCGACTAAAAAACTCTTCATACCTCTTTTGTCCTCTCACAGCTGCTCTCGGTAACCATTACCCAGAATGTCGTCCGCAGTCAGCTGCGCCCTTTCTTTTTTAATCATCTCCCATGAGCAGTCGGGAGATGTGTATTTCTGTAACCGTCCAATATCCCCACATCAAGACTTTCCCCTACATCTGGATTCCCAATACCTCATCCTTTTTTGATGACGCCAGTATCTCCGTACTGCAGTCAAAAGCGTACTCCCCGTTCATCTCCATGGAATACTTGATTTTTAAGAGAATGGACTCTTCGTCCTCCTCGACCTCGATGAGAGAGGTCGTGATCCCCATTAAAAACAGTCCCATGGGCGTCCGGTAATTCGCCTTTGTCCGCCTTCCCGGCTCAAAGATCATGTGGCTCTCCACCAGGCCGCGCTTCGTGACCTCGATCCGGTTCTTCATCACTTTCACCGTATTGTGGGTCGGTGTGCCCGTCTCGTCAAGCGACTCATCGTAGATCAGATACTGCTTGCCGTTTTTCACATAATACGTCCCCGGGGTGATCATCTCGACCGTGTCCTCTTCCTCACCGATCGTCTGTACTCCCCGGACACGGACTAAAATGTCCTTTGTCATGTAAAACTCCCCTGATATATCATTTTTTAACGGTCCGCACACCATAGGCACGGACCGCTGAAATCGTATTTTTTATCTCTCGGATCTCTTAAATGCATGGTCGATCAGATCATCGATCAGCTGCTTCTTGTTTACGCCTCTTGCCTCCCATAACATCGGGTACATGCTGATGGCGGTGAAGCCTGGAAGTGTGTTGATCTCGTTGAATACAACTGTTCCATCAGCCTTTACGAAGAAGTCCACGCGGGATAAACCGTAGCCGTCGACAGCGTTGAAGATCTTCACAGCTGCCTCGCGGACGCGCTCTGTAGTTCCGTTCGGAAGTTCCGGATCAACGACAGTTTTGGACTCCGCGTTGTAGTATTTTGCGTCGAAATCATAGAATTCAGCCGCAGCCAGGATCTCGCCGACACCGGATGCCTTTGTGGAAGCGCCGTCGCCGAATACGCCGCACTCGATCTCACGTCCCACGATCATCTCCTCCACAAGGATACGGCGGTCATTGTCAGCTGCCTCCTTTAAGCCGGAGATCAGATCCTCGCGGTTGTCTGCTCTTGTAACACCTCTGGAGGAACCAGCGTTTGACGGTTTTACGAATACCGGATACGGGATCTCTTTCTCGATCTTTGCGATCACTGCGTCCATATTCTTTAACTCTTCTTTCATAACCGGAACATATGCAGCCTGGCAGATGCCCAGGCCGTTTACCATGCGCTTTGTGGAAAGCTTATCCATGGATACTGCGGAGGCGAGAACGCCGCAGCCCACATACGGGATCTTTGCAAGCTCCAGAATTCCCTGTACGGTTCCGTCCTCGCCGTAGAGGCCGTGAAGAACCGGGAACACAACGTCTACCGGAACCTTCTCGAAGTTTCCGTTCTCTGTGACGATGAGGCATTTCTCCTTTGCGTCCGGGGACAGGACTGCTCCGGCCTTGGACTCTCTCCATGTATCATCTTTTACCTGGCTTAAGGAGTCTACCTTTACCCAGTGTCCGTCCTCTGTGATTCCGACTAAGATCACATTATATTTTTCCTCGTTGATATTTGCTGCCACGTTCTGTACGGACATGCAGGATACCACATGCTCAGATGACTGTCCGCCGAACAGGACAACGACATTTTTCTTTTCCATGATTTTTAATTCCTCTCTGATTTTCTAATAAAATTCCCGGTCAGCGCCTGTGCACCCGAATCGTTCACTCAGATGTACAGGCACTGGACGGGCTGTTTTGACATCTTATCGTTTAGATTATAGCACAACTGGGAATAATTACAAATAGGAAATAACGGCAGATTCCCACGGCGGTATGTTCTTTTTTTCGAACCGGCATTCGGGGAAACTGTGGTTTACATAAAAAAAGTAAAGAAGGTGTATCTATGAAACGAACATATCGGTTTTGTCTCTCTATTTTATGCTTTTTTATC
>CAVFLH010000043.1:0-13439 GCA_963622995.1 uncultured Eubacteriales bacterium | reverse complement strand
CCCGCATTGCCCCCTCCATCCTGCGGTTTCATGTTCTCGCAAACAGCGATTCCGCTGAAGACCAGGCGTTAAAGCTTCGGGTGAAGGATCTTCTTCTGGAAAAGATCCGGGACGGGGCCGACGCAGAGGATATCTCAGACAAAGAAGCCCTGAAAACATACATCTGGTCCGAATCGTCCACACTGGAAGCCGCCGCGGAGGACTTTATCCACAGTGAGGGCTACGACTATGGTGTACATGTGGGGATCGAGACATGTGAATTTCCGGTCCGCACCTACGGGGACATGACGTTTCCTGCGGGAATGTACGAAGCGGTCCGGGTAACGATCGGCAGCGGCGCCGGACACAACTTCTGGTGCGTCCTGTATCCATCCCTATGCTACACGGACAGCGTTCATGCATCGATGCCGGAGGAATCGAAGGAGACGCTGAAAAGTTTGATTCCGGAAGACGATTTTCAGGCGCTTTTAAAGGCAGGACCAGCCTGTACTCTGAAGAATACCCCAGACGGCTCAAGTTCAGACAGTTCTGACAGCACAGGCAGCTCTGTCCGTAAAAAAAGTGAGCAGAGAACCACTTCCCTGCCCACTGTGAAAATTCGTTTTCGAATCGCTGAACTGTTTTCCGGGAACTGATTTTCCCCAAAAACACCTGCCAATAACGCTGCTTTCAGCGCATCAACAGCTTACTGACTAAGACTTAAGTTCCCCTTAACCGCCCAGTCATATGTCTCCATCGCCTGGAACAGTGAGAGGTCGCCGGTCTTCACCGCGATCTCCTTCGTCTTTAAGGAGTTCTGCTGCTGCATATACTCAAGACGTCCGATGGTTCCGAGCTGCCATTTTCTCTCGGCGGTCTCCAGCTTCGTCTTCTCCAGTTCGTAAGCTGCCTTTGCGGTCTGGAGCTCGTTTCTCTTCTGGAGAACGTCGTTGTAGAGGTTTACAAGGGAGGAAGCGACTTCTTCCTTCTCCTGCTTGATCGTGCGCTGTAAGTTCTGGTATTCGACGGAACCTGCATCCTTGTTGTCGAGATCCAGCACGTTGTAGCGGATCGTGAAGTTGTTATCCTGAGCCACCTGTTTGTCCTTCTCCGGGTTCATTCCGTCGATTCTTGTGAGGTCAGCTGCCGGAACATCCTTGATCTCCGGCTTCGCGTCGTACTTCCATCCAAGCATCGTGCAGAGAGTTTGGCGGAGCTTCTGCTCACTGGATGTCAGAGTCAGCTTTGTAGCCTGGGTGGACTCTAACTGCTGTCTCGCGTCGAGAACCTGGCTCTGGGTCGCAAGACCGTTGGCCGCCTGGTTCTGGGTGGACTGGTAAACTGCCTCCAAAAGTGTGAGTCCGCTCTCCAGGCTCTCCTCGTTGAGCTTTAACTGCTTGTAGCCGATCATGGCGCTCTGGGCACCGGCGGTCAGAGCTGCGCGGGTGCTGTCCACAAGCTTGATATGCATCTGCTCCGGAGATACCTGCTCCAGGCTGTCACCCTGCAGTGCAATTGCGTCTGCCTGGTAGTCCAGAAGTTCTGAACTGTAGTAGAGCTGTGCATAGTTGGTTGGAGTCATTGCCGGAACTTTACCAATCATTTCTTTTGCCTGGTCAAGAGATCCCTTCAATGTACTTGCCGTATCTGAAAGTTCTCCTGAGCTATCCAGCAGTTTTGATTTCAGTTTCACAACATCCTTGGCTGCGTCCTTCTTATCAGAGTAGGTTTCCTTTACAGTTTTAAACGTCGGGCTATACACTTCAACGAGTTTTTCGATTTCATCATATTCCAGCACATTGTCTGCCAGCTTCTTCATCGTCTCGTCATCATATTCATTTCCCGGCTGGGATACGAATCCGTTCTCATCCGCAACACCAGTTGCCTGAACCGCTTTTGTTGCCGCGAAAGAGTTCACAGGCACTGCCGCAAGCGCAAGCGCAAGTGCTGCCGGAATCACACGTCCTGTTAAATTTCTTTTCATTCTGATTCTCCTTTAGCTCTGCGATGAGGAACCGATATCGAGAAGTCCCTCAAGCGCCCACTGATAATTTTCGATCGCTCCTGTAAGGTCGAGCTTTGCCGCTGTGTGGGATGCCTCACTGGAAAGCCATGAAACCTCCTTCTGGAGGTATTCCTGGCGGCTCAGCATTCCCAGGGCGTTCTTTCTGTCAGCTGCTGCCTTATCGGCCTTTGCGGCCTCGTAAAGCGTCTCAGACGCCTCGTAAGCCTTTTGTTTCTGTTTCAGATCTTGATACATAAGATCCAGTGAAGAACGAATTGAATCTTCCTGGTCCTTAATCTTCCTTGCTTTCTCCACGACAGTCATCGTGCCGCTTTGTCCGCTCTTTGCTTTCGTGGTCGCCATTCTCGTGTCATACAGCGTATAGTTCATTTCGATGGCTTTCTCCTCGTCCTTCTTCGGATCAAAAGAATCGATCACCGAGAGCTCCGGCTCCGGCACTTTTGTGATCTCTGGGTTTGCGTTGTACTCCCAGCCTAACATTGTGATCAATGTCTGTTTCTGGCTGTTGAGACTGGATGCCGCCTGGAGTACACTTCCATTTGCGGAATTTAAGGCATCCTCCACAGTCAATACATCTTCCGTGGACATCATTCCGAGGTCTTTTTTCTTCAGCGCAGCCTCGTAATTCTGCTTTGCAATCTCCTGATTTAAGGCAGCAATATCATACTGATCCTTTAATGTCTCATAAGTGCGCATCGCTTCCCTTGCGGTCTTTGTCTTCTCATTTCTTGCGATACGAAGTCCGCGGAGCGCTGAACTGCCGCCCTTTTTTCCATTTGCAACATCTTCCAGCTGCTGTGCATATGCACGCAGGGCATGCATATTCGTTCTGTAGCCTTTATACTCATCCCGGGATGAATGATCATCTTTTATGTCATCCGCGTCATTCTCCAGCTCATCCGCTTCCGTGCGGAGATCCGCCGCCAGCGCCAGCATCTGGTCTTTTGTAAGGCCCGTGGATCCGCCTGGATTGTAATAATACTTCTGCAGCTGATTCTGATAATCCGTATTATACCGCTCGATCAGTCCCGGAATCTCCCAGTATTCCAGGGTGTTATCCTTAAACTTTTCAAGGGTCGCATCATCATATTCTGTAATTGCGACATCTTTCGTCGATGCGAAAGCAAGAATTCCTGCGCTCATGGTCGCCATGGAAAAGCTTCCCATAAAAGCTGCCGAGAGCATGATCAGACCTGCTTTTTTCCATTTATTTCGTCTCATAGGTTTCCCTCCATCTATGAGCATACCTGTTTCATCACTGAAACTCAATAACTTTTCTCTTACATTTTCTTTCCAAATACGGCAATCCAGTGGCAATTTTCATCCCCCGCCTGCCGCTTCCAAAAGCAGGAAACCCCACAGAGCATTCCGCATTCCGTCTGACCGCCTCCCTTGAGGGAATCGGCCGTCTCCTGCGGGCTCTGCAGGGATCCGCTTTTCAATACTCAAAGACCTTAGTCTACATCTTCGATCTCTTTCTTGTTTTTCTTCTTTCCGCTCATGATCACATAGAATACCGGAAGAACAAGAAGTGCCATGATGGTGGAAACGGTAAGTCCGCCGACGTCTACCAGCGCAAGGCCCTGCATGGTCTTACCGGATTTTCCGTAAGCCGCTGCCATCGGGATCATCGCCACAATCGTTGTTAAGGTCGTCATGAACATCGGGCGCATACGTGTCGCGCCGGCCTCGATGACTGCCTTCTCAAAGTCCATCGTTGCCCTGTATTGGTTCGCCGTATCGACGTACAGGATACCGTTGTTAACTACGGTTCCGACGAGCATTAAGAAACCTAACAGGGAGGTCATGCTGATCGGGCAGTCCACTAACCATAAGAACAGGAAGGAACCGATGAGCGCGAACGGGATCGTCGTCATAACCATCAGGGAGAACTTCGGAGACTCGAACTGTGCCGCCATGACTACGAATACCAAGAATACGGCTGTCGCGATGGCCTGACCCAGGGATGCGAACTCCTCGTTCATCATCTTAGTCGTGGAGTTTTCCTTCATGGAGATCGTGTTGGATAAGTACTTATCAATCACGTCTTTCTGGATCTCCTGTTTTGTGGAGCTGTCTGCGCCTTCTGTCAGGGTACCTGTGATGGTCACCTGATACTGCTTATCGCTCTTTGTGATACTCTGCGGGCTGTCCTTGAAACCGATGTCCGCGATGTCCATAAGAGCTACAGAACCGCCTGTGGCTGTCGGGAGAACGATTCCCTGGAGCTTATCGATGGTGTCATACTCATCGTCCGCGTACTCTACTTTGACATCGATGTCATTTCCGTCCACATTTAATGAGGTAGCTGTCGTTCCGCTGACCATCATGTAGATCTGGGATGCGACCGCTGTCGGGGTAAGTCCCTCTGCCGCTGCCTTGACCGGATCCACGTTGATCTTTACAAGCGGAGCGCTGTTCTCAAGGGAGGAATGGATATTTGTGGCATCGGAGCGCTTCTGGAGTTCGGAAACGATCTGATCAGATGCCTGCTTTAACTCGTCGTACTGGGTGCTGACGAGGATGTACTCCAGGTCTTCCGCGCTGTTCATCGCCATGCTGCTGCTCATGGATCCCTGGCTCTCAAGGCTTACGGAGCAGTCAGACCATCTCTGCATGTCGCGCTTCCACTCTTTGATGACCTGGTCTGTCTTTCGGCTTCTGTCATCCTTTAAGTAGGCGGTCAGCGTCGCTCCGCTGCTGCCCATGCTCATGGACAGTCCGGAACTTCCATAGGAGAGCATGTAAGAGTCGAGATCCGGATCCTGGGTCACGTATTCTTCCGCTCTCTGAAGGATCTTGTCGACCTCCTCGATCTTAAGGCCCGGCTGGGTCTCGATAGTCACCGCGATAGTTCCCTGGTCATCGGATGGCATTAACTCCATATCGAGCTTTGTCGCAAGTAACAGGGAGAAGATCACGAGGATCACTGCGGTTCTCATAACCATGGCTTTTCTCTTTAAGAGTGTTTCCATTAAGGAACGGTAACCGGTCTGAAGTGCGTTCATAATACCGGATGCCGGAGTGTGCTCACGCTCTTTCGGAAGATAATATACATAACATAACGGTACTAATGTCATCGCGGAGAGTAAGGACGCAACCATACAGAATACGATGGTGAATCCTAACGGTCCGAACATCTGTCCACTCATACCGGAGATCAGTGCCAGCGGGATAAATACGACACAGGTGGTCGCCGTGCCGCCGATGATAGAGGCCAGCACCGCGCCGGTACCGTCGATAGCCGCTTTTCTCGCTTCCACGAAACCGCCTCTGTCTGTAAATCGGAAACAGCTCTCCAAAACGACGATGGAGTTATCGACCATCATACCTACACCGAGTACCAGGCTCGACAAGGTGATAACGTTTAACGTGAATCCCATGGCTCTCATGAGGATCAGCGCCGCTAAGATCGATACCGGAATGGATGTTCCGACGATTAGGGACGCCTTGATATCGCCGAAGAACAGCCAGATGATGATCATCGCGACAACGACTGCCATGACCATGGTCTGGAATACGCTGTTTAAGGACTCGGTAATATTGTCGCTGTAGTCATTGATAACGACGTACTCTAAGGACGGATCATCCGCCTTTAAGTTATCCATGGTCTCCTGAACTGCCTTGGATACGGAGATATGGTCGCTGTCCTGATTCTTCTTTACAGAAACGGTCATCGTGTCCTTGCCGTTGTAGCGTCCGATACTGTCTTTATCCTGGACTGTGCTGTAAATATTGGCAACATCTTCCATATAAATGATGTTTCCGTTGCCCAGGGTGATCGGGATCTTCTTTAACAGCTCCATCGTGTCGAAGGTCGATCCGGATGTGACGGAAAGACTCTTATTACCAACATCGGTGCTGCCGATCGGCATGGAGAAGTCGGCAGTCTTAAGCGCTGCAACGATAGAACTCATGCTCAAGTGATACTGACTTAATTTTTCCGGAATCAGCTCGGCTTTGATGTAAGCTTCCTGGCCGCCGGCTACGTCAACGCTGGCTACGGAGGTCAGTTTCTCGATCTCCGGAACTACCTCGTCGTTTACGTAGTTATAGAGGTTATCCACGCTGTCGTTGTTGACGGCGAGGGTGATGGACGCGGTACTGTTGATGTCCATCTCGATGATCGTCGGGGTGTCCACATCGTCCGGGAGATCTGACTTGATTCCGTCCATCTTTTTCTTTAAATCATCATATGCTTTATCGATATCCTGGTCATAGTCATACTGGATCAGGACAAGTCCGAAGTTTTCGGAAGACATACTGGTGATGGAATCGACGCCGGAAAGCGTTCCGATCTCATCCTCTATTTTACTGATCACCAGCTCATCCACGTCATCCGGGCTTGCTCCCGGGTAAGTCGCGCTGATGATGAGCATCGGCATATCCATATCCGGAATCAGCTCAAGCTGGGATGAAAGAACTGAGCTGAGACCGAAGACGATCAGGCAGAGCACAACAAGAACGGTTGTGACCGGCCGCTGTAAGACCTTTTTGGTAAGTCCCATGTTCTTTGTGCCTCCTTATTTTGCTGCCGTTTCTGCGGCTTCTGTTGTCTCTTCTGCTGCTGTGCTGTCTTCTGCGGCGCTGTCTGTGCTGTCCTCATCTCCCTGGAGATTTACCGCAGCTCCGTCGTAGAGCTCCTTGGACCAGCTTGTGATGACCTCGTCATCATAGGAAAGTCCGGAAACGATCTGGATCTTGTCGGAATCGATGAGGCCGTCTTCCACCGGAGTCTTCTTCGCTGTGGATGTTGTGGCATCATATGTATAGACGTAAGCGTCGCCGTTGCTGTAGTTTACGCAGTCTGCCGGGAGAACCATAACGTTCTCAGCCTTCTCAGCTGTCACGTATACTTTTACCATGGTTCCGCTGGCGAGTCCGTCCGCGTCACCTAATGTGGCTTTCACTTTGAAAAGTCCTGTGGACGCGTCCACCATGCTGCCGATCTCGGAGATCGCGCCGCTGTAATCTGTGCCATTCTTTTCCACGGTCACCGGATCACCG
Organism: uncultured Eubacteriales bacterium; assembly: GCA_963622995.1. Classification (GTDB taxonomy): domain Bacteria; phylum Bacillota; class Clostridia; order Lachnospirales; family Lachnospiraceae; genus Pilosibacter. The sequence goes on along the minus strand of CAVFLH010000043.1, from coordinate 6,427 downwards.
ATATTTAAGCCTTTCACGACACGCTCAGATACGTTGAATGTCAGTGTCTTTCCGCCTGCGCCGGACACAACTCCTGCAACGGAGCCAGCCGCGGACATGTCATGGACATCCACGCTGAACTGCTCGAGTACACCGGCGATTGGTGCTGTGACAACTGTATTTTCGTTCTGGGTATCGTAGTTTAACTTCGCGGAATCATACTGGAGCTGTGCCATGGACAGGGCGCTCACGGTCTGCTCGTAGGCCTGGGAGGAGATATCCCCGCTCTCGTAGAGGGCCTTCATTCTGTTTAAGGATGTCTGGGCATCGTTTACGGATACCTGGGCTGTGTTTAATGTGATTCTCGCCGCGTCTAACTGCTTGTTGTCGATGCGGAACAGCTTCTGTCCTTTCTGTACGGTGTCACCCTGGTTTACATAAACCTCCAGGACTTCTCCGCTTCCCTTCGGGATGATATATACCTGGTCAGCCGGCTCCACGGTTCCTGTGAGTCCTGTGGAGAGCTCGATGGTTCCTGTCTCCGGAGTCTGTACAACGACAGTCGGGTTCGGAACGGCCTCGATCGGCTCATCCTGTTTCATAAATCTTGTAACCATCAGGGCTCCGAATGCGCCGACGCAAACGAGTCCGATTACGATCTTACCTGCTTTTTTCATGTCTCCTCCTTATTTTATACCATGCTGCTTTGAAACATTTTCTCGGATCTTTACATATATATCAGCAGCGATCCATGTGTCTGGTCTTTTCCCGCAACGCTCTGTCCGGCGTTACTCTTTCTTGCTGTGCTCTTTTTTATATTCACATATGCCGTAATGAAGCATATGGATATGACGTTTGTAATATGCAGAAGCGTCTTCTCTCGCCTCTCCGTCCCGGAAGAACTTTTTGATCGACATCAGTAAAACGACCATCTGCATCTCGATCAGTTCAAAAAGTATATCCTGATCCAGCGGATACCGTTCATGGTCTATGTGTTCGTAGAGCCGATTCAGAAATACCCTGTTCGCTTCGACTGCCTCCGGGTCACAATCCGGTCCGCCCCTAAAAAGTTCGACCAGTTTTGCGCTTCTGATCAGGTTCTGGAAGATCTCTAAAAGTCCCGATTCTTCCATGGAATCGATTCCCATGTCGAAGACATTTTCAAACATATCCCACAGATCGCCGCCATTTGTCTCCAGTGCAGTAATATAACCATTGAAATGTCGTTCCGCCTGATTACAGATCAGCCATTTCAGGAGATCCTGTTTATCTTCAAAATATGTGTAAAAGCTTCCTCTCGATATGTCCGCATCGTGTACGATCCGGTTGATCGACACCTCCTCCGGAGGCACTCTCATGAACTCCTTTGCCGCTGCGATCCGAATTGCTTCAATTTTTTCTTTCGGAAGCCGCATAAACCGCTCGGTCGGCATAATTCCATCTCCCCTCTTTCTTATATGAAAGAAAGCGCTTTCGGCACTCCCTCTGTTTGTAAAAAGTGACAACCCGTCATCATTATAGTGACACCCTGTCATTCTGTCAATACATGATTTTCCAGTTTATAATGATTTTAGATTTTCGTAAGGTTTGTTCATATTCTGCAAAGCACAATACCGAATCGTTCCGCACTTCGTGCTCCCACGTCTACGCTCCGCTCCGGGCGGGGAGAGAGTCCAAAAAGTCTCCTGCAAACAAGCTTGCGTCGTCTTTCTGAACTCTCTCCCCTGTATTGTATCAAATAAAATACCAATTCATAGTAGCTTTGTAGGAATTGCTCCTTGCATATTTTCCCCTGCCCGGTTATAATATCACTGCATCACCTAGTGAATGACTAGGTTTAGTCTTGACTAACCGCAAAGCCGCATAAAACCGGCTCTGCGTATTCATGAAACACATGATCTTATAAAATTTTATACAATACGTTACATGGAGGAATCCGATATGTCAGAACCATTATTAAATGTAAAAAACCTCTCCGTGGATGTGGAAGAGAAGTCCATCCTGCACGGAATCAACTTAACCATCAATAAGGGCGAGACCCATGTCCTTATGGGACCGAACGGTGCCGGAAAATCCACCCTCGGATGTACCCTGATGGGAAACCCGAACTACCATGTTACAGACGGTGAGATCTTCTTTGGCGGTGAGAACATCACAAAAGAGGCAGCCGACAAGCGTGCCCGCCTCGGCATGTTTCTCTCCTTCCAGAACCCTCTTGAGGTTCCGGGAATCTCCCTCTCCAACTTCATCCGCAGCGCCCTCTCCGCAAGAACCGGAAAGAACGTCCGCATCTGGGACTTCAACAAAGAACTCCAGAAAGCAATGGAAGTTCTCGACATGGACCCGTCCTATGGCTTCCGTGATTTAAACGTCGGCTTCTCCGGCGGTGAGAAAAAGAAAGCGGAGATCTTACAGCTTCTCCTCTTAAATCCGTCCCTGGCGATCCTCGACGAGACAGACTCCGGTCTTGACGTCGATGCGGTCCGCACCGTTTCCAAGGGAATCGAGGAGTTCCAGAAGAGCAAGGACGGCGCGCTTCTCATCATCACCCACAGCACAAGGATCCTTGAGTCTCTCCATGTGGACAAGACCCACGTTCTTGTAGACGGCCGCCTGGTTGCTGAGGGCGATGGTTCTCTTGTCGATGAGATCAATGAGAACGGCTTCGAGCAGTTTATCGCTTCCGCAAACGAGAAGGGAGAGAACAACTAATGAAGGAAAAGACGTATGTTGAGGACGTCGACCGCAACATGTACGACTTCCGCAATGACGAGAAGGATGCTTACCGTATCAAAAACGGTCTCACCGAGGACATTGTGGAAAAGATCTCCGAAGAGAAGCATGATCCGCAGTGGATGCATGATTTCCGGTTGAACTCCTTAAAAGTATATAATGAAATGAAATTTCCGGACTGGGGCCCGTCCATCGAAGGTTTAAACATGGACAACATCGCCACCTATGTCCGCGCAAATACAAAGATGAAGGGTGACTGGTCCGAGGTTCCGGAAGAGATCAAGGACACCTTCGAAAAGCTCGGTATCCCGCAGGCAGAGCGCACATCCCTCGCAGGTGTGGGTGCCCAGTATGACTCCGAGCTCGTATACCACAACGTCCGCAAGGAAGTTGAGGAACAGGGCGTTATCTACACCGATATGGAGAGTGCCCTGACCGGCAAATATGCCGATATGGTAAAGGACCACTTCATGAAGCTCGTTACGCCTCATGACCACAAGTTCGCGGCCCTCCACGGCGCTGTATGGTCCGGCGGTTCCTTCGTCTATGTTCCGAAGGGAGTTTCCGTTGAGATCCCGCTGCAGTCCTACTTCCGTTTAAACGCCGCAGGTGCTGGACAGTTTGAGCACACCCTGATCATCGTCGATGAGGGCGCGTCCTTACATTTCATCGAGGGATGTTCCGCACCGAAGTATAACGTGGCAAACCTCCATGCAGGATGCGTTGAGCTTTTCATCGGAAAGAACGCAAAGCTCCGCTACTCCACCATCGAGAACTGGTCCAAGAACATGTACAACTTAAACACAAAGCGCGCAAAGGTCGAGGAAGGCGGAGTTATCGAGTGGGTATCCGGTTCCTTCGGTTCCCATGTCTCCTATCTGTACCCGATGAGCGTGTTAAACGGCGAGGGCGCGAGATCCGAGTTCACCGGAATCACATTCGCCGGTAAGGGACAGAACCTCGATACAGGATGCAAAGTGGTCCACAACGCACCGAAGACTTCTTCCTATGTAAATACAAGATCGATCTCCAAGGACGGCGGAATCAGCACATTCAGAAGCTCTGTTGTTGTATCCGCAAAGGCAAAGGGCAGCAAATCCGCTGTCTCCTGTCAGTCCCTGATGCTCGACGATATCTCCCGTTCCGACACGATCCCGGCTATGGATATCCGCACAAAGGATGCCGATGTCGGACATGAGGCAAAGATCGGACGCATCAGCGATGACGCCGTCTTCTATCTGATGTCCCGCGGAATCTCCGAGGAGGACGCGAGAGCCCTGATCGTCAGCGGCTTCGCAGACAATGTCTCGAAGGAACTTCCGCTTGAATACGCGGTGGAGATGAACAATCTGATCCACCTGGAAATGAAAGGAAGTATTGGATGATGGAGAACATGAAGATCAACCAGCTCCCTTCAAAGACATGGAACTGGCTGAAAATGAATGAGACTGCGGTCTCCGGAATTTCTGTCTCCGGAGCGCATGAAGTAAAAGATGAGATTCCGGCAGGAATCACAAAGACCATCTGCCCGGCTGGTCTTCCGGATCAGTTTAAGGAAGTGGCGGGCGGCATGGGACCGGATATGGATGTCCTGGTGAAGGAAAGCGCGGCAGGCGCTGTGATGCTCTCTGCAGACAGCGATACCGCCGAGACACCGGCCCGCATCGGATTTTCCTACGGTGCTTCCGAGCACAGCCTGAATACATTTGGTGTTCTGGCAAAAGAGGGAAGCAAGATGACCGTTATCATGGATATGGCGGCCGACAGTGAGGCGGCTTCCCATGACGGACTTTCCGGTGTGCAGACAAAGCTGATCCTCGAGAAGGACGCTGAGGTGACTCTCGTCCAGATCATCCGCAACGGCAACGCGAAGACTGTTTTAAACGATATCGGCGCAAAGGTCGCTGACGGTGCGAAATTCTCCGTCATCCACCTGTTTTTAAGCGGTGACAAGGTCTACAACGGCTGCAAAGCTGAACTTATCGGCAAAAAGAGCAGCTTTACCGCCAACATCGCCTACACGGTTGCCGATGACTGCGTTCTCGATATGAACTATGTGGCACTCCACGAGGGAAAGAAATCCGTCAGCGAGATCAAGACCGACGGTGTGCTTCATGAGAACTCCAGGAAGCTGTTCCGCGGAACCATCGACTTTAAGAAGGGTGCCGCAGGAGCTGTCGGAAACGAGAAAGAGGATGTTCTTCTTCTCGACGACGATGTAGTCAACCAGACGATCCCGCTGATCCTCTGCGCGGAGGAAGATGTGGAAGGAAACCATGGCGCTACCATCGGTAAGCTGGATGAGGACCTTGTATTCTATCTTGAGAGCCGTGGCATGACATTAGCCGAGATCTACAAGATGATGGCGAAGGCGCGGATCGACGCGGTTCTCCGCTTAGTACCTGATGAGAAGACGAAGGCAGACGTTGCCTCCTACTTAGAAAGCGAGGGTTCCAATGGATGTGAATAAGATCCGGGAAGATTTCCCGCTGTTGAAGAATCGTGACATTATTTACCTGGACAATGCGGCAACTTCCCAGAAGCCCGCATGTGTCCTGGACGCTGAAAAGCGTTTTTATGAGAAATATAACGCAAACCCGTTCCGCGGTCTCTACGAGTTAAGCGAAGAGGCGACGGAGTGCTACGAGGACGCGAGAAAGACAGTCGCTGACTTCCTTCACGCGGCATGTCCTGAGGAGATCGTGTTTACGAGAAACGCCACAGAGAGTTTAAACCTGGCGGCTTACACTCTCTCCGAGTACCTTTTAAATCCGGGCGATGAGATCATCGTCAGCATCATGGAGCACCACAGCAACATTCTCCCGTGGCAGCAGGCCGCAAAGCGTTACGGCGCGACGGTGAAATATCTTGAATGCGACATGGACGGAACGATCCCGGCTGAGCGCCTGGAGAGCATGATCACTGACCGCACAAAGATCGCGGCGATCACACAGATCTCCAACGTTCTCGGATGCAAGAATGACTTAAAGACATTCGCTGAGATCTGCCACCGTCACGGTGTGATCTTAGTCGGAGACGGTGCGCAGAGTGTTCCGCATATCGCTGTGGATGTCCAGGATCTGGGCGTGGATTTCCTGTCTTTCTCCGGTCATAAGATGTTAGCTCCAATGGGAATCGGCGCTCTTTACGGAAAGAAAGAGCTTCTTGAGAAACTTCCGCCGTTCCTCACAGGCGGCGAGATGATCGAGTCTGTCACAAGAGAGGGAGCTGTCTGGGCGGAGGTTCCGCATAAATTCGAGGCGGGAACCGTCAATGCCGGAGGCGCTTACGCGCTGGCTGAGGCTGTCCGCTACATGAAGAATATCGGTTTTGATGAGATCGAGGCACAGGAGAATAAGCTCACGAGAATCGCTTATGAGGGAATGACGAATATTCCTGGAATCCGTGTTCTCGGAAGCAGCGATCCGGACAACCATCACGGGATCCTGTCCTTCGCTGTGGACGGCGTTCACCCGCATGACGTGGCTGAGATCTTAAACGCAGACAACATCGGCGTCCGCGCCGGACATCACTGCGCTCAGCCGCTGCTACAGTACCTCGGAACCGCCTCCACAACGCGTGTGAGTCTCGCGTTCTACAATACAGAGGATGAGATCCGTGCGTTCCTTGAGAGTCTTGCCGGATTAAGGAGAAAAATGGGATATGAGTAATACATTTTATAATGAAATTTTAATTGAACACAATCTTCATCCGA
>CAVFLH010000042.1:16652-17448 GCA_963622995.1 uncultured Eubacteriales bacterium | reverse complement strand
TAATTATACTATCCTTTTGTTTGCGTGTCAATTTCTTAACAATTCCAATGCCATGTATACATGATTGCCCACCTTTCCATATCCCCGAATCGTGTCCATTCCCTGGCTTCGTCTTTTCTCCCATATGTTTTTCTTATGTCCCACATCGGATTTTCCTTTTACAATTTTCCATATTTTTCCCTGTCTTTTCTCTGGAAAACTGTCATTATTTCATCTATACTATAAATACGCAGAAAGCAGAGGTGTTTATATTATGACAGAACTCAGTATTCATGAATTATCACTTGGATTTTCCCACGACAAACAGATGCTTGTAGATTTTCTCGCGAAGCATCATTTAAATTATGAGGACGATATCGAGGCAGCGTTCGGCGTGTTTGATTCAGACGAGAATCTCACCGGCTGCGGATGCTGCGCCGGAAATCTTTTAAAATGTTTCGCGGTGGATGAGAGTCTCAGAGGGCAGAACGCCCTGGGAAGTCTCGTATCCAGACTTGTTGAGAACCGATTCGCGGCAGGCTATTATGATCTCTTCGTAATCACACGTCCGAAGAACAAGGTGCTTTTCACTTCCTGTGGATTTTATCCGTTAGCGGAGACGGAATCCGTCCTGATGCTGGAGAACAAGAAGTCCGGATTGGACAATTATTACAAGAAGTTCCTCGCAGGAACAGATACCGCAGAGAATGTTGGCTGCATCGTCATGAACTGCAATCCGTTCACGAAGGGACATCTTGCTCTGATCACTTACGCCGCAAAGGCATGTTCCCTGCTCCATATCTTCGTGGTGGAGGAG
>CAVFLH010000042.1:0-16642 GCA_963622995.1 uncultured Eubacteriales bacterium | reverse complement strand
GTTCCCGTTTGCGGACCGTCTGAAGCTTGTCCGGGAAGGCACAGATCATCTTTCGAATGTCATCGTGCATCCGTCAGGCCCATATATGATCTCCAACGCCACTTTCCCAACCTACTTTTTAAAGGACGGAGAGGACGCGGCGAAGATCCAGAGTGAGCTCGATATCACCCTGTTTGCGTCAAGAATCGCGCCGATTCTTCATATTACAAAGCGTTTTGCCGGGGAAGAGCCTTTCGATCCGGTGACCAGAAGCTACAACGAGGCAATGATCCGTATTCTTCCGAAATACGGCATCTCCTTTATCAAGATCGACCGCATCACCACCGAGGGACCGGACGGAAAACCAGAGGTCATCAGTGCTTCCAGAGTCCGGAAGCTGTTGGATGAGCAGGGTGTGACCGACGAAGTGCTTTCGCTGGTGCCGGAGTGTACGGCGAAGTATTTAAAGGAGAACTTCTAAAACGGAGTATTTTTATGAACTTAAATGACGTAATTACCGGCTCGCAGGTGACTTTCGGGGAACTTCGCGCCGCCAGAGACCGGCGTGTCCTGAAAAAATGGGAATTTCTTGCACCTGGCGGTGAGATCTGCCTTGTGGAATTTTCCCTAAATATTGCAGGGGCTGTCAAGACGTTTCCCTTCGCTCGGGCGGCATTCCGGGAGGAAGTCCGGGAACTGACTGAGCGGCTCTCCCGTTTCTCTGTTCTGAAAACAGAAGTTTATGAGGAAAATACTGGTGACTGCGCGTTCTTTCTTTTAAAGTCCCAGGCCATACAGGTCAAAAAATTTCTCGTCTCCATTGAGGAAAGCCATCCTTTAGGCCGCCTCTTTAACCTTGATGTCTGCGGCCCCGATGGAGCTTCCGTAAAGCGGCATGATCTCGGACTTCTCCCGAGAACCTGTCTTGTCTGCGGGGAGGATGCCCATGTCTGCGCAGGAAAAAAGTCCCACTCCATGGAACTCATCCAATGGCAGACATCAAAACTCTTCCACGAATTTTTCCGGGACAGGGCCGCTGATCAGGCGGCATCTGCGGCGGTGCGGGGACTGCTCTATGAGGTGTCCACCACCCCGAAGCCGGGACTGGTGGACCGGAACAACTCCGGCTCCCACAGAGATATGGACTTTTTTACCTTCCTTGACAGCAGCGCCTCCCTGATTCCGTGGTTTCGGGAGTTCTTCTGCCTGGGATGGGATCACAGCGGTGAGCCGGATGAACAGCTCTTTGAGCGGCTGCGCTATGCCGGACAGCGGGCAGAAACTGCTATGTTCTCCGCCACAGGCGGAATTAACACCCACAAGGGACTTGTCTTCGCCTCTGCGATCCTCTGCGGGGCGCTTGGAAAAGTCCATGCGGGGCGGGAACTTCCACTGCCGATGGAGAACGTGCTTCTGGAATGCCGGAAGTTAGGAGAATGTTCGCTTACGGATCTGAAAAAACTCGCTGATACGCATTCTGTTCCCGACTCGAAAAAACACAACGTTTCCAGTCATTCCTCTGACGAAGCGCTGTCTGACCCGAAAAAGGTATCAGCTTCCGACTTCAAAGCCTACTCTATGCTGCCCCCAACTAACGGTGAACGCATCTTCACCACCTACGGAATCCAGGGTGCCCGCGGTGAGGCGGCTGCCGGTTTCCCATCCGCAGTCTGGATCGGTCTGCCAGCTTTGAAAAAATGGCTTTCCGCCGGTTTCTCTTTAAATGATGCTGCCGCCATGACACTTCTCACCTTAATTTCTGAAGTTGACGACACCAATATGGTGCACCGAGGCGGTCCAGAGCTTGCGAAAAAAAGCAAAGAGCAGGCAAAGCACCTGCTCTCAACTGTCACACAAGAAAATTTTAAAGAGACTTTGAATTCTCTGGACCAGCAGTACATCAATGACCATTTAAGTCCCGGCGGCTGCGCCGATCTTCTCGCCGTCAGCCTGATGTTCCATTTCCTGGAAACTGCCGGTATGATTGCCGGTATCTAAGGCGATCCGAGGCCGCTGATCATGCTGTATGCGGACCGCTTTTTCCACTCTGCCAGTAGTTTTCTTCTAAGTACATGAGACCTGCCGATTCCACCTGTGGCAGTTTCTTCTGAATACGGAACCGCAAAAGGCCAGTAGATCCACATATTTACAGAGCTGCTGACCTTTTTCTTACTTCATCGTCACCTTCACACTGCCGTCCTCAGTCCATCGGATCTCATACGTATCCGCAGTGTAGGTAAATCCATTGATCTCCATTTTTCCATCTCCGGTATTCTTGAAGGAAAGGGTAAAATCTGTGCAGTCATCCGTCTCCTCGCCCACATACTGATAAAGCGGGCTGTCCGGATCGCACGGCTTTTTCATTATATTTCCGACCTCTTCCGCCATCTCACGCTTGTCAAATTCTCCGGAAAGATCGTATTCTGCTTCACTAATTTTAAACGCTTCCGCGATCCGGTGTCCCTTTTCATAGAACACCGCACTCTTCGCGCGGCTCACATAACCATTATAAACTCCAATGCTCACAGAGGCCAGGATCACCATGATGACAATTACCACCATCAGCTCCACTAACGAGTATCCGCCATGATCCAGTCTCTTCACTTTATGCTTTCTTTTCGCCATACTCAACCCCAGCTTTCTTCGTTGAACCGGGGTACCCGATGGCATGTTCCGTTATTCTGTTGTTCCCCGGTTGGTTATTTGTTACATTTGGGTGCCTGTAACTGTGAAGGTACAGACAGTTACACACTTTGTTTATAACATATGGCCACATGGCGTTCTATTGTCCGAGTTATGTCACCAGATCAGGCCTGCTCTTCCTCTCGTTCTGCCACCGCCATGGCGATCTTTTCCGGCGTGATTGGAAGTTCGTAGAACCTTGTTCCGGTGGCGTTAAAGATCGCATCGGACACAGCCGGAAGCGGTGTATTGATCACGACTTCACCGATGGATTTCGCGCCGAACGGACCTGCGTCCTCGTAGCTGCTCTCAAACTCCACGCGGATATGTCCGATATCGATACGGGTCGGGATCTTGTACTGCATCAGGGAGTTCTCCGCAAGTTTTCCCTTTTTATTATAGGTAATGTTTTCTGTCAGCGTCATACCGATTCCCTGGAGAATACCACCTTCAGCCTGAACTCTCGCGAGATTCGGGTTTACAGGTGTTCCGCAGTCTACCGTAGCCGCGTAATCGATGACCTTCGCCTCACCGGTCTCAAGGTCCACCTCGACCTCCGCCGCGCCGACCATGAACGGCGGCGGGGAGAGCGGGGAACTGTTCGTCACGGTCGCTTCCAGGGCAATGCTGTGACCGCACTGCGAGGCGGTGGCGATATCTGCAAGAGATACCTGCTGAACGCTGTCCGATGCCCCCGCACTGTTTGCCGCTGTTTCTACATCAGGCTGAATTCCGTCCTGATTTTCCCCTAACTTTTCTCTCTTCACAAATTTTCCATCAAACACAACTTCGCTCTCCGGGCACTTTAACAGTTCCGCGCCCAGCTTGCAGATCTGCTCCCGCACCTTCAGCGCGCACTGTTCCACCGCTTTACCGGTAATGTACGTTGTGCTGGACGCATAGGATCCGGAATCGTAAGGCGATGTATCCGTATCGGTGCCAAACACCGTGATCTCATCGATGGAGCAATCCAGAACCTCAGCCGCGATCTGGGCTAAGATCGTATCACAGCCTGTTCCCATGTCCGCTGCACCGATAGCTAAGGTATAAAATCCATCATCATTCACCTTGATCGTCGCACTTCCCACGTCAACCGATGTGATACCGGATCCCTGCATCGCCATTCCCATGCCGACGGCACGGACCTTTCCGTTTCCCATATCACGAACCGGGTACTTATTATCCCAGTCGATCATCTTTTTTACGCGCTCCAGACACCGGTCCAGGGCACAGCTCGTGTTCACCTGCCCGTAGTACGCCGGCATCACATCGCCCTCTTTGACGATGTTCTTCATCCGCAGTTCAAACGGATCCATATGCAGCTTCGCCGCCAGCTCATTCACGGCGGACTCCACTGCGAAAAGTCCCTGGGTGGCGCCGTATCCGCGGTAGGCACCGGCGGACATCACGTTTGTATACACGACATCGCTGACGAAGCGGAATGCCTTCGCCTTTCCGTAAAGCGGGATGGATTTATGTCCGGAAAGTCCCACGGTCGTCGGTCCATGTTCTCCGTAGGCGCCGGTGTTGGACAGCGTGTACATGTCGATTCCGTTGACGATTCCGTCTTTGCTGGCGCCGAGGCGTACATGGACTTCCATCTCGTGACGCGGGGTGGAGGCGGTCATGCTCTCCTCCCGGGTGAAGATGATCTTCGACGGCTTCTTCGTCATCCATGTCACGTATGCTGGGTAGACTTCGCTGATGGAAGTCTGTTTCGCGCCGAAGCCGCCGCCGATTCTCGGCTTGCTGACGCGGATCATGGACTTTGGAATATGCAGGGCGTTTGCGAGAATTCTTCTGCAGTGGAACACGATCTGGGTGGAGCTCACCACGTTCAGGCGACCGTAAGTATCGATGGTGCAGAAGGTCCGGAACGTCTCCATCATGGTCTGCTGACATGCCTTCGTGTGATAGACATGGTCGATGACCACGTCGCTGTTCTTTAAGACTTCCTCGATATCCCCGGATCCAGTCTCGTCGTGGGCGCACAGATTTCTCTTATTGTCCGCCCCAACCGGAACAAGACTCTCCCAGTTGTCCTCCGGGTGTACTAAGATCTTATTGTCCTTCGCCGTATGGAAATCCAGAACCGGCTCGAGAACTTCATACTGGACCTTAATGAGCTTCAGCGCCTTGTCCACGCACTTCTCATCCCGTCCTGCCACGATGGCAACCACATCGCCCACATACCGGACATGGCGGTCCATGATCAGGCGGTCATAGGGACTCATCTCAGGGTAGGTCTGGCCCGCCTGGGTGTAACGTCTTCCGTCCTGCGGAATATCCTCCCAGGTATAGATCGCCTCGATGCCGTCCACCTTCATCACCGCAACTTTGTTGATAGAAGTCACGATCGCATTCGCGTGGGGGGAGCGGAGAAGCTTCACGATCAGACAGTCCTTCGGCGCGATGTCATCCATGTAGACCGGCTTTCCTGTCACAAGCTGCATGGCGTCCTTTTTCCGCATCGGCTTGTTTACATATTTCATGCTTCTTCCGCCTCCTTTCCGCTCTTTTCTTTCTTCCAGGCTAAGAACGCCTGGATGCCGCGGAGCTGTCCCTCGTAGCCGGAACAGCGGCATAAGTTGCCTGCCAGGTATTCCTTGATCTCATCCTCATTTGGATACTCTTTTTCCCTGAACAGCGTCAGGGCGTTCATGATAAATCCAGGATTGCAGAATCCGCACTGCTCTGCGCCCTGATCCGCAATGAACGCGCCGAACTCCGCCGCCTCTTCCTGGAGACCTTCCAGTGTTGTAACCGTCCTTCCGTCCGCTCTCGCCGCTAGCACGGAACAGGAGAGAACAGGTTTCTCATCTAAAAATACGGTGCAGAGACCGCAGTTCGATGTCTCACAGCCGCGCTTCACGCTGTAGCATCCGTGATCCCGCACAAAATCGATCAGAAGGACATCCGCGTCGATATCGGCGGTGATCTTCTTTCCGTTTAATGTCATGGTGATGTTCATGATTCCTTTTCCTCCAGCTTACAGACTGCTCTCCTTACCAGCACACCCGCCAGGTGTTTCCGGTACTCCGCGCTTCCTCTCGTGTTGGAGCCGGTCTCGACCTGCTCTTTTACACATCGCGCCGCGTTTTTTGCCATGTTTTCCACATCAGCGGCCTGAATATCCGCGCATGCAAGTTCAAAAAGCACTGCCTTTCCCGGTCTAGCCCCGATGGAAAACCGATATCCGCTCTCCGTCTTTGCCGCCGCGCAGGTCAGCACCGGGAAGTCGGTCTGGCTGTTGCGGACAGACTGGTAATCGAACGCCGCCTTTTCCTTCTTCACGATGAGCCGCACAAGAATATCCCTGTCATACGGTATCTTCGCGTACTCCTTTAACGGAATGATCCCGCCTTTATAGAGCTCCACATAGCTGTCCATAGCCAAAAACATGGTCAGCACATCGGAAAATCCGTATCTTCCGTAAATACTTCCGCCCACTGTGGCGAGATTTCGGAACTGGACTCCTACGATATGGCGCACGGACTCCCGCGCCGCGCCGTCTGTATATGTATTCAGTCCCGGATCAAGCTCCAGATCCCTCAATGTCACCATACAGCCGATCCGGAATTCCTCCTCCGTCTCCTCAATGGTGTCAAGTCCGAGACCGGAGAGGTCGATCGCCGTACCGATCTGCATCTTTCCCATTTTCAGCCAGACCATGCCGCCGAGCACGCGGTTGCTCTTCTTCTGATTTAACTGCCACGCCTCTTCCAGGCTTTCCGCACGTTTATATTCCCTGATGACTCTCATTCTTTACTCCTTGCTGTGTTCGGTCTTTTATGAAAACCGGCCGTCTTCCGGCCCTGCCGCGCATACTGCTGACACCGGTATTCGGTTACTGTTCACGCCTTGCGCAAACAGTAACCGATTTTGCCGATGCTTCGCATTCCAAATCGGCAAAATCCTCTACCACCACTGTACTGTACGGAATTTTCAGTTCAGAAAATTCCTACCCATGTACAGTAACCGGTATTTGCCCCTGTAAATTTTCTCTTTTATTTTATCATACTTTCTGCTATAATGCCGTTGTAGTTGGAAAAATACAACGCGATTCCAACGAAAAAATATCAAAAGAGGACGAAAGATTATGAAGAAAAATCTCAAACAGCTTTCCGCTCTGCTCTTAGCTCTCTCATTATCCGTGAGCGTAACAGCATGCGGAAGCAGCACTGCAACCACAACAACAACTGCGGCTGAGACAACTGCTGAAGTTACCACAGAGGCTGCATCCGAATCCACTGCCGAGACAACCGCGGCTGCCGAGGCTGACCTGACCGTCGAGTATCCGGTCACCATCACCGACCATCTTGGCCGTGAGGTTACGATCGAGAAGCAGCCGGAGTCCTTCGTCAGCGGCTACTATATCTCCACAAGCCTGATGATCGCCCTTGGTCTTGACGACCAGTTAGTCGGCGTCGAGGCAAAGGCTGACAAGAGAAACATCTACAAATTAAGCGCGCCGGAACTCACAGAGCTTCCGTCCGTCGGTACAGCAAAAGAGTTCGACCTTGAGGGCTGCGCTGCATTAAAGCCGGATCTCGTGATCGTTCCGACAAAGTTAAAAGATTCCATCCCGGCTATGGAAGAGCTCGGTCTCACCGTGATCGCTGTAAATCCGGAAGACCAGACAAAGTTATTCGAGACCATCGATATGATCTCCACAGCCGCAAACGTAGTTGAAAAAGGCCAGGAGCTCGAGTACTGGATCTCCGACGCGCTTGAGAACTTAAAGAAATCCCTCGATGGTGCTGAGACTCCGTCCGTATACCTTGCAGGCAACAGCGCCCTGTTACAGACTGCAGGTCCGGAGATGTACCAGTCCACTCTGATCGAGAACGCAGGCGGCGTGAACGCGGCTTCCGAGATCACCGATACATACTGGGCAGACACTTCCTACGAGCAGATCCTCTCCTGGAACCCGGACTACATCGTACTCGCTGCTGACGCTGACTACGACGTTGACTCTGTTCTCGGTGATTCCGCTCTCGCTGACTGCACAGCTGTAAAAGAGGGACATGTTGCCCAGATCCCGAGCGATATCGAAGCTCTCGACTCTCCGGTACCGGCAAGCTTTTTAGGAAGCTACTATGTTGCTTCCGTTCTTCACCCGGACGTTGTAACTGAAGACGATTTCAAGACAGCAGAAAAGAATTTCTATGAAACTTTCTATGACTTCACTCCGGAAAGCGCAAACTAATTCCAACCGAACAATGGCAATTTTAACTCTGGCGATGACATTTCTTGTCATCGCCTTTGTTTCAGCGCTGACTACTGGAAAATACCCGATCTCACTGGCTGGTCTCCTCTCCGGGGATCCCATGGCGGTCCGGACATTCACCGTGCTCCGCCTGCCCCGGGCGCTTATGGGACTCGTCGGCGGTTTTGGACTCGGTGTGGCTGGATTCGTCTACCAGACAGTCTTTCGGAACCCGCTTGCGTCCCCTGATATCATCGGAGTTTCCTCCGGTGCCAGCGCAGGTGCCGCCTTCGCGATTTTATTTGTCTCCGCCGCGTCGCCGTCCACCACGGTCTTTGCGTTCTTAGGCGGACTTCTCGCGGTCTGCCTGTCCTTAGGACTCACCGCACTTTCCCCGGTGAAAGAACATTCTTCCATCGTTCTCACGGGAATCGCGGTCCACGCCCTGGCCCAGACATTCCTTATGGTGTTAAAACTCATGGCGGACCCGGAAAAACAGCTGGCTTCCATCGAATACTGGATCATGGGAAGTCTCGCTGGTGTAACCGCCTCGAAGATCCCGGTCCCTGTCGTGATCATTCTCGTAAGTTCCGCTGTTATTTTCCTGCTCCACCGCCATGTGCTGGCGCTGTCGGTGCGGGAGGATGAGGCACGAATGCTGGGTGTTTCGGTCCAGAGGACGAGATTCTTCGTGCTGTTTCTCGCGACACTCACGGTGGCTGCCGCAGTCAGCGTCACAGGACTTATCAGCTTTATCGGCCTTCTCGCCCCGCACACGGCGAGACTTCTCACCGGGCATAACAGGCAGTCATCCTGTCTTTTAAGCGGGATCATCGGAAGTGTCCTGCTGCTCACTGCAGACGTGTTGGCAAAGTCCCTGGCAGCGGTGGAACTGCCTGTAAGCATCTTCACATCGCTTCTCGGGGCACCGTTTTTGATCTATCTGATTCTCTCGGAAAGGAGGCGATGATCCGGAATGACTGATTTTTTCTCTGTTCAGGATATCTCCCTCTGCCTCGGCGGACGGCAGATCCTGGATCATGTCTCATTTTCCGTTGATACACCAGGGCGTGTGATCGGACTTCTTGGACCAAACGGAAGTGGAAAGACCACACTTCTTCGGGCCATCTGCGGGGAGCTGCCCCATGATGGGCGTGTTTTTCTTGAAGGTGCTGAGCTCGCCGGACTGCGTTCAAAGGAACTGGCACGGCGGGTCAGCTATATTCCGCAGCAGAGCGGGATCTCGATCTCCATGAGTGTCATGGATGTGGTGCTGATGGGATTTTATTCGAAGTTAAAGCTTCTTTGCCAGCCGTCCGCGGATATGAAAGCCGCGGCACTCCGGGCACTGGAACAGATTGGAATCGCTGATCTTGCGGGGCGGGATTATCTGACACTCAGCGGCGGGGAAAAGCAGTTAGTGATCTTAGCCCGGACGCTGGTGGAAGACACGAAGCTGCTGCTCTTTGATGAGCCTGACAGTTCGCTGGATCTCGGGAATAAGTACCGGATGGTGCGGATGATCGCGGAATTGGTGCATGGACGTCCTGAAAAAACTGCTCTGATCTGCCTTCATGATCCGGTTCTGGCGCTTGCCTGCTGCGATACATTGATTCTGTTGAAAAATGGGCGGCTGATCTGCACGCTGCAGCCGAAGACAGACTCTGTCCAGGATATGGAAAAGGCGTTTTCTGAGATTTATGGACCGGTGAAGCTGCTTGAAATTCCAGATCCGCAGAGACCAGATCATACACGTATGATCTGGCTCCCTCTTTTGTAACCATTGATCATTCTGCACCGCAATTTTCGCTTTCTCCGTTTTAAAATGGTTTTTACTGTTTTCTGACTGGCTTTTATGATATTATGATCATAATAATTCTTGAAAGAAGGTGCTCTCCATGATATCCGACATCCGAGTTTTTCTCTGCGACGATGACCACCTTCGCTTCTTCGGTGAAGGTCCCTGCCGTCTGCTCCATCTGATCGAGGAGACCGGTTCGCTGCGGGCGGCGGCGATCTCTATGGGGATGGCATACACGAAGGCACTTGCCATCATGAAGCGGGCCGAAAAGAATCTCGGTTTTCCGCTCACTGCACGCCGGATCGGCGGAAAAGGAGGCGGCGGAAGTGTCCTGACGCCGGAAGCAAAGGAGTTTTTACATGACTATGAAACCTACCGCGACGCCTGTATTCAGAGCAGCCGCGAGCTCTATACTCAGATCTTTTCTAAATATGCAGATGGGAGAGATGGCGGGCAATAAATTTATGCCTGAAAACACGCGAGCTGATTCTACTTCACCAAAACGGCATTTGATCATAACAGGCAGCCGGGGAATCGGTAAGAGCACACTGCTGCGGGAAATTCTGGCACTGCCATACTTTGCTGATTTAGGACCATTTCCAGGATTTACAACGCGGGCGTTTCCGCGCGACCGTGTGGAAATGACAGATAATCTTACCGGTGAAACTGCGAGAATCGGATCCTACCATCCGAATAAAGTTGCGCAGCGATCCGGCAACCAAATGACTCCGGATATGGACGGTTTCCTTGGACTCGGTATCACTTCTATCACCCGTGCCATTGAGTCCGCATCCCAATGGGCGGCAATCGACGAACTCGGCTACCTGGAAAGCTCCTGCCCGGAATTCTGCGACGCTGTTTTTCGTCTTTTTGACCAGAAACATGTCATCGCTGTTCTCCGCAGCCAATCCACACCATTTCTTGACGCACTGCGTGCACGGAAGGACGTGTTCGTGTATGACCTGGACCGTCCGGTTCTTCCCGTCGGATGCGTGATCATGGCATCCGGGCTTGGAAAAAGGTTTGGCTCCAACAAACTTATAGCAGATTTCAACGGAAAACCAATGATCTCCCGGATCTTATCCGCCACCGACGGTGCGCTTTTTGCTGCCAGGATCGTTGTGACGAGATCCAGGGAAATTGAGGCACTTTGTCGGGAACGAAATATTCCAGTCCTTTTGCATGCAATGCCCTACAGAAATCACACTGTCCATCTCGGGCTTTCTGCCTTATTGAAGGAATATCCAGGCCTTGCGGGCTGCATGTTCGCGTTGGGGGACCAGCCGCTGCTGGCAAGAGAGACTCTCGAGGCGATGGTGGTAGCTTTTTCACAATACTGTCGCATCCCGCAAGCCCGTTCAGCTTCTCTGGAATCCGAGACATCAGTTGACTGTTCAAATTTCACTGTAAACTCAGATACCACTCATGCGTTTTTTTCGACTTCTCTCCGCCTTGCGTCTGTCTCTAAAGAATGCTCAATAATCCCTGGGAACCCAATTCTTTTCGGAAACCGGTACTTTGAGGAGCTTCTCACACTTCCAGACAACCACGGCGGCAATGTACTGCTGAAAAAATATCCCGATGTTGTCCGGTATTTCCCCGCGGGCGATCCCCTGGAACTCGCCGACGCAGACACCCCGGCAGAACTGGAGCAACTAAAAAAAGCGGAATTTCACCGGTAAGCGACACCTCGGTATCGCCCGGATAAATTCCGCTTTTCCTTTAAAAATCAACTCTATCTATTATCATTCGGAAGCACAATATTCAACAAAATCGCAACCACAGCCGCCGGAACGATTCCGGAACCGCCGAAGATCAGCTGGATCGCCTGCGGGGTCTGAGCTAAGATCGCTGTGTTCGCACCCATTCCGTATCCAACACCGAGAGCAACCGAAACGATGGTCAGATTCTTCGCTGTCATCTTCTCCTTTGTGATCAGCTGGATTCCGCTGATCACGATGGATGAGAACATCATTACCGCCGCGCCGCCGAGAACTGCCTGCGGCATAATGGAGACGATGGCGCCCAGCTTCGGGACGAGACCGCAGAGGATCAGGAATACCGCGCCTGTCGCGAGAGCGGTACGGTTCACTACTTTTGTCATCGTAACAAGACCGACGTTCTGGCTGAAAGACGTATTCGGAAGAATTCCAAACAGTGCCGCGAAAGAAGATCCGATACCGTCACAGATCACGCCGCCGGAAAGTTCCCTGTCCGTCGCTTCGCGGTCCATTCCGCCCTCAATAACACCAGAAATATCTCCCACCGTCTCGACTGCCGTGACGATGAACATGATAATGATCGGTGCGATGGCGCGGGCATCAAATACCGGCTTCACCGGAAGGAACTCCGGAATGCTGATCCAACTGGCCTGAGCGACTTTATCCCAGTTCAGTACCCATGCTTTCGTGTACTCGACTCCGTCCGCCGTGATTCCTGTTGTCGGAAGAACCAGGCTCATAACAAATGCCGCAATATATCCCGCGATGATTCCGATGAGGATCGCGGAGTTACTTGCCATTCCTTTTGTCCAGTGTTTCACGATAAGGATCACCACAAGAACAAAGATCGCCAGGAGAAGATTCTCCATAGATCCAAAGTCCTTTGCGCCGCTTCCGCCGCCGAAGGAATTGATTCCGACGGAGATCAGGGACAGTCCTATGGATAAAACGACAGTTCCTGTCACCACAGCCGGGAAAAATTTCCGCAGCGGTTTGATAAAGAAACCGAGAACACTCTCAAAGAGACCGCCGATCACCGATGCACCCATGATCGCGCCGTAGGTGGCAAGTCCGCCGCCCATGGTGTCCGCAACACTCTTGAAAACTCCGATGAAACCGGAGCTGGTTCCCATGATGATCGGTACTTTACCGCCGACCGGACCGATCGCGTAGAGCTGGACCAGTGTCACAACTCCCGCCACAAACATCGCGTTCTGCAAAAGACAGACCTGAAGGTGCGCAAACTCCTCGCTTCCGCTGATTCCGCATGCGCCGCAGATAATAAGAAGCGGGGTCAGGTTGCCGACAAACATCGCCAGCACATGCTGGAGTCCCAGCGGAATCGCGCGTTTCAACGGCATTTTTCCATAGAAATCATACATTGCCTGATCAGACATCTTTTCTTCTCCCATACGTTTTCTCCCCTAACGTAAATTTTTCTGAGCTGCCTGTGTATGCACAGACGCAATTTCTCACTGTCCGCCTGAATTCTGGCACTATTGCCGTCGTCAAGTTCATTTATTAACAGTGATTATTTTTTGTACCGTCATTATAAGCAAAAAAAGACAGCATGTAAATATGCTGTCGAAATTTATATGTTCTTTTTTTCGTGCTGGATCGTCAGCGCCTGATGCCGCCGCTGCAGCATACAAATTTTCAGTTTGGAAATTCCTGTCTGTGTGCAGTAACGGGATCAGGATTCTTCTCCCTCATTCGCCTCCTCCATTGTAACGACGGCCTGCGCTTTTTCAGCCGTGTAATGGATTCTCAGAACGGCCTGTGGCCAGTTGAACTGGATGTGGGCGGTCTTGTTCTGCTCGGTTCCGGCTTTTTCAATGAGTTCGATGAGTTCCTTCAAAACCTCGCGGGTCAGATAACCGCCGCGCCAGTGAAAAGTAAGTGTTTTATTCTTCTTTGCAGTCTGCAGGGAGCGCTTGTAAACTTCCTCTGTCTTTGTGAAGGAAAGTTTTTTCTCCTTATAGTAAAAGTGGTCGCCGTCCGTGCATGCCGGGGCCGGGGCGATCAGCGGTTCATGGTCGCGGAATACTGCCTTGTCATCCAGATTGAAATAGTCGTAGCGGATCTCACCACCGGTCTCGATGCATTTTCCAAGACTGTTGTCGAAGGTTACATCCAGGTGATAGTAGGTCTTACCGATCTTCACAATGTTCCATGTATGGCGGTACTTGATCCCTTTTTCCGGATTGTTTCCGCATAAAGCGATCATGCACCAGATTCCAAGCGCGTCGCAGAGGATCTTGACTGACTTTGCGATTCCCTCGCAGACGCCGACACCATGCCCCAGCGGCCCGATAATTTCATGGGAATAGGGCTTTTTCATTTTATCGTAGTGGATATTCTCACAGATAAAATCGTGGATATACTTTTCTTTTTCCAGCTCCGAGAGTTTTGCCGCCGGTCTCGCGAGCTTTTCCACCCGGGCGTTCATGGCTTTCTGGTGGTCTTTGATCTTGCTCTTCTCAAAAAGGTATTCCGGGATGAAGATTAGATTCGGGGAATCCGCGAAATACCGGTATTTAAAGCTGGAGACCCAGAATATCTCCGGGTGGTCCAAGCGAAGTTCAAAGAAAATATCGCTTAAGGCATGACCGTCGATCCGGGGGATCTGGAAAGAGTCTGCCAGGCTTAAAAGTCCCTGCTGCATAGCACGGTAGACGGCCTGCCGCTCCTTATCCATTCGATTATAATAAAATGGTTCCATGATAATAATAATCCCTTTCAAAAAAATTATTGCAGCAATCCAGCGCTCTCTGTCCCAGGTTTTCCCGAAGTTGGCGTATAACCATAAATACCGCATGAACAACTGCAATGCATTTATAAATTAAATTCTGAAGATTTACCCGACTCAGTATAACGTATTTCTAAACGTTTTTCCAGTTAAATTCCATGAAAAACATTGACTCTACAATCGTTGTAAGGTTTAATATTTTTATGCACCAGTGCGTTAATGCAGAATTGCCTTTGGCATCAGCATAAAGCGCATGAATGTGCCGGACATATCTTAATAAAAAATAGGGGAAATGACATCATGGAGAAAAACTTAACCACAGGAAACATCTGGAAGACGATCTTCTATTTCGCCCTTCCATACCTTTTTTCCTACTTCCTGCAGACCTTATACGGTATGGCGGATCTGTATATCACAGGCCAGTTCTGCGGCGTTGATGCCATCACAGCGGTGGCAAACGGAAGCCAGGTCATGCACATGCTGACGGTCATCATCGTCGGTCTCGCCATGGGAGCGACCGTCATCGTCGGACGCGCGGTCGGTGCCCAGAAGATGGATGAGGCGGCGGCAGCCATCGGAAATACCGTGACATTATTTCTGACTTTGGCAGTTGTCCTCACCATCGGTCTGCTGATCGCCGCATCCGGGATCGTGGAGCTTATCGGTACACCAGAGAAAGCGGCACCGGGAACTGTGCAGTATCTGACGATCTGCTTTATCGGAATTCCTTTTATCACAGCATATAATATCATCAGCTCGATCTTCCGCGGTCTGGGCGATTCCAAAAGCCCGATGTATTTTATCGCGGTAGCCTGCGTGCTGAATATTGCCCTGGATTACCTGTTTATCGGATATCTCGGTTTCGGTCCGGCCGGCGCGGCTCTCGGAACCACGCTGGCCCAGACCTTCAGCGTTATTACGGCGTTCTTCGCGATCCGTAAAAAGAACACCGGGATCCATCTGAGGAAAAAGGATTTTTATCCGGCAAGAAACACTATGGGACAGATCTTAAAGATCGGTATCCCGGTTGCTGTCCAGGACGGATTTATCCAGGTTGCTTTTATCATTATCACTGTTATCGCCAACCATCGTGGACTTGATGAGGCGGCGGCAGTCGGAATCGTAGAAAAGGTCATCAGTGCCCTGTTCATCGTTCCGTCCTCCATGCTGGCAACCGTATCCGCTCTTGCGGCACAGAATATCGGTGCAGGGAAACATGAACGGGCGGCGGAGACTCTGCGCTGTGCCACAATTATCACAACAGGCTACGGTATTGTGATCTCTGCGATTGTATTTCAAGCAGCAGGTTCCGTACTTGGAATTTTTACGGCGGACGCAGCGGTCATTCTTCTGGGAAGCCAGTATATCCGCGGCTATATCTGGGACTGTATCTTTGCGGGGATCCACTTCAGCTTTACAGGATTCTTCTGCGCGTATGGAAAGTCTTATATCGGTTTCATCCACAACATGGCCGCCATCGTACTTATCCGTGTCCCAGGTTCCTATCTCGCGGCAAAATTTTTCCCGGATACCCTGCTTCCAATGGGTATGGCGGCACCGGCGGGTTCCGCGCTTTCGGTCCTGATCTGCGTTGGGGCGTTTATCTGGCTGAAAAGGCGGGGAATGTTCGGAGATCCGGCAGCAACTGAGACAGCCGAAAACTAGCAGGAGGAATTTCTTTGGAAGAGAAACAGTTATTTCAGATCGGCGAAGTTGCAAAAATGTTCCGTGTGAGCATGGGGACTCTCCGCCACTATGAGGATCGCGGGCTTTTAAAGCCGGAATATATTGATCCGGCGACCGGGTATCGGTATTACGGAGTCCGCCAGCTGGAAGTCTTAAATACGATCCGCTATCTCAGAGTCCTTGATTTCCCGCTGTCCCAGATCGCTGATTTCCTGGGAAACCGGGATATTTCAGTCATTGAGGAGAAACTGGAAAATCAGAAAAAGATCATTGAGGAAAAACTGAGGAGTCTTGAAATAATCTCCAGAAAGATCGATCACAGACTTCAGATGCTGCGGGATGCCGCAAATTCTACCCTCGATGAGATCCAGATCATGGAAGTTCCGGAGATCCGTGTTCATATGGTCCAGAGTTCCCTAAAACTAGCTTCCTATCTCGATCTGGAATATGTGATCCGGAAACTGGACGAGAACCAGACGGAACCGCTGTTTTTTCTCGGAAAAATCGGTGTCGGCATTGCAAAAGAAAAATTGGCCCACGGCGAATTTTCACACTACGACCACGTATTCCTGATTCTGGATGAGGAGGACGATTACCAGGGCGTGACCGAACAGATCCCCGCCCACACCTGTGCCGTAGTCCGCTTCCGCGGAAGCCATCCGGAAGCGCCGAAATATTACAGACTTTTAATGGACTATATCGTCAAAAACAAATACACCATCACCGGCCCCGCCCAGGAGATCACCTTGATTGATGACGGATTGACGAGTGATTCGGAAAAATTTGTTACGGAAATAAGGATACCAATACAACTA
>CAVFLH010000041.1:15395-18118 GCA_963622995.1 uncultured Eubacteriales bacterium | reverse complement strand
CACCAATACCACAAAACAAACCTGGCTCGACAAGGCGTTGACCGTAGTCGAAAACGTATGTAACAAGCTTCCCGATCCGGTAATCCTGTTCTGCTGGCTCTTCCTCTTCACAGCGATCATCGGTACGATCGCAACCGCAGCCGGCGTAAGCCTGATCAACCCTGCAACCGGTGAGGCTGTTGTCTCCCAGAACTTCTTCTCGGTAGACGGACTCCACTGGTTTCTCGATAATATGGTAAAGAACTTTACAGGGTTCGCACCGCTCGGTCTTGTAATCTCCATGACCCTCGGTATCGGTCTCTGCGAAGAATCCGGTCTGGTAATGTCTCTCTTAAAGGGCTGTTTAAGTGACGTTCCTCCGGCTCTTGTTCCGTATCTTATCGCATTTGTCGGTACAATCGGAAATATCGCTTCTGATACCGCAAACATTATCGTTCCTCCGATCGCGGCACTTCTTTATATTGGTGCCGGAAAACACCCTGTTGCCGGAATGATCTGCGGATATGCCGGTGCAAACGCAGGCTTTACCGCCAATGTTATGGTTGCCGGAACAGATTCCCTCCTTCAGGGACTTACAAATAATGCGATCCTCGGTTTTATGCCGGATACAACATTTCAGGTTGATGTTACCTGTAACTGGTTCTTCATGATTGCTTCCACATTCGTCTGCACGATCGTAATTGGTGCCGTATGTACATTTGTTGTGGAGCCGCGTTTCGGAAAATATGAAGGTTCTGAGGATGAAAAGATTGAAAAGCTGACCACAGCCGAGAGCAAAGGACTCCGCTGGGCAGCGATCACAGCGATCGTATACATCCTTCTTCTCGTTGCCGGCTTCTTTACCGGTCCTTTATCCGGTGAAAACGGTGCGTTTGTCGGATCCCCGCTCTTAAAGGGATTGATCCCGATCCTGTTCGTATTCTTCGCTCTCTGCGGCATCATGTACGGCTTCGGATCCGGTAAATTTACGAAATCCGGCGATATCAGTAAGGCAATGAATAAACAGATGTCCGCTATGGGTTCCTATATTTCCTTCTGCTTCTTCTGCGGACAATTCCAGGGCTTATTTAACTGGACAAAGCTCGGAACACTACTCGCGATCGGCGGTGCTGATCTTCTTCAGTCCGCGGGCTTCACAGGCATTCCGTTATTTGTCTGCTTTATCTTCGTCGTAACCTGCGTTAATATCTTCATGTCATCCGGTTCCGCAAAATGGGCGATCTTCGCTCCGATCTTCGTTCCGATGTTCATGCTCCTCGGTTATCATCCGGGCTTCACACAGCTGCTCTACAGACTCGGAGATTCCCCGACAAACGCAGTTACCCCGATGTCCCCGTATATCTGGATGGTTCTCGCGAGCGCACAATCAAAATACGTTAAGGATTTAAAAATCGGTACTCTTATTTCCAACCTTCTTCCGATTGCTGTTATCCTTGAAGTAATCTGGGTGATCTTCTTCATTATCTGGTATCTTATCGGTCTTCCGATCGGACCGGGTGTTGGGGCTGCTCTTCCGGCAGGTATCCTTTAATCCTTTCAAAAGTACATAATTGATCTGCAAATTCATCCGCCGGGATACAAAAACGTATTCTGGCGGTTTTTTTGCAGGAACACGCCTTCACACCTCGCCACACTCCGTTTCGCCCGTTGTTGAACACACGCAGCCAGCACTTAGAAACGCCAGGGTCTCATACAATTTGGCTCGGTATACGCATAAATAAAACGGACCGCTCCGCTCCGGAACTGCCCGTTTTATCTTTCTTCTCTACTTTTCTTACTTTACAAGTCCCTTAATAATAGAAGAGACCTTATCATAATCGTACTGTACTTCTTTCACACCCGACTGCTTTTTATACCAGTTTTTTAATTCCTGATACGTTGTGGAGAAAGAACCGTATCCAATGTATAGCTCCGGAGTCTGGTAGTTATCCGCAAAAACTACCATCGGCATGATCTTCAGATTCCGGATACCTTTTTCCTCCATCACTTTTGCGATCTCAGATACGCCCCTTTTCAGCTCCGGCAGCGGATTTTCAAATTCTTCTTTTCTCTTTGCGTCCTCTCTCCGCCACATCGCTCCGTCCGGAGTTCCGTATATCTTAATTCCCCAGCCGTAGGTTCTTACGAGATAGACACCTCGCTTATCCATGAGAATCGCATCAAATGTCATCTCACCCTCCGGCAGCTTTAAAGTCGTGTTCGTTAAGACTTCTCCGGGCTTTCCACAGATCTTTTTCAGCCGCCCGGAAACCTTTTCTACCGCTTTTTCGTGGTTCCGCTGTCTGTTCATGTGTTTCGCGATCAGCCAGAACACCAGCACACCGACCAGTATATAGGCGAAGAACATAAAATAATCCTGCGCCGAATGAAGTTTCCATGTCTGAAAGTTTCCACCAAACATATTTTATCCTCCCGGGTATTCAATTTAACCGTACACTGGCAGATTTCGCCACTAACCGTTTCTTCTGAATCCGGCGAGCAGAAGCCCTCTGTTATCTGTTTTTAGCTCTTCATGCACGATACTTTATCTTAACATGAAACCTCCGCAAACGCAATATTCTTCTTGCGATCATCGCCACTCTGTTGTGCATTTTTGCCAATTATCCGGTATTCCATTTAGTGGAATCTACTGCTTTTTTGGTGGTGTTTCTAATATAAAAATTAATTTTATAAACATTTTGTAAAAAACATGTGGCATTTCAGGCTCGTTTATAGTATAATAT
>CAVFLH010000041.1:0-15385 GCA_963622995.1 uncultured Eubacteriales bacterium | reverse complement strand
GTATAATATTCATGTAAAAGTGGAATCTTAATGGGGGTTAGGATTCCTCAAATTATTTTATTAGGAGGTTTTTCAAATGAGTGAAAACACTACCGCAAAGAAGACTGGTGTGGACAAACTGATCGACGGTATCGAGAAGGTCTGCAACAAGCTTCCGCCGCCAGCCATTCTGTTCTGCTGGCTCTTTCTTATCACAGCCATCATCGGCTGCATCTTCAGTGTAATGGGCGTTGCCCTTACAAACCCGGCTTCCGGTGAAGTCGTAACATCAGCCAACCTGTTCTCCAAGGACGGTATTGACTGGATCCTGAACAATATGGTAAAGAACTTTACCGGTTTCGCTCCGTTAGGTCTTGTTATCACAATGACTCTCGGTATCGGTCTCTGCGAGGAGTCCGGAATGTTGATCTCCATGCTGAACAGCTCTTTAAAGAACGTTCCGGCAGCTATGGTACCATATGTAATCGCTTTCATCGGTACAGTCGGAAACATTGCTTCTGACACAGCTATGGTCGTTATCCCGCCGATGGCTGCTATTGTATACATGGGCGTAGGCAAGCACCCGGTAGTCGGTATGATGGTTGGTTACGCAGGTGCTCAGGCCGGCTTCACGGCGAACCTGATGGTAGCCGGTACCGATACCCTGTTACAGGGTCTTACAAACGATGCGATCAAGGCGTTCATCCCGGATACAACATTCCAGGTTGACCCGACCTGTAACTGGTTCTTTATGATCTTTTCCACATTCCTCTGCGCAGCTGTCATCGGATTCTGCTCCGTACATATGATCGAGCCGCGCTTTGGAAAATACGAGAGTGCCGAGAACGCAAAGCTTGACGAGGTTACACCCGCCCAGAGAAAGGGACTCCACGCGGCTGGAATTGCCGCAATCGTATATATCGTGATCATCGTTGCCGGATTCTTCTCCGGTATACTCGCAGGTGAGAACGGTGCGTTTGTCGGATCCCCGCTCTTAAAGGGACTGATCCCGATCCTGTTCGTTCTTTTCTGTCTCTGCGGTCTTGCTTACGGTTTTGCGTCCGGTTCCTTTAAGAATGTGAATGACGTAAACAAGGCAATGTCCAAGCAAATGTCCGGCATGGGCTCCTATATCCTGTTCTGCTTCTTCTGCGGACAGTTCCAGGGCTTATTCAACTGGACAAAGCTCGGCACGCTGCTTGCGATCGCAGGTGCGAATGGGCTTGAGACAGCCGGCTTCACAGGCATCCCGCTTTGTGTTGCCTTCATCGTTCTCTGCTCCTTTGTAAATATCTTTGTGTCCTCCGGCTCTGCGAAGTGGGCGATTTTCGCTCCGATCTTCGTTCCGATGTTCATGCTTCTCGGTTATCATCCGGGCTTCACACAGTTACTTTACAGAATCGGTGATTCTCCGTTCAACTGCTGGACTCCGATGTCCGCATATATCTGGATGGTATTAAGTGTTGCGCAGACCAAGTATGTTCCGGATCTCAAGATCGGTACGCTTATCTCCAACATGATCCCGATGTCCATCGTTCTCCAGATCGCATGGATTATCGTAGTTGTTATCTGGATGTCAATCGGACTTCCGTTCGGACCGGGTGTAGGCGTTGCCCTTCCGGCTGGAATCCTCTAATTTACGGATTGCCGTAAATTCAACGACCCGTCGCTTTTGCGGCGGGTCGTTTTTTTGCTTTACACAGCTGCTCCACGCCAACAACCGGGGTTCGGAATTTCCTTTTCCGCACACTGCCTGTGCATTTCTGCGCCTCCGCAGTGTCATCATCTAAAACGGATGAAACAGATTCCACGTCACAAGAACTTCCTCCTTCGGTTTTTTCACAACTCTCATAATACTTTTTTCTAACATAAAAAAACTCACCTCCATGGCATCATGATACCTCAGAGATGAGTTCTTTTCTTCTCAAAATCGGAAATTCAATTCTTCGCCCGGACTGCCGCCGCAAGCAGTTGATTGCAGCACACCAGGCCCATTTTTCTCTATTCTTCTTAGCTTTTCATGCTGACTCTTATTATTTCTGAATTTCTTCCAGATGTCTCTCCAGAATATCCGCCGCGCAGGCCGCAAGTTCCGCACACGGACGCTTTTTATAGTAGCTCTCCGTTCTCTCCTCCGGAACCGGAGTTGTATCCGAATTGATTCCAGCTAAAAGTTCCCGGCAGATATAGCTGCCATTCTGGGCTTTAAACGCCTCTGCAAGCCTCTGGATTCTTCTGTAGTGTTCTTGTTTGTCCACTGTCGCTTTCGGGTCTGTATAGCCTTCCAGTGTCCCACAGACCAGCGCCATGCCGCTCACGCAGCCGCAGACCTCCCGCAGCTTTCCAAGACCGCCGCCAAACGAAGATGCCATGCCTGCAGCCATCTCTTTACTGATTCCGCGCGCCGCCAGTTCATCCGCAAACGCCAGCGTTACCGCCTGGGAGCAGTTATAGCCTTCCTTAAATAATTCTCTTGCCAGATCACCTCTGGACTTTGAACAGACTTCCGACATTGTCATGCCCCTTTCTTCGCTTAATTCTCTGCTTGTTTTTTTTACTGTCTTATGTTAAAATGTCAATGTTATGGCATTGGGCCATCGCCAAGCGGTAAGGCACAGGACTTTGACTCCTGCACTCGAGGGTTCGAATCCCGCTGGCCCAGCGCAGAAAGCTGAATTTCTTTTTACGGAAATTCAGCTTTTTTCATTTTCATTGAGTTCATTTTCTATTTCCCGAATCATCTTTAGAATGCTTTCCCGACAATCTTCCACCGCATCCGCACACACATCCAGGTCTTCCTTTGTCACCTCAATACTCTCATCACCCGGATATCTTGCTGTAAAATAATATCCGTTAATGATCTGCATCTCCGCTTTCACTTCGCGATCAAATTTCAGTCCCATTCTCTGATCCAGAAAGCGCATCAGTTTATTCAAATTATGGGTGCGCATATGGATATCATATTCTGTCTGTTCTTCTTCTGTTTCCGGTTCAAAATATTTGTCGATCACTTGCTTCATGTACTTCTCGCATATTTCCTGTGCATCTGCCGCCATTGCATTTGCCACAATTCCATGTTCATAAGAGGTCATGAAATATTTATAATCATTTTCCGCAAAATCAAGATACGATGTCATTGCCATACCGGAATTCCATCCTTTCTGAGATTTTTAAAATACAGCATTCCACTATTCTGCCACTCATCGCCAATTACAAATTTAATATCCGTCTCCGCACTACGCGCATCATCTTCTGAAATCGTTCCCTTCAAGAGATGTATGATCTGCGCATAATTCGGAAGTTTTCGGACATCTTCATTCAAAAGAACGCACAGATCCACATCACTTCCCCATGAAGCCTCACCTCGCGCACAGCTTCCATAAAGAATTACATTTTTCACGTACAAAGCAATTGGTGACTGCTGTATTTTCTGCAGTGCATATGTCATCGCTTTTTTATGCCTCTCTGACATCTCTCGTTTTCTGGTGCGGATTCTTCCCATCTTCATTCCTCCTCACATCAGTTTTTCTCCGATGCAGATAAAATACGCAAAGAATTCTTACCTATTTCTGTTCTCAGTGTAACATGTTCCCCGTACTTTTTCAAATCTAACCTTTTGTAAAATGCAAAAAGCCCCGGGAACTGCTTCCCAGGGAAATACGGGTGGATACAGGGATTCGAACCCTGGGCCTCCAGAGCCACAATCTGGCGCGCTAACCAGCTGCGCTATACCCACCATAATATGAAATTCGAAATCGCACTTGATTTCAAATGAGCCTGAAGGGATTCGAACCCCCGACCCACGGCTTAGAAGGCCGTTGCTCTATCCAGCTGAGCTACAGACTCATTATGCTTTTTCGCAAAAGCAAAGCGGGTGATGGGAATCGAACCCACGTATCCAGCTTGGAAGGCTGGTGTTCTACCATTGAACTACACCCGCAGGAAAATGTCTTATTTTCGCTGACCAGTAGATTATATCTCACATCTATCCGGATGTCAACAACTTTTTTATCTTTTTTCGATAAAAATCGGGGTGACAGGATTCGAACCTGCGACTTCCTGGTCCCAAACCAGGCGCTCTAGCCAAGCTGAGCCACACCCCGGGGATTTCGCGAAGCATTTAAAAACAAAAGTTCACTAAATGCGTTTAAAATTATACCGTGGAAAGGGCGGATTGTCAACCACTTTTTTCATTTATTCAAAGCTAAATTCTCCTGCTATACCAGTTCTGGCGGCATTTCTTCTATGAGTTAACTGTACGCGCACTTTCTATTGCAGGTAACTATCTGCTTTTACGCAAAAAGCAGCCCCGAAGTCATTCTTCGAAAGCTGCTTTCCAATTTTATCTATTTTATGCCAATTGTTTCCGGCTCATCTTGTCTAGTAGAGCCCCGACGGAATATCCCTGTCCTGATCCACATGACAGACCGTATAATGAGCCTCGCCGTTCCGATCGAGTTCCATCAACATGTAGGACGGCTTTCTTCCGTCCTGTCTCGGATAGGAGAGACTTCCCGGGTTCAGCACCACGAGTCCGTCATCGCAGTACTCCAGGTGCGGCTTGTGGGTATGCCCGAACATGACGATGTCCACTTTTCTGGCTCTCGCCTCATCCTTGATCGTCTCCAGTTCAAAGGATACGCCGTACATATGACCGTGAGTCAGAAATGCCCGGTATTTTCCGATCGAGATCTCCTTCTCCCTGTCTGTCTGGGAGAAAAAGTCATTATTTCCGCGCACCACATGGATCACGCAGTTATCATTATTTACCCATTCCTTAAAATAGACCTCGCTGCCCTCGGTGTCGCCCAGGTGGATCAGCATATCGAACGGGGACTGTTTTTCAATAATTTCCCTGAGATTTCCATCTCTTCTGTGGGTATCGCTCACGATCAGAATTTTCATACCTTACTCTCCGATTTCTTCTGCAAGACGTTCTTTCATCGCCCGAAGCGCTTTTCCGCGGTGGCTGATGGCATTCTTCTCATCCATAGTGATCTCCGCCGATGTCTTTCCGTACTCCGGCAGCATCAGGATCGGGTCATAGCCGAATCCGCCGGCGCCTGCCGGTTCATGGGCGATGACGCCTTCCATGGTTCCCTCCGCTGTCAGGGTTCTTCCGTCCGGCAGAACTGCCGCGATCACGCAGACGAAACGCGCCGTGCGCTTCTCCTCCGGAACGCCGTCCAGACGGTGGATCAGGTTCCAGTTCTTAATCTCATAGGAAGTCTTCTCTCCCATGTAGCGCGCGGAATAGACACCCGGCTCCCCGTTTAACGCATCGATCACAAGGCCGGAGTCGTCCGCCAGAACGATCCCGCCTGTTTTCTCCCAAACGGCTTTTGCCTTAATTAACGCGTTTGCCGCGAATGTATCTCCATCTTCAACAATATCAATATCCACTCCGGCTTCCTTCATGGACAGGATCTCCGCTCCGAGGTCCTTTAAGATCTCGCGAATCTCCCGCATTTTTCCGGCATTTGATGTTGCAAAAACAATTTTATGTTCCATGTCTCTCTCACTTTCCAATTTTCCGGCTGTAGGCTTTCAGGCACACATTGCATCCCTTGGACGTCTCCGTCCGCTCCCACAAAGAGCCATCAAAACTAATATACCCCTCGCCGTCGCTTATGTCAACATTTCCGGTCCGTCCGCTCCCGGCGTACTCCACCGCCACCGGCTGCGTCGTCCCAGACGTGCGGATCTTTACCGCCACGCAGAACGGCTTCCCGGCAGTCAGCTCCTGGGATTTTGCAAGACTTACCGTATAAAATCCCGTATCCGATAACGTCCCGGATGCCAGGACTTTTCCACTGTCCGCCTGAAATTTCACACTGTTTTCCACATGTTCCCGGAAGCTGTCCCCGTCAAACATATATACTTCGTACTCCGTATCCGGTGCCGTGGCGTAGAATCCCACCGCCTCCAGCGTCTCGTCCGACTCCGCTGTATACACGTTTGCCATCCACGCCTCCGGCTCGCCGAACCCCATCTGTCCGGTCCAACCGCAGAGGTCACTCTGGTAATTCCGGTCGTAATTGTCCGCCGGCTCGATACCGCAGTAGGAGATTCCGCTCTCCGCGATCCAGTTGTCCTCATAGGACACATGGAAAAATCCGTTATCCCCAAAAGACTCTCCCCAACTATTCACACAGAGGAACGCGCCGTCCGATTCCGGTGCTGACGCGAAATTCTCTTTGGGATAATCATCATCCCATCCGATGATCACCGCGTCATGGTTCGGCTCCTCGCTGCCTTTGTAGCAGACATTTCCATCACTCACCCGGTTTTCCGACGGGAGATACAGGGATGTCTGGACACCTCCATATAAATACACTGCCCGTTTTACCGCGTCGTAGTCCCGCTCCGGCAGGATCCGGATCTCCTGGACATGGCAGACAGGCGCAAGACCGTCCGGCGAGGTGCTGTCCCCGTAAGGATCATCCGTCTCCGAGACAGGCCCCTGCCAGGCCAGAAGATACGCCATCGCCATACTGTAATCGCCGCCGGAATTCTGGCTGATCCCAAAGCTGTTGTGGATCGACATGTGGTCCGCCGACAGCGGCATCGCCATGGACTCCGGCATGGAGGTCTCCACCGCCTTCAACGCCGCAAACGCCCAGCAGGTACCGAGATCCCCCTGGTCGGAGACGGGGACAGTCCGATGGGCGCGGATGTCATAGGATGACGGGAGTTCTGTCAGATCCGTGACCGTATCTATCTCCCGTATCGTTTCCGTTTCTTCTGCTGATTCTGTATCCTGTTTTAATTCCGCTTTTTGTCCTGCCGATTCCGGGACAGAGTTTTCTTCCTCTCCGGAGCTTTGTCCCTCTCCGGCTGCCGGATCCATTGGCTTCTGCCTTACTGTCTGCAGGGCAAAAAATGCTGCCGCCGCCGCTGCCAGGACCACTGCCCCGGTCAGGAAACGGCTATGTCTTCTTCTCTTCCGTCTCCGGCTTCTCATCGATCCTCACGTTTTCTCGGCGGCTTCGGTCCTAAGAACTGGTAGAAGTATGTCTTCATCATACCGTTGTAGATCTTCCGGTTCTTATCCGCCTTGCGGCCGAAATACCGCTCTGTGTCCTCATAAGCCGTAATGATATAGGCGGACCAGGAGTCCAACGCCGCGAAGCGCTCACCGATGGTCTTATATAACTCCGGCAGGTTCTTCTTCTCCTCAATTCGCTCACCGTACGGCGGGTTTGTGATCAGGAAGCCATACTTTTTCGGGTGGCTTAACTCGCTGACGGATCTCTGCTGGAAATGGATCAGTTCATCCACGCCTGCTGCCTTCGCGTTCGCTCTCGCCGCGCGGACGATGTCACCGTCGATATCATATCCCTGGATATCCGTCTGGACGGAGATGTCCACGAGATCGTTCGCCTCGTCCATGGCATCATACCAGCATTTTCTCGGGATCAAGTGCCTCCAGTCCTCAGACAGGAACTCCCGGTTCATTCCCGGCGCCATATTTGCCGCGATCATCGCCGCCTCAATCGGGAAGGTTCCGCTTCCGCAGAACGGATCCACGAGAATACGATCGCTCTTCCACGGGGTCAGCATGATGAGAGCCGCCGCCAGTGTCTCTGTGATCGGCGCTTTACTCGTCAGTGTGCGATAGCCGCGCTTGTGCAGGGACTCGCCTGTGGTGTCGAGAGCCACCGTAACCGTATCTTTATGAAGGAAGACGCGGAGCGGGAAGCTCGCGCCGTTCTCCGGGAACCACTCGATGCCGTACGCCTTTTTCATCCGCTCTACCATGGCTTTTTTCATGATGGACTGGATGTCGGACGGGCTGAAAAGCTTACTCTTGATGGAGGACGCCTTTGCAACCCAGAACTTCGCGTCCTTCGGGAGATATTCCTCCCACGGGATCGCGCGGGTTCCCTGGAACAGGTCCTCGAAGGTCTCCGCGTGGAAACTTCCGACTTTTAAGAGCACACGTTCTGTTGTTCTGAGGAAAATATTGGCGCGGCAGATCGCCTCCGCATCGCCGATAAACGTCACACGGCCATCTTCCACCTGGCTGACCTCGTATCCGAGATCCAGGATCTCCTTTTTCATGACTGCCTCCAGGCCGAAATGGCATGGGACGATTAATTCAAATGTATTCAATCTGATTTTCTCCGTTCTGATGTGTCATGTAACTGCACGGTGTCCTTGCAGTTACTGTATTTTCATAGTTTCACACCATCCGCATTCCGCCGAATGGCCATATTCCATTTAATTTTAAGGGTTTGCGATCTCCCTGTCAATCCTGACATCTCACATAATACTTTCCTCTATAATAATGAAGTCCACCCAGCGCGTTCACCGCATCATACCCGCGCCCCGCAAGCTCTCTTGCAGCTAACAGGCTCTGACCCCCGTAGGCGCAGTAGATGACCACAGTGCGGTCTTTCGCGATCCATGACTCCACTTCATCCAGCCGCTCATAAGGCAGGTTCACAGCCCCCAGGAGATGCCCTGCCTCATATTCCCTCTGTTCCCGCACATCCAGCAATGTGAATGTCCGCTCCCCGGCCAGGAATTGCTCCAACTGCTGCATCGAAATCGTCCGAAACATATACCTTCTCCTGAAACATATCCTTAATGTAAGGTATGCCGGGCGGCCCGGACAGGTTCTATGTATTGCTTTTCTCCGCTGTCATGTTTCACCGGTCCAGCCGACCTCCCGTGCACCGGTCCACTAAAATTCTTTGTGCATAAAAACAGCGGCAAGATCACCCTGCCGCCGCTTTCATCATATTCTGCACATGTGTGCTGTCTTCACAGCCGCATCTTTCTTATCTCTTGCAGTTTCTGCCATTATCCATGGAGTCCTTGGAACTGTTCCTTGTGCGGTTCTGATTGTTGTTCTCCGAGCGGTTCTGGCTGTTTCTGCTCTGGTTCTTTGTCCTGTCGTAGGTCTCAGACTCACCATTCTTCATGTTGTCGTCCATATCATAGCTGTTTCTTGCCATTTTTTCATACCTCCTAGAGTGGTTTTCACGCCGCGGACATTCTCCACCGCCGCATCCTCTAGTATGGTCCGTTCCCGAACGATTATGCAGTTTCCCCGAAAAGAACTTTTAATTTTTTCATGCAGTGGAAGAACGCCGGGATCAGGAAAGCGTCCGCAAAGATCCACGCCAGCGGGCTCGCAAAGCATGCCGGAAGGAAACCGAATACCGGGACGAGGCAGAATCCCACGAGGGATCTCGCCGCCATCTCGCAGACACCCGCGAGGATCGCGAATGTGGAGAATCCCATTCCCTGGATCGTAAAGCGCACCACATTTACGAAGGTAAGCGGAATATAGAACATGCTGTTTCCGATGAGGAACATCGCCACGCGCCCGATGATCTCCGTCTGGTCCGCATCCATGAAGAGCAGCGCGATATACTTTCCGCCGAAGAACAGGATCACGAAGGCGATCAGGGAATAAATGATTCCGATGAGGCTCGCCGCCTTCAGTCCCTGTGTCACACGGTCTAACTTCTTCGCGCCGACATTCTGGCCCGCGTAAGTCGCCATCGTGCCTCCGAGGGCGTCAAAGGGACAGCAGAAGAACATGCTGACCTTGCTTCCTGTGGAGACGGCCGCAACCGCCATGGAGCCCAAGGAGTTTACGGCTGTCTGGAGCACAACGCTGCCGATGGCCGTGATGGAGTACTGGAGTCCCATGGGAATTCCCATGCCGCAGAGCGTGCCGAGCATTCTTACGTCCGGCTTCCACTCGCCGTTTTTCATATGAAGGATCGGGTAATGCCTGATCATGTAGATCAGGCACAGCACCGCGGAGATTCCCTGGGAGATGACCGTTGCCATTGCCGGGCCGCCAACACCCATGCCGAGGATCAGGATCGTAAAGAAGTCCAGGCCGATATTCATGAGGGATGACAGGAGCAGGAAGTAGACCGGCGTCTTGCTGTCACCCAGGCTTCGGATGATGCCCGCCAGCATGTTGTAGAGGTATGTGACCGGGATTCCGAGGAAGATTACGAAAATATAATCATAGGCACCCTGGATAATGTCCTCCGGCGTGTTCATCCACTGTAAAATATTCATGCAGAGCAGTCCGACGATGGTCGTCATGATCGCCGCAAATACCGCCGAGAGCCATCCGGCGTTCGCCACGAACTTTCTCATTCCCGTGTAATCACCCGCGCCAAACTTCTGCGCAACCGGGATCGCGAATCCGCTGCAGGCACCGGTACAGAAACCGATAATCATAAAGTTGATGGAGCCCGTCGATCCAACCGCCGCCAAGGACGATACCCCAAGGCATTTTCCGACGACGATCGTGTCCACCATGTTGTAAAACTGCTGAAAAAGGAACCCCAGCAGCATCGGAACCGCAAAACTTAAGATCAGCTTCATCGGGGAACCGACGGTCAGATCCTTTACCTCACTTTTCTGCATATGCAACTCTCCTGTATTTTTTATTCGGTCTTTATTATGTAAACCATAGTCTCTTTTGAATCTTCCAGTTATTCTAACATTCTTTTCTATGGTTCATGCGTTTCAAACAAGCTTGAAGTATTATAAATCAGTGTTTTCAAAAAGTATATACATCAAAACACCGAAATTACAGATTTTTTTCCACATTCTTTCGTCAAAAACTCTTTTCTGCCGTATCGCTTCGACCAGTCTGCTTTTCCCCGGTACATTTTCCGTCTGTTTTTCTCCTTTCTTCGGCCTTTTCCCTATTTCGCTCTTTACATTCCAGACTATTCATGATACTGTAGTTGCATCAGAGCGTCAAAAGCTCTGAAATCAAACAAACATGCAGAGTAGACGTGTGCGCGTCAAGTGCCCGCCAGACAGGGAGTTGCTGGCAGGACGAAGGGAAATTCCCGCGGTGCACATATCGCATCCCGCTGCATCAGAAGATAGCTCCGTCTATTATCTCCTGTTGTGGTCCGAGAATCTGCAAAGGAGGTATTTTTTTATGCAAAAAAGCTCGAACGACCTCTTTTCCAGGATCTTTGAATCATCCCGTGAATTCAAGAAGGTCACCACTATCACCATCTGCGCCATGTTTGGCGCGCTGTCCGTTGTACTCGGATATTACTCCTTTAAGATCACACCAAACTTAAAGATCGGTTTTGGGTCCATCCCGAATATGCTGGTGGACTACCTGTTTGGACCAGTAGTCGGCTGTCTCTTCGGCGGTGCTATGGACGTGATCAAGTTCATGCTGAAGCCGGACGGCGGATTTATGCCGGGCTTTACGTTCAACGCAATGCTGGCGGCATTTATCTACGGTCTCTTCTTTTATAAGAAGAATCTATCCCTGCCGCGGATCCTCACAGCGAAGCTCGTGGTGATCGTTCTCTGCAACATCATCCTCGGAACCTACTGGCTGACGCTCTTAAACGGAAAAGGATTCCTCGCGATCCTGCCGGCAAGAGCCATCAAGAACCTGATCCAGTGGCCGGTGGACTCCCTGATCTTCTTCCTTGTAGGAAAGACGCTGGAGCAGGCTGGAGTGTTTAAGATCATTTTTCATACCGGGAATCGTCAGAGAAGATAGTTTCTTCTCAATCATACCAATAAACATGCTTCGTCGGGTACTTACCACCACTTGGTCTGTGCCCGTCCTTTTCTATCTACCGATTATCCAGCAAATTTCCCCACCATTCCGACCGCTCCACATAGTTTGCTGTCAGCTGCTCCTTCCATATTCACCACAACAAAAGTGCTCTCTGCCGGAATCTCTCAAGATTCGCTGCAAAGAGCACTTTTTTAATCCTTTTATCCTTTATCCAATTTTCAGGTTAGTCACCAAGTACGTTTACGATTCTCACCGGTGTGCGGTAGTTCCATCTGGAAACCTTGATTCCGGTCTTTTCTGTGGATGCATGTACGATCTGTCCGTTGCCGATATAGAGAGCAACGTGGTTGACCCTCTTTCCGGATCCATAGCAGATAATATCGCCCGGGCGCATCTCGGAGCTGCTTACCACACGACCCATACGGGACTGTCCGCCGGAAGAGTGCGGGAGTTCGACTTCCGCCGCGTGACGCATTACATAGGACGTAAATCCGGAACAGTCAACACCTGTGTTCGGGTTTGTTCCACCGTATTTATAACGGTTTCCTACAAACTGGAGCGCATATGTAACGATCTCGGAACGAAGGTCATCTTCGACATCGATCTCTGCTTCTAACTCCTCCTCATCGTCCGCTTCCTCTGCATCTGCTTCATCCGTATCTGCATTATCCGCGTCATCGGAGTTGTCATCCGCGCTGTCCGCTTCTGCGTTATCTGCTGTCTCTTCCTTTTCGGAAGCTGTATCGGTATTCTCTTCAGAATTTTCTGCTGCTTCTGTCTCTGTCTGCTTGTCCTCCTCCAACGGATTTCCGTTTTCATCAAGATGGATAATCTTTACTACCATCCTGTCCTCTTTTACAGCCGTCGTTGTCTCGTCCGCGAAGGAAACGATCGGAAGGGCTGCCGTTAAGGCCATACATAAGCAGGTGATTTTTAAAGTTCTGAAAAGTTTTTTTGTCATTGATGTCCTCTTATCTTAAACTTTAATGATTTGCAGTATTTGTTACAAATATGTTAAATCTTGTTACAAACAAATTATATTTCTCACGGCTACTTTTGTCAATACATACGAAGGAATTCATAAACTCTTAATAATTTAGGCAAAAACCGCCAAAAATGTGGCAAAAATGTGGCGCTCCCCGAGAGGAACGCCACACATATTTACATAACTTATTTCAATTGTAACATCCTGTAATCTGTTGATTTTTTCAGTAAAATCAAGACTTTTAAGACATTTCTGTCCATAAATCCAAGCGCCGGCCTGCCATTTTCCACGGCTTCATCCGCATCCCACAGCTCCGGCTGTCTGTTCATTTCTTCCTATTAATATTTTTTTACTATCTCCCCTGGAAGTTTTTAATGATCCAGTAGATAATAAGACACATTAAGATCGGTCCCGAAAACCGAATCAGCAGGTAAAACACGCCGCCCATAATACTGAACACAGCAAAAATCACAAGAAACAGGATCACAACAAGGGCCAATTTCCAGTACCACTTATTCAGATCGAAATAATGGATATTCGGCGCGGAGCCGTTCTGATAACTTCCCTGGCTGTAAGTGCTTCTTCTGTCATCGTCCCGTGGGGACGCGTCCCCAAAACTTCCATAACCGTCTCCGGTCTCCCCCGCCGCCTCTGCGGAATCGATGATCGTGCGGGCCACAATATTCGGCTCGCCGATCTCCTCAATAATTTCATCCATGGTACGACCTTTTTCCAGTTCCTGGGAAAGATAATCCGCGTAATAATTCAGGTTGTCGCGGATGACCGACGCCGGAACCTCACCCGAAAGCGCGTCCTCCAGGCGTCTTAAAAATTCGTCCTTGTTCATGTAATTTACTCCAGTTTTTCTTTAATGATGCCGCCGCGGTACGCCGCCACAAGCTCCTTGAGGTCCGCGATCTTCGCCGCAAGCTCTTTTCCTGTATCCGTGTCCGCAACCATCACACGTTTTTTCATCTTCTCTACGATCATGACCTTTGGCGTGTTTTCATGGTTCCGGTCAAACGGCTTGTGTTCCGCCAGCGCAAGGTGGTGGGAATTGAAGATCAGGGTGTAGCCCGCGATTCCCGTCTTCGGCTGGTAAGACTTGGAAAGTCCGCCGTCAATGACGAACAGTTTACCGTTTCCCTTGATCGGGCTCTCACCGTCCTTTAATTTTACCGGGACATGTCCGTTAATAATGTGGGAACCTTCGATCGGAAGTCCGAATTCCTTGAGGATCTTATTACAGAATTCCTCTTTTTCGCACAGTTTATAATACGGGTTCATATTTTCCTTCGCGACTGCCTTATCAGCGACAAAGTAGTTCTCGAAGGTCGCCATATTGTCCTTTCCGTATACCGGGGACTTCGGTCCGCACCATAAGTACCACATAAAGTCGCGGTACCAGTCCTTCGTCGGATCGTCGTCCGGCAGGAAGTATGCCATCTTCACCGCGTCCTCGATATAGTCCAGCAGACGTTTTCCGGAGTAGATGATTCCCTTGAGTTTCAGTTCCTCGAAGGTTCCGTCCTCCTTCATCGGGATGCAGCCATGGTATAAAAGGTTCGAGTTGCACCGCTTGTACATCGCGCCGTGGGAATACACGAAACGGATATGGCGGTGAAGCGTCTCGCTGTGATGGAAGGAAAGTGCCAGGTTGTGGATCAGCTCCTGCTCTTCCTTCGTAAGCTTTAACGGGTCCTTCGGGTCGATAGTCGGGAAGTTCATATCCAGCATCTTGTAGTCTTTTCCGCGGATATTTACAGTTCCCTTTTCGAAGTTGATATGTTCCAGATGGATCCGGTCATTGATCTGATAATCCGGGTGGCGCTTCGTGATCTGGCCTTCCACCTTGAACTGGATCACCGTGATCGCCTTGTGCATCTTCGCCGCAAGGCCCGGATCTACCGCGTCATAGATATTTTCATCCAGGATCTTCGGAAGGAACCGCTCGCACGGGTCATCCCGGTAGACCTTCGCCGCAAACATGGACAGCGGGCGGAGGTTGATTCCGTAACCGTCCTCAAGAACGTCAAATCCGTTGTAGCGGATCGCGATTCTCAGCACATTGCAGATGCAGGCCAGGTTGCCTGTGGCCGCACCCATCCAGGAGATATCGTGGTTGCCCCACTGGATATCTACATCGTGGAAGTGCATCAGCT
The DNA here is from genome assembly GCA_963622995.1 of uncultured Eubacteriales bacterium. Lineage (GTDB taxonomy): Bacteria > Bacillota > Clostridia > Lachnospirales > Lachnospiraceae > Pilosibacter. The sequence continues at coordinate 720 of CAVFLH010000041.1, read as the reverse complement.
CATTCATAATAATGTCCGCGCGCGGTCCACGGTCGAAGATATCGCCGATGATATGAAGGCTGTCCACAGTCAGGTTCTGGATCAGGTTGCAGAGTGCCATGATGAACTGGTCACCCATCTCGATGTCGATGATGGAGTGGATAATTTCATCATAATAAACTTTCTTGTTGTCATCGTTGTAGTCCACGTGAAGGAGCTCATCGATGATATACGCGAATGCCGGGGGCATTTTTTTACGCACTTTCGATCTTGTAAACTTTGAGGAAACTTCTTTACAGATGCGTACCAGGCGGTAGATCGTAATTCTCTGCCAGTCTTCTGTGAATTTTCCCTCTTTCTGGATCCGGCGGATGTTCCGTTCCGGATAATAGATCAGGTTCGCTAAGGCGATCTCCTCTTCGTCCGAGATCACATAGCCGAAGGTTTCCGATATTTTTTCACGGATAATACCGGATGCGCTGCGGAGCAGGTGAATAAACGCTTCATATTCGCCGTGCAGATCGCTGAAGAAATACTCAGTTCCCTTCGGGAGTCCGCGGATCGCCATCAGGTTGATGATCTCACTGGATGCCGCTTTCACTGTCGGATATTCTTTTGCAAGCAGCTTCAGGTAGTCCAAATCTCTCATTGTCTCTGTCTTCCTCCCTGCATTTTTCCAGGCGCGTAAATTTTCTCCTGTCGTTCCCGTTCAGCCTGTTCTTCAGGTGTAGGCTCTGGCGC
>CAVFLH010000040.1:8866-18363 GCA_963622995.1 uncultured Eubacteriales bacterium | reverse complement strand
GGCAAATAAAATACTGATGTTCGCGCCACGCGCAGACGGCAGCCATAAAATTTTCGTTAAAAAAATATAAAGAAAATTAAAATTTCTACTTGCGGAATTCTTCAGACTACGATATAATCTCCGGGATAGTTTGACAGGGATCGACAAAATCCTGTCAGTGTCCCGGAGATTTTTTGTCGAGTGGGTATGAGCATTTGGCAAAAAAAGTTTGGGGAGCCGCCCCCAGCGCTGGCATTTCCGGGTCTATGACGCGGCAGAAAAAATAGGAGGATCACATGGAAAAAAAGAAAAGTTCACTCGCTGTCAGAATGAGTATTTCCCTCGTCTGCGGTCTTGTCGCAGGTCTTCTGTTAATGATGTTAAGAGAAAACCTCAACAGCACTGGTAAAGAAGCCGTATGGGCAACGATCAACAGCATCCTGTTCCAGGATATCACAGCAGCAGGCGCTGAAAAAGCACTTGGTATTTTCTACATTATCGGTCAGTTATTTATTCGTTCTTTACAGCTCGTCATCGTACCGATGGTATTCACATCCATCACACTTGCGATCGGACAGATCTCCGATACAAGAACTCTCGGTAGAATTTCCGTTAAAACAATTGCAGGTTTCCTGATCTGTTCTTTCTTCGCATTACTTATGGCATGCGTAGTCGGAATCATGATCTACAACGCTGGTGTTTTCAACATTCAGGTAGAAGGTCTTGAAGGTTCTGCCGGATCCACTGGTTCCAACCCGTTAAACGTGATCCTCAACATTGTTCCGTCCAACATCACAGCGGTATTCAGCACAAACACTTCCGTTCTTGCAATCGTTTTCTTAGCTGTTTCCCTCGGCCTCTGCATGAAGGCAGTCGGCGATGAGAAGAGCGCGGCATTAAAGAAACTCATCACAGAAGTAAACGATATCGTTGTTGTATTCTTAAACTACGTTGTTACAAAGTTTTGTCCGCTCGCGATCTTCGTTCTCCTTGCAAGAACATTCGCTACATACGGAATCAACCACTTAAAACCGGCTCTGGCATACGTTGTCGTAACTGTTATCCTGCTTCTCGTATTCCTCTTCGTAGGATACCCGGTCTTCGTAGCAGTTACAACAAAGCAGAATCCGGTGAAGTTCGCGAAGAAGATTTTCCGTGTAGCAGTATTCGGATTCTCCACTTCCTCCAGTGCGGCTGCTCTTCCGCTTAACGTGAAGACAACAACTGAGGAGCTCGGTGTCGATGAGAAGATCGCTTCCTTCGTACTTCCGCTTGGTATGACCATCAATATGAACGGTACCGCGATCATGCAGGTCGTTGCGACTCTGTTCATCGCAGGCTGCGCAGGCTACGATGTAACCCTGTCCCAGCTTATCGTGATCGCTCTCTTAGCCCTGATCGCATCCGCTGGTACACCGGCAGCTCCGGGCGCAGGCGCGATCATCCTGTTCACGATCCTTTCCGGTCTCGGCTACATCAACGACGGCGCGCTCTTAGCATACAGCCTGATCCTTGCGATCAACCGTCCGATCGAGATGTTAGTAACCGCGTTAAACGTTGTCGGCGACTCCGCAACAGCGATCTATGTTGCAAAGGCTGAGGGAATGTTAAACGAGGACATCTACAACGCATAATAGAAAAACGGCAGTCCGGCCGTTCAGACTGGACTTCATGGAGCCGGAGTTCTGGGAAAATATCCCGGAACTCCGGCTCTTTTTATGCCTTGGAGAGAAGGGACGCTGTCAGCAGGTATGCCTGAATTTTGCAATTTCTGAACAAAAAAGGGTGAAATTGTGATATGATGAAAGGACACCAGAGAGCAGGGAAATCTGCCCGCAGACAGGGGGATCATTATGACAGGAATCATGTTTTTCAACATGCTTTTAAATATTGGACTGCTGGTGCTGTTGGCCACGCTGCTCACAAATATGGCATCAGTGCGGAAGTTGTTCCGGGGAGAGAACAACACGATCGTCCAGAAGATGGCTTTAGCAGTGATCTTCGGGGCTATCAGTATCGTGTCGACCTACACCGGGACAAAGACCGGCGGTGCTATCGTCAACACCCGTGTCATCGGAGTTCTGACCGCGGGAATTATGGGCGGACCGTTTGTCGGAATGATGACAGCGGTGATTGCCGGAGCACACCGTTTTCTGTTTGATATCGGCGGCTTTACCGCAGTTTCCTGTGCGGTCTCAACGCTGGTGGAAGGCGTGTTGGGAAGTCTGACCCACAAAAGATATAAGGCGGGCGAGATGGACAGTGTTGATCTGTTTTTCCTGACGGCTGAAGCGGAAGTTCTGCAGATGGTGATCATTCTTCTGATCTCGAAACCGTTCAGCGCTGCCATGGATCTTGTGGGGAAAATCGCGGTACCGATGATCGTCATGAACTCTGTGGGAATGGTGATCTTTTTTAAGACCTTTGATATGGTGTATATGCGGGAAGACAGCCTGTTCGCGGAGCGGATGCGGCTCTCCATGGGAATCGCGGACAAAAGCCTCGTTTATCTGAGAAAAGGACTGGGAAAACGCGAAAATATGGAGACTGTGACGGATATCATTTTCGGGGAGATCCCGTGTCAGGCGGTGATCATCACGGATGAAAAGGAAGTTCTGGCGGTGAGCTCCCTGATCGATGACAGCCGGTTCCGGGAGGAAAAGTTTCTGGAACATTTAACAGGACCGGTAAAGGGGATCGAGGCGGAATGCATCTGGGAGGAAGACCTGGATGAGCAGGTCCGCCCGCTGTTTCACGCGCTTGTGACGGTGACAGTCCCGATCATGTCCGGCGAGGAGAAGATTGGAAGCCTGTCCATCGTTGTAAAAAAGAGGCGTCATGTGGAGCGGTCCATCGGCGACTTTCTGGAGGAACTTGCGAAGCTGTATTCCACCCAGTTAGAGGTCTATAATGTGGAATATCAGAAAAAACTGCGAAAGAAGGCGGAATTTAAGGCCATGCAGTCCCAGGTAAATCCCCATTTTCTCTATAATGCGTTAAATACGATCTCCTGCATTTGCGATGAGGACTCCGGAAAAGCCAGTGATCTGATCCTGACGCTGGCATCCTACTACCGCCAGACGCTGGAGAATGACCAGTATATGCTGGATATCGACACGGAGATCGATCATGTCCGGACATATCTGCAGATCGAAAAGGCGAGATTTGAGGAGAAACTTCAGGTGGAGATCAGCGTGGAAGAAGGTCTCTCCTGCCAGGTTCCGTCCTTTATCCTGCAGCCCATCGTGGAGAATGCCGTCCGGTACGGAAACAGCGCGGATGGGGTGCGGAGAGTGGAGATCACGGCAAAACGCGTGCAGAGTGAGACCGGGGAAGACCTGGTGCGGATCGGAGTCCGGGACCACGGAAAAGGATTTGAACCGGGACAGGCGGAGAAGATCCTCGCAGGGAACAAGACGGGCAGCGTGGGATTGAAAAATGTGAACGAACGGCTGATGAGCATATACGGAAAGAGGTATGGGCTTAAGATCCGGAATACGGATGATGGGGCAGATGTTTTTTTCTGCATTCCGTATCAGGAAGAAAGCTGATAGAAAAATGCCGTGATACGGCAGATCATATACATTTGAGCAAATCTGAGAGACAGGGGGGAGATGTTTTGAAGATCGCAGTGATCGATGATGAGAGACCGGCAAGAAAGATGTTGATCCGCCGGGTGAAGGAAGTGATCCCGGACTGCGAGGTCATGGAGGCGGAGAGCGGAGCGGACGCGCTCAGAATGTTTAATGAGGCAGATTCCTTTGATCTGATCTTTGTGGACATGGAACTCGGGGACATGGAAGGAATTACGCTGGCAGCTACGGCAAAGCGGCTGTTTCCCGGGGCGAAGATCATTTTTGCCACAGCCTATTCCCAGTATGCCGCAAAGGCCTACGAGATGGAGATCGATGACTATATTTTAAAACCATTTGACCCGGAGCGGGTGCACCATGTTGTGAAAAAATGCATCGGGGAAGGAAAAAGTGAGCCTGCGCGGAAAATGGAGGAGACGGAAGAAAAAGCGATGCCGGCAGCAGCGGAAAAACGGGGCGCAGAGCAGGAAAACGAAGGCGCGGAAGAGAAGCGCGGGGCAACTGTGTTCGGCAAGCTCCCAGTGACCGCCAGCCACGGGATCCTGTTTCTGGAGATCGCCCAGATCGTGTACGCGGAGACTGATGGACACGGGTGCGTGGTCCATACCACGTCAAAATCCTATGAGATCAACCAGCTCCTGGGAGAGCTGGAAAAGAAGCTGGCGGACTATGGATTCTTTAGGATCCACAAGAGTTATCTTGTAAATTTATCCTTTATCTCAGAGCTTTTTGCGGGAAGCGGAAACGGACTTTCCGTACATATGAAAGGATATGAGAGCCAGGAACTCCCGGTGGGAAGAGAAAAATTGAAGACATTAAAACAGCTTTTGAAGATCAGCTGACAGACAGAAAAGATGCGGCACTCCGTTCATGATGAAAGGAGTGCTGTTTGTGCAGATAACCATGTCGTTCATGCAGACCACCTTTAAATGTTGTGCAAAATATACTATAATACAATTGCTTGAGGAAATAAAACTAAGCACAATGTATATTCAAGGAGGGATTTGTATGATTAGTTTTCTTGTCTGTCTGGCACTTTTAATCGGAGGCTATTTTGTTTACGGCAACATTGTAAACAACATTTTCAGCCCGGATGACAGAGAAACACCGGCAGTCAGAATCAACGACGGCGTCGACTACGTGGTCATGCCTCAGTGGAAACTCTTCCTGATCCAGCTTCTTAATATCGCTGGTCTGGGACCGATCTTCGGAGCAATGCAGGGCGCATTGTGGGGCCCGATCGTTTTCCTGTGGATCACCTTCGGTACGATCTTCGCAGGCGGCGTTCACGACTTCTTCTCCGGCATGATGTCCGAGAGAAACGACGGTGCTTCTATCTCAGAGGTATGCGGCATCTATCTCGGCGGTCTGATGCAGAACGTCATGCGTGTATTCAGTGTCGTACTTCTTGTCATGGTCGGTACTGTTTTCGCAGTCGGACCGGCTGGCTTGATCGTCACCCTGTTCAGCAACAGCGGTGTCCAGGGTATGGCCGCAAACAAAGAGATGTGGCTCTGGATCATTCTGGCTTACTACTTTATCGCAACATTTATTTCTATCGATAAGATCATCGGTAAGATATATCCGATCTTCGGTATCTGCCTGATCATCATGGCTCTCGGCGTTGCTTTCGGTATCTTCACAAAACCGGAATATGTGATTCCGGAGATCTGGAGCAACTTCAGAAATATGCATCCGAGCGGAACTCCGGTATGGAGCTTCATGTTCATCACCGTTGCCTGCGGCGCGATTTCCGGTTTCCACGCAACACAGTCACCGCTTATGGCCCGCTGTATGAAATCTGAGAAACAGGGACATTTCGTATTCTACGGCGCAATGGTATGTGAAGGCATTATCGCCCTGATCTGGGCGGCAGCAGGATGCTCACTCTACGAAGTAACTGGTGGTTTAAACACAGGTCTTGCAGCGATCATGAAGAATGGTCAGTCCGCAGCGATCTACGATGTCTGCCAGAAGACCATGGGCGGCATCGGAATCGCACTGGCTATGTTAGGTGTTATCGCCTGCCCGATCACTTCCGGTGATACAGCATTCCGCAGCGCACGTTTAACACTTGCCGACTGGTTCAAGATCGACCAGAAGAACTGGAAGAATCGTCTGATCCTCTGCATACCGTTACTTGGTATCGGCGCCATTGTCGGACATATGGATTACAGCGTTGTGTGGAGATACTTCAGCTGGACAAACCAGACACTGGCTATGATCGTTCTCTGGACAGCAAGCATGTACCTCTACAAGGCAAAGAAGAACTACTGGATCACAGCAGTTCCGGCAACCTTCATGAGCGCGGTTTCCATGACATACTTCTTCTGTGCAGGTGAGTGCCTGAATCTCGGAACAGCAGTTGCGTACCCGGCAGGTATCGTACTCGCTGTTGTATTCCTGGGAATCTTCATTCACGCTACAAAGAAGCAGACAGCATAATGTAAGATTATAATGACACGAAAGACAGGCTGTAAAGCTGGGAGTGTCTGACTGCAGATGATGCAGAAAGTATAAGCTGCCCCGGTGGAAAGGCTGAGGGCAGCTTATACTGGTTATTCAGTATTTGGGAGGCGAGAGTTATGTTCTTAAAACCGGCAAGACTTGGAGAAAAGGAGATCCCGGAGAACATTCTTTCAGAGGACAAAAAACACTGTAAGAAGATCGGACCCTGCGGGATCGGAAAAGAGGCATTATACCTCAACAGCTTTTATCTGGAGCGGCGCTATTACGTCCCAGTATCTTCCGTCTCCCGTGTCTTTAAGCGCGTGGCGATGAGCAAAGGCGGATTCACCGGAAAAGGTCTGTTTGCGACGATGCCGTACCTGGTGGTCGTCTATGAGGACGGTAAGGAAAAACAGTGCAATTTTAAATATGAGGATCAGGTGGACGCTTTTGTGGCATCTGTGAAGGAAAAATTTCCGCAGATCAGGACCGCGAGTGAGGCGGCGGAAAAACGTCTGGCGGAAGCCGAGAAAAAGCAGGCGGAGAAACGCCTCGTTCCGCTCTCGGAGCAGGCGCAGGAGACGGTAGATGTTCTGGAAAAGGCAAAGACAGCGCTCACAAAGAGGATGTCCCTGTTTACGGAACTCACCAACGCGGCGAAGAAAAAGAGAACATATGAGAAGACAAAGCCGTTCTACAAATGGCTTGCCCTGTTCATGGTGATCATGGGGGCGGCGGCTCTTGCTTACGGAGTGTTTTCCTTTGCAAATCACGACGCGTTTGCTGTATATTTTGTCCTGTTTGGAATGGCGGCGATCTTTCTCTTCTCCGGAGCAAACATCATGCCGACCAGCACAAACAACCGGAAAGCCATCGAAAAGCGTCTCGCGGCTGCGGAGAACGCGGTAGAGTCCTATGTGGACAGCCTCCATCTCGGACTCCCGGTTCCGTCATGTTACCTTCATCCGGTGACTGTAGAGCGGATGCAGCGGGTCGTCCGCGAAGGACGGGCTGAATCGGTGGAGGACGCGTTTGCGGTTGTGAAAAATGATCTGAAAAAGATCAACGCGGATGTATCCGTCACCCAGGAAGAATTCGACGAGATCATGGCGATCAAGCCGGTGTTCCTGGTCAGGGATTACGCGTAGATGAAAAAATTGACTGCCGGATCAGCAGATTTCTACTGACCGGCAGTCTTATTTTATTTCTACTAATTCTTTCCTGCAGCCATCTGATAGATCTTAAGCATATCTTCCGCTTCCAGCTTCTTCGCGGATCCCTTCGGGCCGCCGGCAGCGATTCTCGCGTTTTTTGCCATGGTCTCAAGCTGTTCTTCTGTCGGATCGATGCCGAGTTCCTTTAAGTTTGTCGGCATATTGATGGCACGGTAGAAGTCTTCCATGGCCTCGATGCCCTTTAAGCCTGTCTCCATATCATCTTTTCCAGGTGCAACACCCATAACATTTACCGCGAATTTCGCAAAACGCGGTGTGCAGGTATCGATGACATATCTGGCCCAGTTTCCCCAGATCGCAGCCAGTCCAGCGCCGTGGGCAACGTCGAACATGCCGCCGATCTCATGCTCTAAGAGGTGGGAGGCGAAGTCGCCGCCGTCGTTTCCGCAGCCTGTGAGGCCGTTGTGGGAGAGACTTCCGGACCACATCACCTCGGCTCTCGCCTCATAGTTGTTCGGATCTTTCACAAGGATCTTCGCGTTTTTGATCACGGTGCGCATGAGACCTTCCGCGATGGCGTCAGTGATCTCCATATTTCCGCCGTTTGTGAAGTAGCGCTCCATGGTGTGCATCAGGATATCGGTGCAGCCGCAGGAGGTCTGGTACGGCGGGAGAGTCATTGTGACTTCCGGGTTCATGACCGCGAATACCGGGCGGGAGATATCGTTGTTGTAGCCGCGTTTTTCGAGAGTCTCATCATTTGTGATAACGGAGCTGTTGCTCATTTCACTTCCGGAAGCTGCGATGGTTAAGACAACACCCACCGGGAGGCATGCGGATGCCTGGCGGGTATGCTCATAGAAATCCCAGACATCGCCATCGTTTGCGAGACCGTAGCCGATGGCCTTCGCGGAGTCGATAACACTGCCGCCGCCGACAGCCAGAAGAAAATCAACGCCCTCTTTCTTGCAGAGTTCGATTCCCTCACGGACTAAGGAAAGCCGCGGGTTCGGGACAACTCCGCCGAGTTCCACATATGTGATTCCGGAGGCGTCCAGGGACTCTTTGATGCGGCCGAGAAGACCGGAACGGATCACGCTTCCGCTTCCATAGTGGAGCAGAACCTTTTTACAGTTAACATCTTTTACGAGTTTTCCAATCCGGTACTCTGTTTCTTTTCCGAAAACGACACGGGTCGGGGTATAAAAATTAAAGTTGAACATGGAATTTCCTCCTTATGCTGCGAAAATAGCAGTGCTTAATATATCAAGTATACTAGGAAATCAGACACCCTGCAAGAATTTTGCGCAAGATGATTCCCTGTGCCGATTTTACATAGATTTTAGATAGGGACGGTTCCAGATTTTACAGAGTAAAGATACGATAAAGGCAGAATAAAGGAAATGTTGGAAACAGGCAGGGAAATATCCCGGAGGAAAAAGATATGGATGCAGAGCGTAAGGAAATGATACTTGAGATAGAAGATATTTCGAAGAAGTTTGGGAAAACAACGGTTCTCAGCGGAATCAGCATGGAGGTCAAAAAGGGCGAGATTATCGGAATCGTGGGCGCTTCCGGGTGCGGAAAATCCACGCTGCTTGGCGTGATCGCGGGAATGCTGGCACCGGATGGCGGGAAGATCATGATGAACGGAAAGGTGATCTCCGAGGAGTGCAATGTTCTGGCACCGGAGAAACGCCATATGAATCTGGTATCCCAGAATTTCGAGGTCTGCTCCCATAAGACGGTTTACGAGAATATCGTCAGTGGTTTAAAGAAGAGCTGGTTTGGAAAGAAAGAGGACGATGAACTGGTGCCGGAGGTCATAAAGCTTCTGCACCTCACTGGATTGGAAAATAAATATCCGGCTGAGCTTTCCGCCGGACAGCGCCAGAGAACAGCGATCGCTGCGGCTTTAGTCACAAAGCCGGAAATTCTCTTCCTGGATGAACCGCTCTGCAGCCTTGATATTGGACTGCGGGTGGAGATGAGAACGAAGATGGCGATGCTGTTTAAGAGACTCGGCATGACGGTATTTTATGTTACCCAGGATCCGTCGGAGGCATTTTCCATGGCGGACCGGATCGTGATCATGAACAAGGGCCGGATCGAGCAGGTCGACACTCCGCAGAGCTGCTTTATGAACCCGAAGACAGAGATGGCGGCAGCGCTTTTAGGAATCGGAAACCGTGTCCACGGGTACGCGAGAGAGGACGGCGGGGAGATGATCGATATCGGCGGCGGTGTCTGCAGGACACTGGGAAGAGACGGAATCCACGAGAATGACCGGGTGACTGTCCGG
>CAVFLH010000040.1:0-8856 GCA_963622995.1 uncultured Eubacteriales bacterium | reverse complement strand
GGTGTGGACAGGGGATGAGCGGAGAGAAAACAGCTTCCCGGTTGCGGTGGAAGGTTCCTTCTTCGAGGGCGACCATTACCGTGTCATGGCAAAGATGGGAATGGGAGAAACGGTGAGCTTTCTGAGTCAGGAATATCTGGAGAAGGGAACGGAAGGATATATCAGCGTGGACGGCGGAAGAGTCTATGTGTATGAGGCGCGGACAGCGGCGTAGCGTTTTTGGACAGCTGGGGCGTTTTGCGGCACCGGAAGTGTCAGACTGGTATTGTCTGTCAATGATAAAAATTTCTGCTAAAAGTACTTTACAAATTTAAAGAACAGGAGTATATTGTAGACAATCGCTGACGGAAATATAGGTCGGTGGTGAGAAAATTAAATAATACGTCTTCAGGGCAGGGTGCAAGTCCCTACCGGCGGTAAAGCCCGCGAGCCGAAAGGCATGATCCGGTGAGATTCCGGGGCCGACAGTATAGTCTGGATGAAAGAAGAATTTTAGGTTTGTTTGTGGTATGTGAAATTTATCCGGTACTCGAAAGCCGGTATTGGATATGGAATTTTGAATCACGGAAAATCGGATCGATAGCTCTGAAATGGGAAACTGTTTCAGAGCTTTTTTGTTGGATATGATCCGGAAAATGTGAGTTAAGGTTCGGGAAAATTAAAAGTTCAAATTACCGAATAAGCAGAGACAACAAATCAAATATGAAAACCCTGTAGGCACCTGCCCGACAGGGCTTTTTTATACCTTGGGGCAGATTTGCGGAAAGGAGAAATGAAGATGACAGACCGGGATTACATGCTGCGGGCCATTGAGCTTGCGAAAAAAGGTCTGGGATGGACGAACCCGAATCCGATGGTTGGAGCGGTGATCGTAAAAGACGGCAGGATCATCGGGGAAGGTTACCATGAGCGGTGCGGGGAACTCCACGCGGAGAGAAACGCCATTGCGTCGCTCACGGAAAGTGCGGAAGGCGCGACGCTCTATGTGACGTTAGAGCCGTGCTGCCATTACGGAAAGACACCACCCTGCACGGAAGCGATCCTGGAACAGAAGATCGCCCGGGTGGTGATCGGTTCCAGGGATCCGAACCCGTTAGTGGCGGGAAAAGGTGCGGCGATTCTAAGAAAAGCGGGAGTCCAGGTGGAGGAAGATTTTATGCGTGAGGAGTGCGATGAGCTGAACCCGGTGTTCTTCCACTACATCACGAAAAAAACGCCCTATGTGGTCATGAAATATGCCATGACGGCGGACGGAAAGATCGCCGCGAGAACCGGGGATTCCAAGTGGATCACGGGGGAGGCGGCGAGACAAAGGGTGCAGGAGATGCGCCATCAGTATATGGGGATCATGGCAGGAATAGGAACGGTCCTGGCGGATGATCCGATGTTAAATGTGCGGATCTCGGGAAAGAAAAGTCCGGTGCGGATCATCTGCGACAGCAGGCTGCGGATCCCGCTGGATTGCAGAATCGTGAAGACGGCGAAGGAGTATCGGACGATCGTGGCGTATGCAGGGGAAAATTTCAATGTAAACGGCGATGGAGGAGAAAACGGCGATATTCGGGCTAAGAACGGGAGTCTGGCAGAAAATGCGAGAAAGCTGGAACAGCTCCGCACGACCGGTGTGGAGACCGTGTCCGTCTCGGACGCATATGGACGTGTGGACCTGAAAAAACTTATGGAATATCTCGGAAAGCAGGGCATCGACAGTGTGCTTCTGGAAGGCGGCGGTACGCTGAATGACGCGGCGCTGTCGGCGGGAATCGTAAACGAGATCTATACGTTTATTGCTCCAAAGATCTTCGGCGGCGCTGGCGCGAAGACTCCGGTATCGGGGATCGGTGTAGCACATCCGCCGGAAGCGGTGATGCTGGAACTGAAAGATGTGGAGAAGATCGGGGATGATTTGATGCTCAGGTATGCTGTAAATGAATCGAAAGAATCTTTGGACAGGTAGCTGAATGATAGAAGAACTTAAAATGGGAAGGGGAGTGAAACATTGTTTACAGGAATCGTAGAAGAACTCGGACAGGTGAAAGCACTTTCCCTGCGTGGAAACTCCGGCACACTGACAGTGAAGGCGAAAAAGGTTCTGGAAGGAACGAAGATTGGTGACAGCATCGCAGTGAACGGCGTGTGCCTGACGGTCACGAACATGAAAAACAGCGAATTTTCCGCGGATGTGATGGCGGAAACCGTGAGGAGGAGCAGCCTCGGATCCCTACAGAGTGGAAGTTATGTAAACTTAGAGCGTGCCATGGCGGCGAACGGGCGGTTCGGCGGACATATCGTTTCGGGACATATCGACGGGACCGGACGGATCGAGTCCATGAAAAGGGAAGAAAATGCGGTCTGGGTCACGATCGCATGCGGGGAAAAGATCCTGGAGCTGATCGTGGAGAAAGGTTCGATCTGCATCGATGGAATCAGCCTCACGGTGGCGGCGGTGACCGACCGGAGCTTTTCCGTGTCGGTGATCCCACATACCGGCGAGGAGACGACGCTCTTAAAGAAAAAAGCAGGAGACCCGGTGAATCTGGAAAATGATATTGTGGGGAAATATATCCAGAAATTTGTGGATATCGGAAGAAAATCCGGCGCGGACCGGGGAAAAACAGATGATGACGATGCTGCGGGCAGTGCGAAGGGAAGCTCGGGACTCAGCATGGAGTTTCTTCAGAAATATGGATTTTAGGGCAGGTAATTAATACCGGGCCCCAGAAAGGCAGGAAAATATGAACGAGCAATACAACACGATAGAAGAAGCAATCGAGGATCTGAGAGCGGGAAAGATCATCCTCGTAACAGACGATCCGGACCGCGAAAATGAGGGAGACATGATCTGCGCGGCGGAGTTTGCGACCCAGGAAAACATCAATTTCATGGCATGCCACGCAAAGGGGCTGATCTGTACGCCCATGAGCGCGGCGGTGGCGGCGCGCCTGGGACTTCCGCAGATGGTGTCCGAGAACACAGACAACCACTGCACAGCCTTCACGGTCTCCATCGACCATGTCGATACGACAACGGGAATATCAGCGGCGGAGCGCTCATACACCATGATGAAATGCGTGGACCCGGCGACAAAACCACAGGATCTCAGAAGACCGGGCCACGTATTCCCGCTTGTGGCAAGACGGGGCGGAGTGCTCGTGAGAAACGGACACACCGAGGCGACAGTGGACCTCATGCGTCTGGCGGGGCTCTCCGAGTGCGGCGTGTGCTGCGAGATCATGGAGGACGACGGAACCATGATGCGCACCACAAATCTCTGGAAACTGGCGAAAGAGTACGGTCTCAAATTCATCACCATCAAGGAGCTGCAGGATTACTGCCGTGTCCATGAGAAGCATGTGGTTCAGGAAGCCTGCGCGGACATGCCCACCCAGTACGGACATTTTAAGATCTACGGCTATGTGAACGATATCACCGGGGAACACCATGTGGCTCTCGTGAAAGGGGAGATCGGGGACGGCGAGGACGTGCTCTGCCGCGTTCATTCCGAGTGCCTGACCGGTGATGTGTTCGGCTCCATGCGCTGCGATTGCGGAAAACAGCTCCAGACCGCGATGCGCCAGGTGGAGGAAGAGGGCCGCGGAATCATCCTCTACATGCGCCAGGAGGGTCGCGGCATCGGCCTGATCAACAAGTTAAAGACGTATGAACTCCAGGAACAGGGATATGACACGGTGGAGGCGAACATCCGCCTCGGCTTCGCACCGGATCTCAGAGAATACTGGATCGGTGCGCAGATTTTAAGGGATCTCGGCGTAAAGTCCCTGAAACTTCTCACGAATAATCCGGATAAGATCTACGGCCTGTCTGGCTTCGGACTTGAGATCCACGAGCGCGTACCCATCGAGATCGATCCGCAGCAGTATGACAGCTTTTATCTGAAGACGAAGCAGGAGAAGATGGGGCATATCTTTACGAAGATCAAAGTGTGATAGAATAGAAAATTCATCGCTTAAAGTTCTGCACGTCGGCGGTGCATGTCCCGCACGGACGGAAGTGCAGAGCAATTGGAAATAGAGTTCTGCATGTAACTATAAAGATTTCGAATGGCGGTAGAAAACACAAAAAGAAAAGGAGAATTATCATGAAAGAGATCAAAGTATTAGAGGGAAAAGTAGTAGCACCGGAAGACATGAAAGTGGGGATCGTGGCATCCCGCTTCAATGAGATCATCGTAAACAAGCTCTTAGGCGGAGCCGTAGACGGCCTTGTCCGCCACGGTGTCGACGAGGACAACATCACGGCAGCCTGGGTTCCGGGTGCGTTCGAGATTCCGGTAGTGGCGTCCGCCATGGCAAAGTCCGGCAAGTACGACGCGATCATCTGTGTCGGCGCTGTGATCCGCGGCGATACCACACACTATGATTATGTGTGCAGTGAGGTCTCCAAGGGAATCGCCCAGGTAGGCCTTGCAGAGAAGATGCCGGTGCTCTTCGGTGTCCTGACCACAGAGAGCATCGAGCAGGCCATCGCAAGAGCCGGAAGCAAGGGCGGAAATAAGGGATATGACTGCGCACTGTCCGCGATCGAGATGGTGAACCTGATGAGACAGATCAGCGTGCAGTAGGTCCGTGTATTTAGCGCGGTAACCGTGAGAAAACACGTAAATTGAATCAAAAAACTGAATGATAGATCAAAAAGACAGCGCTCCTGAAAATTTTCATGGGCGCTGTTTTTGGTATTTATTAATTACTTGAATCAACGGACTATTTGAAACTGCAGATCATTCAAAATCGCAATATAAAAATATTGAGTGTATGGAAAACTGCAGGAGACAAAATCTATAATGTCTTCAGTTTTTCCGTAAATTTCGCCGCATAATCCCGGTTCAGCTTCATAAAAATCCGCTGCTCCTCATGAGACCAGCTCTCGAAGATCCCATTCTCGATGGCAATGAGGCGATGGGCGGTATTTTTCATGAGTTCCTCTCCTTCTTCCGTGAGAAAAACGCAGGTGTTCCGGCCTGTTCCGGGTTTCAGGTACAGGTAACCGGCCTGTTCCATCTTGCGTACCGCGGAGTTGATCGTGGACTTTGTGGTGCCGGTTTCCTTATAAAAGATGCTTTGATTGCAGCCGGAACCGTGTTCGTTGATGGAGTAGAGGATGTCCAGCTCGCTGTCTGTGAGACCGAGCTTTAATGCGGCGTCATGGTAGGCACTTTCCACCTGACTGAGGCAGTTGTAAAATTCTTTAAATTCAGAGTTCATGGCGGAGCTCCCTCAAATATAAATATAGGTCAGCGCAGAATTTTCATGTTCCTGTGCTGGTCAGTTGTTTACGCGTATCCGTACTTTTTCGCCTTTTTGATCAGGAAGAAGAGCGACAGGCATACCGCCATAAATTCTGCCACGATGATGGAATACCAGATTCCGGAAACACCGAGGAAGAACGGCAGGATGATAACAGAACCCGTCTCGAAGAGCATGGTACGGCAGAAGGAGATCGCCGCGGAGACGAAACCATCGTTCAACGCCGTAAAGAAGGACGATGAGTAGATGCTGAAGCCCATGAGCAGGAAGGAGATAGAGTATGAGCGGAACGCATGGACCGTCATATCAAAAAGGTGCGCGTCATAACGGACGAAAATTCCTGCCAGGAACGGGGCACCTGCTTCTGCCAGGATCGTCAGGACGATCTGGAATATCAGAATCAGGCGGAAACTCTTTCCGAGGAGATTCTTTAACTCGCTCTTATTTCCGGCACCGTAGTGATAGCCCACGATCGGGGCGCTTCCCATGGAATAGCCGAGGAAGAGCGCCGCGAAAATAAAGCTTACATACATGATGACACCGTATACGGCAACACCGTCAGAACCGGCGAGGCGCATGAGCTGCCAGTTGTAGAACATGGTTACGATGGACATGGAGATGTTCGTCATAAACTCGGAGGAGCCGTTTGTGCATGCTTTTAAGAGAGCGCGGAAATCCATATGGGTCTTTCCAAGGCGGAGCTTGCTCTTATTCGGAAGAATAAAGTAGAGTAACGGGATCAGCCCCCCGACAGACTGGCTGAGGGCTGTTGCGGCAGCGGCGCCGACAACGCCGCGGCGCAGGACAGCGATAAAATACGCGTCGAGGATCATATTTGTAAGGCCGGCAGCGATAGTGACCATGAGTCCCAGCTGTGGGCGCTCCGCAACAACGAAAAAGCTCTGGAACACATTCTGCAGCATGAACGGAACGAGTGCCAGCAGGACGATCCGGCCGTAGTGGATGCAGTAAGGAAGAAGGGCTTCATTAGCACCTAAAAGTTTTGCCATCGGTGCTAAGAAGATCTCACCGCCAATAGTAAAAAGAAGGCCGACTGCAATCAGAACGTAGACAAGAAGAGAGAAGATCTCTCTTGCCTTTTCCTCATCGCCGGTTCCGAAGGTGAGAGCTACGAGAGCGCTGCCGCCGCTGCCGACCATGAAGCCGATGGCTCCTAAGATCATTAAGAACGGCATGACGATATTGACGGCCGCGAAGGCCTCGGAACCCACATAGTTCGAGACGAAAACGCCGTCCACAACTCCGTAGATGGACGTTATGATCATCATGACGATAGATGGAAACGTGAACCGCAGGAGTTTTTGGTAGGTAAAGTGATCGGAAAGTGAAATATTCATACTGTGTCCTTTTAAATTTAATGTACGAAATCGTACAAAGAATCATAGTACGAAATCGTACATATGTCAAGAGGAAAATTATTTTACACAGATTTTACATTCTTTTACTGAGACATGATAGTCCTGTCCTTTTAAATGATATATGATATGGTCGTGAAAATGAGAGAAAAGAAAAAGGAAAGAGCAGTCACGAAGCAGGTCGACTGCGGCAGAGGGAAAAAATATGACATACAAGGAAATTAAGAAGAACGAGGAAGTTTTAGCTTACCTCAAAAAAGGAAACGACAACCTGGGAACCATGGGATTTACGGATCACTCGGAGGCGCACTGCGCAATGGTTGCGGAGCGCGCGGCCATGATCTTAAAGAAATTCGGTTACTCAGATCATGATATCGAGCTGGTAAAGATCGCCGGTTTCATGCATGACATGGGAAACGCCATCAACCGCCATGCCCATGCGGAGTACGGCGCGCTCTTAGCGGCACAGATCCTGGAAAAGACGGATCTCCCGATCGCGGACCGCGCGATCATCGTCTCCGCCATCGGAAACCATGACGAGTCCACAGGCGGAGCCGTAGACCCGATCTCCGCGGCGCTCATCATCGCCGACAAGACGGATGTCCGCAGAAACCGCGTCCGCCAGAAAGAGATGGCATCCTTCGACATCCACGACCGCGTGAATTACGCAGTCACGGAAGCAAAGTTAAAGGTAAACGAGGAAAAGAAGGTCATTACCCTGAACTTAAAGATCGACGAAAATATCTGCTCCATGCTGGAGTACTTCGAGATCTTCTTACAGCGCATGCTCATGTGCCGCCGCGCGTGTGAGATGTTGGGCGCGAAGTTTAAGATGACGGCGAACGGAAGTAAGATCGTATAAAATAGTATAAGGAACATGCCCCAGAATACTCCTGGAACAGACTGTGAACTGGTCTGCTCCAGGAGTTTTTTAATTACAAGAAAATCCAACATAACTTCCTGCCAGTAAAAAGGCATCGCATTTTGTGATGTAGATTGCTGTAAGCAACTGTATCTGGCATGAGAATGTGCTAAGGTACAATTTTTCTTATTCCCGGTATTTCAGATATTCAAAGAATTTTTTTACAGCAGGAGACAGCTTTTTAGGAGCTTTCACGACGATCCCAATATTCCTGTAATAAGGCACTGAAAGCGGACGGATCTCCAGCTTGTATGGAATCCGCTTTAAGATCATGCCCGGCAGGATCCCGATGCCCAGCCCTTTTTCAGCCATGGCCATGATCGCGTAATCTTCCCAGGTCGTGAAGCGGATATTTGGGTGGATATGGCTGCGTTCCAGGATCTCAGTAACTTCGGTTTTACCGCCATGTTCCAGGAGAAGAAACGGCTGCTCGTCGAGATCATGGGGCTCGATCACCTGCTTTTCTGAAAGGGGATGACCGGCGGGGAGAACTACCATATATTCATCCATTTTCAAAGAGGCGGCGTATAGGCCCAGAGTTTTATGCAGATGAAATGTTAGATTGAGGGAGCAGGAACTGTTTTTCTGAGGGTTGCTCAGAATGCTTTCGCCCAATCTATTTTTTTCCCGGGAGTTTTCGGTCGAGCTGTCTTCAGTCAGGTTGCTTTCACTCAGAAGTTGAGAGACTGTAGATGAAGAATCTGGCGTATTCTGCCTGGAATTCTGCAAATTTCCCTTAGACGGCAGACTTAAGAAACCGCAGTCTACCCGCCCATCGCGGATCCAGGTTTCCACCTCCCCGTAATCCCCAAGCAGCATCTCGCACTTCACCATCGGAAAATCTTTTTGGAACTCCGCCACGATATTCGGCAGCCAGTTGATGGCGGCACTGGCGAATGTTCCGATGCGGATCACGCCGATCTGGATCCCGTTGAGAAGACTCACATGTTCCTCCAGCTTTCGGTAATCCCCGACGAGCTGTCTCGCATAAGGCAGGATCTGTTCCCCGGCGCTGGTGAGATGGACACCGTTCCGGTCCCGCTCCAGAAGTGTGACATTCCACTCCTTTTCCAGATCCGCGATCATTTTGCTGACGGAAGACTGGGAGTAATTTAAAGACTCAGCGGCGCGGGTGAAGCTGCCGGAGTCAACGGTTTTAATGAAAGCAAGGTATTTTTGAAGGTTGTTGTCCATAATATTGTCCTTTTTATGGTATTCTGAATGTTCGCCACAGGATTAAAATATTGAGAAATCCCTAAATTGCAAAAAAACTGACATTCCGAAAATGTAGATT
>CAVFLH010000039.1:1897-18821 GCA_963622995.1 uncultured Eubacteriales bacterium | reverse complement strand
TGATATCTATACTATTTTTCTTTTCACACTTTCTCTGATTCTCAGCACCGTATATCCTCTGAACAAGGGCCTGCCGGATTTTAAAGATTCAAAATCTGGCATCCTTACATGTAAAACTCTTTTCTCCGCAAATTCGTATACGGTCTCATGCTCCTGATCTCACGGTTCTGCGCCAGATTAATATCCGCATAAAGAATCTGCCCCCTGTCATCCGCCTTCATAACGGTATTTCCATTCGCATCTATCATAACAGATTCTCCGGAAAAATCCATCTCTCCTTCTGTCCCAACACGATTGCACATGGCGATATACACACTATTGTGGAATGCCTGCACCCGAAGCTCCCACTCAAACATCTCCGACGGCTCCGCCTTCGTATTCACCGTCGGAATCAGGATCAGATCCGCCCCCATCAGCGCCTCCGTCCGAATACTCTCCGGATAATGCCTGTCAAAACAGATCACCAGACCGATCTTTCCGAACTCCGTCTCAAACACCTTAAATCCATCATCGGCAGGCGTATAATAATCCTGCTCAAAAAACTTGTCCGCCTGCGCCACATGCACCATCTTCTGGACACCGGCGACCGTTCCGTCCTTCCGAATCAGAAGACTCGCGTCATACGCCTTCCCATGTTCCTCCAGATAAAGATTCGGCACCACCATGATCTGATTCTCCCTGGCTGCGTCACAAAACGCCCTCACGATCTCCGAATTCAGCCCTACCCGGTACCCAGACACATCCTGCCCCGGATACTGCGGAAAGAACTCCGTGAGCTGCACCTCCGGAAAAAGGATCAGGTCCGCCCTCTGCAAAGCCGCTTCTCTTACCGCCCGCAGACTGCTCTCCAAATTTTCCTGAACACTTCCCTTATTTTCCATCTGACAAAGCGCAATCTTCATAACAGACCTCCTCATTTCGCATGACATCGATCAAAATATCCTCATCTGCACCACATTATTTTCTCTTCCGCATCACATATTCTATCTATACGTTTCACCGATTCCGCTCTCCATCACCGTCTCATATACAACAACGGATACGGATTCCCCTCCTCATCAAGATCCGTCCGCTTATACGTCTCAAATCCCATATGCTCATAAAATCCAACCGCCTGCGGATTCTGCTCATTCACAGTAACTTCCCGAATCCCATAATTTTCAATTCCATACTCCAAAAGCTTCTTTCCAGTCCCTTTTCCTCTTTCCGCAGAAGTCAGAAATAACATCTCCAACCGCCCATTCTCCGTCCCGAGGAAGCCTATCGGCTTCCCGTCATCGCTTTCCGCGACAATTAAATGCGCAACACCACCTACCGCCTGCGGAACATACTCCCTAATCTTCAAAACCTCCGCATCCGAAAGAAACAAATGCGTTGCCCTAACTGAATCTTCCCAAACTTTCAGAAGATCCGGCATTAAATATTCTCGTTCCTTCAGTTCATATATTTTCATTCTTTTTTCCTCACTCTTTCCAACCAACAGCGCCGGGGAGTCCTCCAGGCGCGTACCCTTCAGCCAAACCATCATTCAAAATCTTTTTCGCCCATTATACCATCCCCCCACAAAAGAAATCAAGTATCCTCCCCATTGCATTCCCCCTCAATCCCCCCTATAATAAACATAACCCCCAGCCAAAGAAAAAAGGAGACCACCACATGACCATAAACATCAACCTAGACCAACTCCAAAACGACGCCGTCGACATCTTCAACCAAGGCTTCGCCTGTTCCGAATCCGTCATCTACGCCATCCGCAAAAACTTCGACCTGGACCTCTCCGATGACGCCATCGCCATGAGTTCCGGCTTCCCGTGGGGCCTGGGCGGAGGCGGCTGCATCTGCGGTGCCCTGGCAGGTGCCACCATGATGATCGGCTACTTCTTCGGAAGAACCACCCCAGGCGACCCCAAAATCACCAAATGCTTCGCCCTCACAAACGAACTCCACGACTATTTCAAAGGAACCTGCGGAGCCACCTGCTGTCGCGTCCTCACGAGAGGCAAAGAAAAAAACTCCCCGGAACGCAAAGCCCAGTGCACAAAATTTGTGGCCGCAACCGTAAAAAAGACCGCGGAGATCATCCTGCGCGAACTGAACGCCCCGGCGTAACCCCCGCATAACAAATTCCAGATACATGACACCAAAATGCGCGCCTCAAAAAAAGAGACGCGCATTCCTTATCCTGACAATCATCCTGCTGCATAAACAGCAGCCTTCCCGATTTCTTCCTATTCTCCTACCTGTTCCAGTTCTTCATACTGCTTCCCTGCTGCTCTACAAACCCACGATGCCCATGCACCGGAATCTGAGCAAGAGCATTCTCCAAAGCGCAAAACTCCTCATCCGTGAGCACCACATTCCAGGCCCCCAGATTCTCCAGGATCCGCTCCAGATTCTTCGATCCCGGAATCGGAACAACATTCGGATACTTGTGCAGCATCCAGCTCAGCGAGATCTGCGCTTTGGACGCATGCTTTCTTTCTCTCCGCATAATCCGTAAGCAGATCCAGGATCGGCTGGTTCGCCGCCATGTTCTCCGCGCGAAGCTGCGGAACAAACTTCCGGACATCATCACTGTGGGAAAAATCCGAGCCCGCCGTCACCTTTCCGGATAAAAATCCACTGGCGATCGGCGAAAACGGAACGACCCCAATATTATGGGAAAGGCAGTAAGGAATCACCTTCTCCTCGATCCCGCGCTCCACCATCGAAAAAATATTCTGCACCGCCGACAATGGTGTGACGGAATTCGCCCTGTCGATCACGTCCACATCCACCTGGGAAAGCCCCCAGCCCCGGATCAGGCCGTCACGGATCATCTTTCCCATCACCTCCGCAACCTCTTCCACCGGAATTGCCGGATTGATCCGGTGCAGATAATAAATATCCGCATAATCCGTCTGCAGTCTCCTTAACGAATTTGCCAGATGTTCCCGAATCACCTGTTCCAGTCCCTTCTCAGTCACCTCTCCAGCATCCAGATGCAGCTTCGTCGCCAGCACCACATCTTTTCTAAACTCATGAACCGCCTCCCCGACGATCCGCTCATTATGTCCCCGGTTCTCCGGCAGCAGATTCGGCCCATATGACTCCGCCGTATCAAAAAAAGTACACCCAAACTCATACGCCTTCCTGATTGCATTCACACTGTAATCCCTGTCCGGAATCTCTCCATATCCATGGCTGAATCCCATGCAGCCCATACCGATCGGTGAAACCTCAATTGTGCGCAACATTCGATTTGTCATAAATCTCCCTCCATTCTACTGTCATTGTACTTATTGCCCATCTTTTAATCAAGCATCTTTTCCTATCTCATCCACTTCCCACTCTTCCACCTCCAAACATAAGCCGCACTTCTGCCTCCCCAGTCAAGAAACGCCATCGCAATCCAAACACCAACAGCCCCGATCCCAATCAC
Organism: uncultured Eubacteriales bacterium; assembly: GCA_963622995.1. Taxonomy (GTDB): domain Bacteria; phylum Bacillota; class Clostridia; order Lachnospirales; family Lachnospiraceae; genus Pilosibacter. Next base: position 15,400 of record CAVFLH010000039.1, on the reverse strand, counting down.
CTTCGCCAGCACATACGCCCCGCAAAACCGGAACACCCACATCGAAACCACCGAAGCCGCCATCGGAAACTTCACATCCCCGGCTGCCCTTAGCGCTGCCGGGAGATCAAACGCCAACGGCCACAAAAGCGATGCCCCTGCCGCATGGATCAAAAACATCTGCCGCGCCATACTCTCCGTCCCCGCCGACAAATGATAAAACCCAAGCAGCACCGGAAGCCCGATCACCATAAGCGCCGACCACGCCCATATCGTCACATAACTCACAAACAGCAGCCTCTTATTATAAAACCTCGCCTGCTCATAATCCTTAGCCCCCACACACCTGGAAACCACCGGAATCATCGCCAGCTGCACCGCATTACCCGGAATCATCTCCATCGAAGCAAACGTCTGCGTCACCGCATTCGCCGTGATCGCCGACGTTCCAAACACAGCCACAAGCCCCAGAATCGCGATCTTCCCCAACTGGAACATCCCATTCTCCACTCCATTCGGAATCCCCAGCTCAAGGATCCTCTTACTCATTCTCCACTCAAACCGATGCCTGAAACTCCTCTCAAGCCCCAGCTCACACTCCGGCCTCAAAAGCAGCCCCAAAAGCACTACCACCGCAAACCATCTCGAAACCACCGTCGAGATTGCAGCCCCCGCAGTCCCCATTCCAGCCCCATAGATCAAAGCCGCATTGCCGACCGCATTCAAAACATTCATCCCAAGAGATATCTTCATCGTCGTCCGCGAATCATTCATCGTCCGAAATATCGCCGTCCCCGCCTCATAAAGCCCAATCGCCGGAATCGACACCATGATCACCACAAAATATCTCCATGCATGAAACTCCACATCATCCTTGATCTCCCCAAACACATGCCCCAGGATCCACCGCCCGGTAAACATGATAAGGATCATAATTCCCCGCGCATCGACCAGCTTCCGCCAACACCCTCTCTCCCACCACAACCTTCCTTTCCCTTCCTCCCTTCATTCCTTCCAACACCCAGCGCCCGGAGTCTCACCGGCGCGTATCCCCTTGCCACTATGAATCTAAAAATCAAACAACGACAACTGATTCGACTCCGGAAGTCCCTTAAGGATCCCCAACTCCTCCATCAAATCACAAATCGTCTTACTAACCTTCGTCCTGTTCCTGAAATCCTCCTTAGACAGAAACTTTCCATCCTTCGCCGCCTCCTCGATCGAGTCAGCCGCTTTCTCCCCCAGACCATCAATACTGTTAATCGAAGGCATCAACTTATCCCCCACGACCTGGAAATGCCTGGCCTTCGCCGTATAAATATCAAGCGGCAGAAAATCAAACCCCCGGGCATACATCTCCTGCACGATTCTCATATCCCTAAGCGTATCCTGCTCCTTCTTCGAAAGCGTATCCGCCCTCTTCTTATAATCCGCCAAGTGATATTCCAATTTCTCACGCCCCAGACACATAATCTCATAAGAAAACGCACTAGCACGAATACTAAAAAACGCCGCATAATACGCCAACGGATAAAACACCTTACAATAAGCAATACGCCAGGCCATCATAACATACGCCGCCGCATGCGCCTTCGGGAACATATACTTGATCTTCTTACAAGACCAGATATACCAGTCCGGCACCCCATGCTTCGTCATCTCCTCTTCCCACTCAGGCTTCAGTCCCTTACCCTTACGAACCGCCTCCATGATCGTAAACGCAAGCCCCTCCTCAAGCCCCTGCTGGATCAGATAGATCATGATATCATCACGCGTACAGATTGCAGTCTGAATCGTCGCCTTCCCCTCCTGGATGAGCGTCTGGGCATTTCCCAGCCACACATCCGTACCATGGGCAAGACCCGCAATACGCACAAGGTCCGAAAAATACTTCGGCTTCGTATCAATAAGCATCTGCATCGCAAAATCCGTACCAAACTCCGGCACGCCAAGCGCACCAAGCTTACACCCGCCGATGTCCTCCGGCTTGATTCCCAACGCCTCCGTACTCTGGAACAGACTCATGACCTCCCTGGAATCCAACGGAATATCCTTAACCGGATCAAGTCCCGTAAGATCCTGCAGCATACGGATCATCGTCGGATCATCGTGTCCGAGAATATCAAGCTTCAGCAGGTTGTGGTCGATGGAGTGGTAATCGAAATGCGTCGTGATCGTCTTCGTCGTCATATCGTTGGCCGGATGCTGCACCGGAGTAAACGAATAGATCATCTCACCGAGAGGAAGAACAACGATACCGCCCGGATGCTGTCCCGTTGTACGCCGTACACCGACACATCCCTGGACGATCCTGTTGATCTCGCAGTTTCTCTTCCGCTCCCCATGCTCCTCAAAATAATTCTTCACATAACCATACGCCGTCTTGTCCGCCAGCGTACCGATGGTCCCCGCACGGAACGTCTGCCCCTTTCCGAAGATGACCTCCGTGTAATCATGTGCACGGCTCTGGTACTCACCGGAGAAGTTTAAGTCGATATCCGGCTCCTTATCTCCCTTGAATCCCAGGAACGTCTCGAACGGAATATCAAACCCGTCCTTCACCATCGGATGACCGCACTCCGGACACACCTTATCCGGCATATCACATCCCGCCATACCGCCGTACTTCTTTACCTCCTCCGAATCAAAATCATAATAATGACAGTTCGGGCAGTAATAATGCGGGCTAAGCGGGTTAACCTCCGTGATACCGGACATGGTAGCGACAAAGGAAGAACCTACAGAACCTCGGGAACCAACTAAGTATCCGTCCTCGTTCGACTTCCACACAAGCTTCTGCGCGATAATGTACATAACCGCGAAACCGTTGGAAATAATGGAGTGCAGCTCTCGTTCCAGACGATCCACAACGATCTTCGGCAGATTCTCGCCGTACATCTCATGGGCACGGTTGTAACAGATATTTCGCAGCGTCTCATCGGACTTGTCGATGACCGGCGGACACTTATCCGGCCGCACCGGCGCGATGGGCTCGCACATGTCGGCGATCATCCGGGTATTCGTGACAACGACCTCGTAGCACTTGTCGCTTCCCAGATACTCAAACTCCGAAAGCATCTCCTCCGTCGTCCGAAGGAATAACGGTGCCTGATCGTCCGCATCCTTAAATCCCATGCCCGCCATCAGGATCTTTCTGTAGATCGCGTCATCCGGATCCATAAAATGCACGTCGCAGGTGGCGCAGACCGGCTTATTAAACTGCTCACCGAGAGACACGATCTTCCGGTTGATGTCCATCAGGTCATCCACCGTCTTCACCGTGCTCTTCTCATCCCTGAGCATAAACATATCGTTTCCGAGCGGCTGGATCTCCAGATAATCGTAGAACTTCACGAGCTTCGCAAGCTCCGCGTCCGGCACGCCCCGCAGGATCGCCTGGTAAAGTTCTCCCGCCTCGCAGGCTGATCCGATGATCAGACCCTCTCTGTACTGGTTTAACACACTCTTCGGAATTCTCGGTCTTCTCGAGAAATATTTAAGGTGTGACCATGACACAAGACGGTACAAGTTCACGCGCCCCAGGTCATTCTTCGCGAGGATGATGACATGGTACGTCGGCATCTTCATGATCGTCTCGTCACTCACATGGCTGAACTCCTCCAGCTGGTCGATATTTGTCATATCGTGCTGCTTTTTTAATATTTCCACGAATTTCAGGAAAATTCCAGCAGTTGCCTCCGCATCGTCCACGGCTCTATGGTGGTTCTCCAGGGAAACTCCCAGCGCCTTCGCCACCGTGTCCAGCTTAAACCGGTTCAGGTTCGGAAGAAGCGCTCTCGCCAGAGTCACCGTATCCAGCACCGTCGGATCAAAAGGCAGTCCTAAAAGTCCCGCATTGTGGGAGATAAAACTCACATCGAAGGACGCGTTGTGGGCAACCAGCGCTGCGTCCCCCACAAACTCCAGGAACCGCGGCAGAACCTTGTCCACCGTATCCGCACCCATGACCATGGCATCGTTGATTCCCGTCAGACGCTCGATATCGAATGGGATCGGAACCTCCGGGTTCACGAACTCGTCCATCCGGTCGATGATTTCTCCGTTTCGTACCTTCACGGCGCCGATCTCGATGATCTTATTCTTTGTCGGCGAGAATCCCGTGGTCTCGATATCGAATACCACATACTCCCCGTCGAGACTCTGGTTTCTGGAATTGACGACCATCTCCTTCATGTCGTCCACCAGGTATCCCTCGACGCCGTAGAGAACCTTAAAGGTATCCCCCTTATCGAGGGCATGGTTCGCGTCCGGAAACGCCTGGACACAGCCGTGGTCCGTGATCGCCAAGGCCGGCATGCCCCACTTCTTCGCCCGCTTTACCAGATCCTTCACCTCGGAGACACCATCCATATCGCTCATCTTCGTATGGCAGTGGAGCTCCACACGCTTCACCGGCGCATTGTCCACACGCTTGGAGGTGAAGTCCTCACTCTTCTTGATGCCCACGATGGAGCCGATGGTCAGCTCACCGTCGAACTTATCGATGGTGGTAATTCCCTTGATCTTTATGAAGTTTCCTTCCTTGATGGCTGCCGTGGCGTCCTCCTCCTGACCTTCTCTTAAGAACATCTTCACGGTAATGCTGTCCGTAAAGTCCGTGATATCGAAGATCATGAGCTTGTTTCCGCTCCGGAGTTCTCTCTTCTCTGCCCGGATCACCTTTCCGCGGATCACCACCTCGCCGATCTCGCCGTCGATGTCGTGGATATTCACCGCGTCGCCCTCGAAATCACGTCCAAAAAGAACATCCGGATTCTCGGATTTGCGGTAAGGAATTCTTCCGTCGGAGCCTTTCCGGAAACCGCCAGAGAATCCGCCTTTTCCCTTCTCGCCGAAGGTCTTCTTCGTGAATCCACCGCCGTTCCCGTTCTGTCCGCCGCCCGCGGACTTTCCTGACTGGCTTCCGTTCTTTCCGCCGGCAGATGCAGCCTGCTTTGCAGCACCAGCCGCGGTCTTCGCGCCGGAACCGCTCTTTCCTGCTGCCTTTCCCGCTGCCGCGCCAGACCGGCCGCCAGCACCACCGGAACCGGCCGCTCCCTGGACCGTCATCTGGACATCTGCATTTCCATTTCCGTCCCCAAACGTTCCGTTAAATCCGCCGTTTGCCGGACCTTCGTCCCACGGCGCGCTCTCCGCTACGCCTTCCAGGTAATTCTCCTCGCTCTTGGAACCGATAACGAGCTCCCCGCCCGGTTTCATGAACACCGGCTGGTCCATCGGGTCCTTCTTCTCCGGCACCTTATAGATAAAATCCACCTCTGCCGCGAGCCCGCAGCGCTCCGTAAAGATCTTTTCCAGGACTCTTCCTACTTCCTTCGACCGCTCTCTGTAGATCAGGTTGTCCTCGATAGTCATGACCATCTTGTCGTCGGTGACAAACTTCGTGTCCGCCCGGCGGAGAATGTTGTACTCGATCATGCCGTAGCGCTTTAATTCCATAAGGATGCTGTCCCGGTAGACATCGTAGAGCTTCTCCGGGGTATACTGCGCCGAGAGACGGTACTTCTCTAAGATCTTGATCATGATCGGTCTCCCCGGGAACAGCTGCTTCGCGATGCCGTCCTCCAGGGTGTAAATATTCTTTTTATGAATCAGCCGGGGACTCCTGATATAAACACGAATAGAGCTTCTGTCCTTTGTCATGGTAACCTTTTCCACCACAACAAGCTTCAAAAGCTCTTTCAGTTCATCAGCAATATTAAGCCCCGGGAAAACTTCAAGGAATGGTTTTTCCATACTTATTTCTGCATCTCCTGCATCTTCAAAAGCTCTTCCCGAAGAACGGAAAGAAGTTCATGTTCCGGTACCTTTTTGATGATCTCTCCCTTTTTGATCAGGAGACCTTCGCCGACTCCGCCGGCAATTCCGATATCCGCGCTTCTCGCCTCGCCAGGTCCGTTGACCACGCAGCCCATAACGGCTACCTTTACGTCAAGATCCATGCCGGACACCATGTCCTCCACCTGATTTGCCAGGTGAATCAGGTCGATCTGGGTCCTTCCGCAGGTCGGACATGAGACGACCTCCACGCCGCCTTTTCTGAGTCCCAGCGTTCTTAAGATCAGTCTCGCGCTCTTCACTTCCTCCAGCGGATCACCAGTCAGGGAGACACGGATCGTGTCGCCGATCCCCTCGTGGAGAATGATTCCAAGTCCAACAGAAGACTTGATATTTCCGGAAAGCAGCGTTCCGGACTCCGTGATTCCCACATGGAGCGGATAATTCGTCTTCTTCGCGATGAGCTCATGGGCCGCCACGCACATTAACACGTCGGAGGACTTGATGCTGATCACGAGATTGTCATATCCCAGTTCTTCCACAACGGCAACTTCCTTCAACGCACTCTCAACGAGAGCTTCCGCCGTAACGCCGCCGTATTTCGCCAGAAGGTCTTTCTCAAGGGAACCGCTGTTTACGCCCACGCGGATCGGGATCCCGTACTCTTTCGCCTTGTCAACGACAGCCTTCACGCGCTCTCTCGCCCCGATGTTGCCCGGGTTGATGCGGATCTTATCTGCGCCGCTCTCGATGGCCGCGATAGCCAGGCGGTAGTCAAAGTGGATGTCGGCAACAAGCGGAATATGGATCTGCTTCTTGATCTCGCGGATCGCTGCCGCCGCCTCCATGGTCGGGACTGCCACACGGATGATGTCACATCCGGCATCCTCCAGGCGGTGGATCTGCTCAACGGTTGCCGCCACATTCTCCGTCTTCGTATTGCACATGGACTGGATCAGGACCGGATTTCCCCCACCGATCTTTCTGTCCCCGATCTGAATTTCCTTTGTATGATCTCTATACATACATCTCTCTCCCAAATTTCAAAAACACAATCTGTCAGCCCCACTGCTCTGCACGCGCAAAGAAGCTGGCAGACAAACTTTTATAAAAACTTATCAATTATCAAAATATCATTCGCAAATCATTAAACACAACAAACACCATGAACGTCATGAGTAACGCCATTCCCGCCATATTGACCGCGTTCTCCACTCTCTGGCTCACCGGATGTCTCGTGACGAGTTCCCAGAGTAAGAACACCAGCCGTCCGCCGTCAAGTGCCGGGAACGGGAGCAGGTTCATAACGCCAAGGTTTGCCGAGAACATGACCATGAGGTTTAAGAGGTTCATCACCACCGTCACAAACCCATACTGGGTGTTCTCCTCCACGGTCTGGTCGATGATCGTGACGATGCGGACAGGTCCCGCGATATCGTTTGTGGAAACCTTTCCCCCGGCAATCATCTTCAGGCTGTCGATCACCGTGAGGATCCAGTACCGCACCTCATAGACGCTGTACTGCAGAAGCTGCATCGGCGACTCCGGGGCATCCCGGTATCCTCTCAAAACGACGCCGAGATAATACCTGCCGTCCTTAAGCTCCGGCTGGATTACCGTGTGTTCCGTCGTCCAGGATGATGATGCATCATCGTACCGTTTGTACTCCACCTGCACCGGATCCTGTCCAGCGGTCATCAGGTACATGGAGATCTCCCTGGAGAGATGGATCTTTCTGCTGTCAAGCTTTGTGATCACATCGCCCTCTTTCAGTCCCGCCGTCTCCGCAGGCATCCCCTCAGAGGTTCCAGCAATCACCGCAGGATCGATACCGGCCCAGGATAAGATCACCAGAGAAAACACGAAAGCCAGGATAAAGTTGAAGATCGGTCCTGCGGCGATCACCGCCATCTTCGCCAGTGGTCCCTTATCAAAAAAGGAAACTCCCTTCACATCCGGAACTTCTTCCTTTTCATCCTCATCTTCCCCAAATTCTCCAAGCATCGCGCAGGAACCGCCGAGAGGCAGAAGCTTTAAGGAGTACCGGATCCCGGTCTTTTTGCTGACCCATGAGAGAAGTCTCGGCCCGAATCCCACCGAGAACTCCACCACGGCAACCCCGTTTAACCGTGCTAAGAGATAATGTCCAAATTCATGGAACAGGATGATTCCGCCAAGGACGACCACCGCTGCCAGATACCCAAAATTCAACTTTAATGTTCACCTGCTTTCATTATATTTTTAGAAATTCCACTGCTTCTTCAAGAACTCATACGTCTCAGCTTCCGCCTCAAGCACCTCATCCAATGACGGATGCTGGATCTTCTTATGATGTTCCATCGCCGCCTCGATCATATCCGTGATCTCCAGATAACTGATCTTCTTTCCGAGGAATTTCGCCACCGCGAACTCATTCGCCGCGTTAAACACCACCGGCACGGAACCGCCAGCTTTTCCGGCATCTCTCGCGAGGGCCAGGCCGCGAAAATTCTCGTAATCCGGCTTGTCGAAGACGATCTCCTTCATGGACCAGAAGTCGAGACGGTCTCCCTTCATCGGTCTGCGCTCCGGGTAATAGAGGGCATACTGGATCGGAAGCTTCATGTCCGGCGTTCCAAGCTGCGCCATCACAGCGCCGTCCTCAAACTGTACCATGGAGTGGATCACGCTCTTCGGCTGCACAACGACCTGCACATCGTCCATTCCAACGTCAAAAAGCCATTTCGCCTCCATGACCTCGAGGCCTTTGTTGACCATGGTGGAACTGTCGATGGTGATCTTCGCTCCCATGGACCAGTTCGGGTGCTTTAAGGCATCCTCCACCTGGACATTTTTCATCTGCTCTCTCGTCCAGCCCCGGAACGGGCCGCCGGATGCCGTCAAGAGGATCTTTTCAATCTTATTCCCGTGTTCCCCGTTTAAGCACTGGAAGATCGCGCTGTGCTCGCTGTCCACCGGGAGAAGACGGACTTTTTTCTCCTTCACAAGCGGAATGATCAGATGTCCCGCGGTGACGAGAGTCTCCTTGTTCGCCAGGGCAATGTCCTTTCCCGCCTCGATAGCTGCCATCGTCGGCCGGATACCGATCATGCCGACTACCGCTGTCACGAGGATCTCATATCCTTCTATGACCGCGATCTCCAAAAGTCCTTCCATGCCGGAGACGATCTTCGTGTCTGTATCTGCCACACGGACAGCCAGTTCTTTTGCCTTCTCCTCGTCCCAGACACCGCAGATCTTCGGGGAGAATTCACGAATCTGGCTCTCCAGCGCATCAATGTTTCTTCTCGCCGCGATTCCCACAACTTCAATATCTCCGTTTGCACGGACTACATCCAAAGTCTGGGTTCCGATGGAACCTGTGGAACCCAGAATAGCAATTCGTTTCATCTCTTTGTCCTTTCCTACCGGATGCCCATAAACGTAATGGCGAAATAGATCGCCGGGGCGGTAAAGATCATACTGTCAAACCGGTCTAAGATTCCGCCATGACCCGGGATCAGATTTCCGTAATCCTTGATATCATGGTTTCTCTTGATTGCGGATGCCGCCAGGTCTCCCACCATGGAGATCACCGCCGCGATGGCGCAGGCCGCCGCCGAGATCACGCCCGGATTTGTCACCTGGATCATATTGTTCTTAAAGAAGGTTCCGTAGAGGAATCCTAAAACTGCCGCGCCCACGATACCGCCGATGGCACCTTCCACCGTCTTTTTCGGGCTCAGCTTCGGGGTCATCTTGTGCTTTCCGAAAAGCTTTCCCGCGCAGTAGGCGAAGGTATCACAGCCCCAGGAGCTTAAAAGGATCAGCCACACAAGGTATTTTCCGTCCGGCATCTCCCGCACCTGATAGAGGTAGGAAAACATGATTCCCACATAGAAGATTCCAAAGAACGCCACCGTGATCTGCTCTGTCCCGTACTTCGGGAACGTCACCACGTAGATCGTCATTAAGATCATGAGGGAAATAATCGCGAGGAACGTCACATACTGCTCCCTGTTTCCCATGATCCAGTAATAAGCAACGACAGCCGCATAGCCCACATAGCCCGGCGCCGATTTTTCGATCTTCATGACCCGGTAAAGCTCATAAAGTCCGATCAAGGAGATCGCCATGGAACCGAAATAAAGGACCGTGCTGCCCTCAACAAGCAGAAACGCCGCGATAATCACGAGGACGATTCCGCTGATCAGTCTTGTCGTAAACATAAGATCACCTCTTACTCCGTTTTAACCGCCGTAACTCCTCCGAACCGGCGTTCTCTCTTATTGTACTGGCGGATCGCATTCAATAATTCTTCCTTATTGAAGTCCGGCCACAGGCATTCTGTCACGTAGAGTTCTGAGTACGCGAGCTGCCATAACAGGTAGTTGGAAAGACGGAGTTCCCCGCTGGTGCGGATCATGAGATCCGGGTCCGGGATTCCCGCCGTGTCGAGGTAGGACGCGAAAACTTCCTCCGTCATCTCCTCTGGCGCGATCTTTCCTTCCTTCGCGTCGGCCATGATCTTTCTCACGGCTCTCGTGATCTCGTCACGGCTTCCGTAGTTCACGGCAATCACGAAGGTCATTCCTGTATTTTCTTTTGTCTTCTCTTCCAGCGCATTGATCGCATCCACGATATCCGGTGCGAAACGGTTTCTTTCGCCGATCATGCGGACGCGGATGTTGTTCTTCTCAGCCATGGCGAGAAGTCTCTTCGCGTAGAAGCGGAACAACTGCATCAGTGCGCCGACTTCCTCCTCCGGGCGTTTCCAGTTCTCTGTGGAAAATCCGTACACCGTGAGGTACCGGATCCCAAGCCGTGCTGCGTCCCCAACGACCTGCTCCAGTGTCTCACAGCCTTTTTTATGTCCAAGCTGTCTCGGAAGTCCGCGCTTCTTCGCCCATCTTCCGTTTCCGTCTAAGATCAGCGCCACGTGGGCGGGAATCTTTAAATTTTCTTCCATGTTCTCTCCCTCTATTCATGCATACTCGAGAAACGCACACGTTTCTCAAGTTGCCGCGGTTTCTGCACTCCGTTCCGGTCGTTGCCGGGCAAGCGCCACTGGCGCATAGCAACGCCAAGGTCTCGTGCAAGCACAGACAACGAAACGGGGACAGGAAAACTTCCCCTGCCCCCTGTCTGTTTTGTGTAGTAGAAAATCCCGATTAAACGGTAAGAATTTCCTTTGTCTTGTTCTCAACTGCCTTGTCGATCTTCTCGATGGACTTGTCTGTGAGCTTCTGAACTTTCTCGGTGAGCTCTTTTAAATCGTCCTCAGAGATCTCATCGTTCTTCTCCATCTTCTTGAACGCTTCGTTTGCGTCGCGGCGGATGTTGCGGATCGCTACCTTAGCGCCGTCGCCTTTTTTCTTAACATCCTTCGCAAGCTCTTTACGTCTCTCCTCGGTGAGCTCCGGGAATACGAGACGGATCACGGAACCGTCGTTGCTCGGGTTGATTCCAAGCTCGGAAGTCTGAATCGCCTTCTCGATCGGGCGGATCAGGCTCTTCTCCCACGGCTGGATCAGGATCATTCTTGCCTCCGGAACGGAGATGTTGCCAACCTGCTGGATCGGTGTCGGTGTTCCGTAGTAATCTACTTTGATTTTGTCAAGTACATGCGGGTTTGCACGTCCTGCACGGATGGATGCATACTCATTTAAGAGGGCATCGATGGATTTTTCCATTTTCTCTTCATATACTTTTAATTCTTCGCTCATGGTTTCCTCCTGTTATCAGACGGTAACGATCGTACCGTTAATTTTTCCCTGCATGGCGTTCGCGATTCCATCCTTTTCGTTTAAGGAGAATACCGCCATCGGCATTTTGTGTTCCATACACATAATGGAAGCAGTCAGGTCAACGACACCGAGCTGCTTGTCGATCACTTCCTGGATCGAGATCTCGTCATACTTTTTCGCATTCGGATTTACCTTAGGATCACTGTCGTATACGCCGTCGATGGACTTTGCGAGGAGAATGCAGTCTGCATCCATTTCGATCGCCATCAGAGTGATCGTCGTGTCGGTAGAGAAATACGGCTGTCCGATTCCACCGGCAAAAAATACGACCATTCCGTGCTCAAAATACTTGTTCGCACGGTCCTTGGAGAACAGTTTTGTCATATTTCCGCACTCGAACGGGGTCAGGATCTGTGTCTTCATTCCCGCGTTCCGGAAGATCTCGGATACATAAATACAGTTCATGACTGTCGCAAGCATTCCGATCTGGTCTGCCTTCGGACGGTCGATCGCGTCGCTTGTGCGTCCGCGCCAGAAGTTTCCGCCGCCGATCACAACGCCGACCTGTACACCTGCATCAACGGATGCCTTGACCTGTCTTGCAACTTCCTTTACCGTATCTTCGTCAAAGCCAGTTTTTTTCGGACCTGCAAGGGCCTCTCCGCTGAGCTTTAAAAAAACTCTTCTGTTTTTCATTTTCTCTGATCTCCTCGTAATCTTCTGTGACTGTTTCGTTCCAGCCGCCACAGATCTCTTTTTTCCTTCCCACAGGGCAGACCACAACCGCCCCGCGGACTTAAAATAAGTATACCACATTTTCGTCTGTTTGCCAACAGTTTCAGACCGGCAGGACCCTCTTGTGTATGTTTCCCTGTCCTATCTCTTCTTATCTTCCCGGAAACTCTTAAGCACCAGCGTCGTCGGATACCGGTATGCGTAGGTGCAGCTCTTCATGAGTTCCACTTCCTCCGGATTTCTGCACACGCTTACGATCATGTTCTCTTCCTCGGAGGTCAGGTATGCCTCCCCGTTTCCGTCCCGGTCCTTGATATCTTTGTAGATCCGGTATTTCTTGTAGAAATCCGGGCAGGATCCCTGGTGCATCTTTACCGGTTCCGGGACGATATTGACCCGGTACTGGTCCGACATTCTGGCCAGAATGTTGTGGATCCTTTCACAGTATTCCCTCGAGACGAGTCTCGGTGAAGGAATACAGATCATATAGTTCATATTTATGCCTTCCTTTGTCGTTTTTGAAAAGCAGATGACAGACTTCTGCCACATGCCTGCACTAGTATAGCATGAAATTCGCCTCTTGTGAACCACAAAATGCAGGCAGACGCACCGCCAGGTATTCCATGTCACCCAAACGCAGGGCGAAAAAACACCCGCGGCCGGATCTCTCCACACCGCGGGCAGAAATTTTCTTATATTAGTGCTTCTTCTCCTCGTCCTTCAACAGGTTCGTCATGCTGTGCATGCTGATGCACAGGGTGGATGTGTTGTGAAGCAGGGCGGATGTCGCCGGTGCGAGCACGCCCATCACACCTAAGATGATGAGGCCGAAGTTGAAGCTGATAACGAAGCGGTAGTTTCTGTGAACACGCTGCATCAGCGCGTTGCTGATCGCCTTTAAGGTCACGAGCTGGAACATTGCGTCCTCGGAGATCGTGATGTCCGCGATCTCTCTTGCGATCTCAGCGCCCTCGCTGATCGCGATACCGACGCTTGCCGCGGAGAGAGCCGGGGAATCGTTGATTCCGTCGCCCACCATGATGACCTTGTGGCCTGCGTTCTTCTCCGCCTCAACGAAGTTCGCCTTATCTTCCGGAAGGACCTCGGAGTGGTACTCGTCCACACCGACTTTTGCGGCGATGGCGCGGGCTGTTCTCTCGCTGTCTCCCGTCATCATGACGATCTTCTTGATGCCGAAGCCGCGCAGGGAATTGATGACTGCCTCCGCCTCCTCGCGAAGCGGATCCTCGATACAGATCACGGC
>CAVFLH010000039.1:0-1867 GCA_963622995.1 uncultured Eubacteriales bacterium | reverse complement strand
GCAGATCACAGCCGCCAGTCTCCCCGCGATCGCGAGATACAGGTGGGAGTACTCTGCCGGAAGAGCGTCGAATTTCTCTTTCTCGCCTTCCGGAACCACGCACTGCTCGTCCTCAAATACGAAGTGGTAGCTTCCGATCACGACCTTATCCTCGCCGATATGGGAGGCAATTCCGTGAGCGACGATATAGTCGACCTTGGAGTGCATCTCCTCGTGGACAAGTCCGCGCTCTCTGGACGCAGCAACGACCGCATTCGCCATGGAGTGCGGGAAGTGCTCTTCCAGGCAGGCAGCGATTCTTAACATCTCAGCCTGGTCGCGTCCCTCGAAAGTCACAACGTCTGCAACCACCGGCTGTGCCTTTGTGAGGGTACCTGTCTTATCGAAGACGATGGTGTCCGCCTCAGCGACAGCTTCCATGAAGGAGCCGCCCTTGACGGTCATCTTGTAGCTGCTTGCCTCTCTCATTGCGGAGAGTACGGAAAGCGGCATAGCAAGCTTTAACGCGCAGGAGAAGTCGACCATAAGGATCGAGATCGCCTTTGTCACATTTCTTGTGAGAAGGTAAGTTACGATCGTTCCGCCGAGACTCCACGGAACGAGAGCGTCCGCAAGGCTGGATGCCTTTGTCTCTAAGGAAGATTTTAACTTCTCGGACTCCTCGATCATCTTCACGATACGCTCAAATCTTGTGGATCCGGCTGCCTTCTTGACGCGGACTACGAGGTTTCCTTCCTCCACCGCGGTTCCGGCGTAAACGTACATGCCGTTCTCCTTGCGGACCGGCTCGGATTCACCGGTCATGGACGCCTGGTTTACCATCGCCTCGCCGGAATCTACGACACCGTCCAGCGGGATCACGCTGCCGACGCGGACGGAGACAAGGTCTCCTTCCTTAATATTAGAGATCGGGACAAGAACCTCCCCGTCCTCTGTCTTCTGCCATACTTTCTCGATATTTAAGGACATGCTGCCCGCAAGGTCGCTGACGGATTTCTTGTGGGTCCAGTCTTCCAGAAGTTCACCGATTCCGAGAAGGAACATAACGGATCCGGCTGTGTTAAAGTCGCTTCTCAGCATGGATACCGTGATCGCTGTCGCGTCGAGAACCTCGACCTCAAGCTTTCTTCCTGCAAGCTTTCTGATGCCTTTAATAATGAACGGAACGGACTGGATTGCTGTCCATACCGCACGGACAGGAGCCGGAAGGAATAATTTTGTAAAGCATCTTGTGAGACACTTTGTCACGAGCTTTTCCTGGAACTCCTGGTTTAACTCTCTTGTGCTTGTCACAGGCACGATCTCGTTTAACTCCTCGTTGTCAAAGGAGAACTTTAAGATCTCAGCGATGAGGTCTTCCTTTGCGCCTGTGTAAGTGATCGCCGCATCTCCGATTCTCTCATATACCTTCACCGCTGTTACATGCGGAAGGGATGCGAGATAAAAGGAAAAGAGGTCCGCCTGTCTGACTGACAGGCGGACTCTGGTGAGATGGATTCGGATACGGCCCTTGATATCATGTTTTACCGTAAATCTGATTCCTGATTTCATAATAATTATTCAGCGTCCTCTGCGTTTTCTGTTGTCTCTGTGAAATCTTCTGCTGCCTCTTCCTCACCGAAAGCTTCCTCTGCGCGTGCCTTGTTGATCTCCTTAGCCTCTGCAAGAACATCCTCTGCGTTTGCCTGGATGTTGGAAGCTGTTGTCATAACGCACTCTTTTGCGCGAAGACCAGCTGCTAAGCAGTTAATGTATAACTTCTTTGCGTCCTGGCTTCCAAGAACCTTGATACCAGCTGTTCCAAAAAGAACACCGCCTGCGAATACAGCAACATTTTTTAATTTTAAGCATTTCTTAACGTCTAACA
>CAVFLH010000038.1:0-18899 GCA_963622995.1 uncultured Eubacteriales bacterium | reverse complement strand
GATTCTCATAACTTATACTATAATCGTTTCTCGTTCCGTTGGCAAGATGTTTTTTCAGATGTGTCGATCAGTCCTCTTTAATTTTTCTCTGGTTCCAGATAATCCCCATAATTCTCCAGCAGTTCATAGCACCTGTCTATCGTCACGCTGGCCGACGTGCGGACGTACTCAATGCTCTGGGATGGTGTGCTGTTTGACTTTGCGCTGGCTTTATCCGCCGCCAGGTCGCGCTTTCGGATCCACTCCACTTCTTCCCGGCGGAGCGTTTCCGCCGTACTCTCATCCATCTCCTTATGGATGCTTGAATAGATCAGGTTCAGCTCGCGGTCCCAGAGATTTCTCACGTATTCTGCCGCCGCATATCGTGAAGTCTGGCTCATCGCCGGGTCATCCTGGTATTTTTCCGCCTCGGTTTTTGCTGTCTCAAGCCGCTCTTCCAGGTCGGCCCGCGTGTATACGATCTCAAGTTTTGCCTCTCCTGCATGTTCCGACGCCGCGCTGTCCGGTTCCAGCGGGGACTTTACCGTCTCTTCCACCGAGAACTCTGCCGCCCCGTCTGCGCCTCCGATCACTGCCGCCTGAGCATCATCTGCCAGGGAGAGGACGCTGACCTCCTCATCGGAAGCTTCTGCCGCCGCGTTTTCTTTCATCGCAGACTCTTTCATCATTGTTTCATTAGCGGAAGCTTCGCCCTTATCTTCCGATCCCACGCTGTCTCTCGCTTCCGCCTGATATAAGGCAATTCCATTGTCGGCGGATCCACCCGCCGGGGCTGGAGCGTTCGGAGTGTTCGGAGCCGCCGGAGCGTTTTCCGCCATCTTCATCCGGTTATCCGCGGCATAAGGGCTCCCGGAATTTCCGTCCGTCACCAGAGCATCCGCCTCGAAACCGACAACAGCCGCGGTATTCACCCCCTGGGAGGAGACAAACTTTTCCATTGCCCACGTGGCGGATACCCCGGCTATCACGATTCCGATAATTATCAACCATATTCTGCGTCTGCTCATATGTGCCCTCTCGATCTTTCAGCTAACTTTTATTCTACTAAAAAGATACCATATCACGAGATCTTTGTGAACTAAAAACGCAAATTAGTAATACTTTGTAAGACTTTTGTAAAAAAGCGGCAGATGCGGGAGTGCCAACAGCACGGAGCAGCTGCCTTTTTAGTTACTCAGCCCTTCATCCACCATCAGATCCCCACCATCCGCGGCGCTGGTGGCCAGGCGGTCACAGCGCTCGTTCCCGGGATGGCCGTCGTGGCCTTTGACCCAGTGGAACGTCACTTTATGCGGGTTCATCGCGGCGAGCAACCGTTTCCAGAGGTCCGAGTTCTTTACAGGTCCCGTCTTCGGGCGGATCCAGTTATGCTTTACCCAGCCGTCGATCCATTTCTGGTTGAAGGCGTCCACGAGATACTTCGAGTCGGAGTAAAGGTCCACCTCGCAGGACCTGTTTAACGCCTCAAGTCCGACGATTGCCGCCATTAGCTCCATCCGGTTATTGGTTGTCCGCACATATCCCGCGGACAGCTCCTTCTCGTGGAGAACCCCGTTTTTATCGATAAACTGGAGCACCGCTCCGTATCCGCCCGGCCCGTCTGGATTTCCGCGGGCCGCTCCGTCCGTATAAAGTGTTACTTTCATGTTCTTTTTGTAATTCCTCTCAGATGTCTTATTTTATATAATTCCAGGATCCAGTCAGCTCAAGCTGCAGTTACAGATCCCACTTTTCGCAGAGGACGTTGACCTCTGCCGTAAATTTCTTGATATCCTTGTTCGCGCAGTCGCGGTTCTTCTGGATGATCCGCATCAGGCGCTCGCCCGCAGCCACAAGAAGAGCAAAGATGGACTTGTTCTCCTTCTGTCTCGCTGTCTCCCTCTGGATCGGGATACCCACAGTCTGCTTGAGCCATACGCCCGCGGCAAGATCAAACTCTGATCCCGAGAACGGTGCATCCGTCACAAGATCGTAGTCCGAGTGCAGGAGATTCGCGAACTTCGTGCAAACGAGATCATCGCCGTGTACCATGAATACACGGTCCGGTTTCTTCTTGAACGCGTTGATCCAGGCAAGGAGTCCTTCCCTGTCCGCATGGCCGGAAAGTCCGTCCAGACGCACGATCTCAGCCTCCACATCGATGGTCTCACCGAAGAGCTTTACGACTTCCGCTCCCTCAATGAGGCTCCGTCCCAGCGTTCCGACAGCCTGATATCCGGCAAATACGATCGTACACTCCTGTCTCCAGAGGTTATGTTTTAAGTGGTGGCGGATTCGTCCGGCATCACACATACCTGCCGCGGAGATAATGACCTTCGGCTCGGAGTCGAAGTTGATCGCCTTGGAATCGTCACTGCTGACGGAAAGGTTTAATCCCGGGAACGCGATCGGGTTGATTCCCCGGCTCACGAGATCCATGGCCTCCTCGTCAAAGCACTCGGAAATGTTCTTATTGAACACGTGGGTCGCCTCGACGGCCAGTGGGCTGTCCACATAGACTGGGAATCCGTCATGTCCGGTGACAAGACCCTCTTCCTTGATCTTACGGATAAAGTAGAGGATCTCCTGGGTCCTGCCAACCGCGAAAGCCGGGATCACGACATTTCCCTTGCGGTCCAGGGTCCTCTGGATGATCTTTGCGAACTCTTCGATATGCTCGTGGGTCCGGTCGTGGGAACGGTCACCGTAGGTACACTCCATTACCACATAATCGGCCTCATCCGTGTACTGCGGATCCTTGATCAGCGGTTTGTTCTTGTTTCCGATATCGCCTGAGAAAACGATCTTCTTCTGCACGCCGTCCTCATCGATCCAGACTTCAATGGACGCGGATCCAAGAAGGTGTCCAACGTCTGTAAACCGCACCTTCAGTCCATCGCAGATCGTTAAGATATCACCGTAATGGCACGGCACAAAATGCTTTAAAACACCTTCCGCGTCATTTACCGTGTAGAGTGCCTGGATCTCCGGATTTCCGGCACGCCTTGCCTTTCTGTTCTTCCACTCAGCCTCCATCTCCTGGATGTGGGCACTGTCCTTCAACATAATGTTGCAGAGATCACAGGTGGCCTGTGTGGCGAAGATCTGTCCCTTAAAGCCCTTCGCGTAGATTAACGGAAGCAGGCCCGTGTGGTCGATGTGGGCGTGGGTGATAAAGATGTAGTCCACATCGGAAAACGGGATCGGAAGCTCCGCGTTCTCATAGACGTTTCCGCCCTGTTCCATACCGTAATCAACAAGAATGTTCTTTCCCGCCGCATTCAGATAATGGCAGCTCCCAGTCACTTCATGATCCGCACCGATAAATGTCAGTTTCATGGAACTCCTCCTTTCGCGGCGAAATCCAAAACTCACGCAAACATCCTATCCCTGTGATTGATACACAGAAATATCAGTTTTCTCCCAACCGCGCAGTGTCCGCAAACTTTTACGTCCCCCGCAGCTTTTTCTCCTTCAGGTTTCTGCCGCAAATGCTGTAATTTCAGCATCGTTTTGCAAAATTCGATGGAAATCCTCACTTTTGCAAATCAGCTGTATTATTTGCATCTATTATAGCAAATTTCAGATAATTATGCAAATCATTCCGCCATTACTGTCATTAATAATTTTCTGCAGCGTATCCTGGAGTTTCATCTGGCAGTCCTCCGTCATCTGGGAGATCTTCGCCTGCATACCGTCCTCAACGATCTGTTCCACGGACTTTCCGAAAATGTTCGTATCCCAGACACCTTCCTCCGTCGCTTCCCCATCCTTTATGTACGCGATCAGGTCCTTCGCCTGCTGCTCGTTCCCGACGATCGGTGCGATCTCCGTCTCGATTCTGGCCTTTATGAGGTTGATGGACGGTGCCTGGGCATGGATCTTCACGCCGTACTTGCTGCCGTGGCGGATCAGCTCCGGCTCATCCAGGGAGATCTCCGTCTTATCCGGCAGAACGATTCCATATCCCTTCTGGCGCACCTCCGCCAGGGCGTTTCTCACCTTCTCATACTCTCCCTGCATCTCGGCAGATTCCTTTAAGATTTTAAACAGGCTGTACTCATCCCGCACCGGCAGGCCGGAAATGTCACTTAAGACCTCAAAGTACGCCGACTCATCCACCATGACACGGATCGTCACCCGGCCGTTTGCAAGATCCAGCTCATCCGCGATCAGTTTTTTTACCGCCTGATCTGTCTCCGGCACAGTCTCCTTCGGCACATCCTTCATCTGGACGGATGTCTTTAGGAGTTTTTCCGCCTCCGCGATTATACCTGCCTTCAATGCATGGTCATCCGGCAGGATCTCCACCCATTTCGGGATCTCGAAATCGAGTTCTGTCACCGGGAACTCCAAAAGCACGGTACCCAGGATCTCCTCGATATCTTCTCTCTTTAACTGCTCACAGTTTGCCGGCCGCACCGGGACCCCGTACTGGTTTTCCATCTTTAGCGCCAGGGCTTTCGTCTCCGCCGCGTAGGGCCTTGTGGAGTTTAACAGGATCAGGAACGGCTTTCCGATCTCCTTTAACTCCGAGATCGTCTGCTCCTCCGCCTCCTTGAAATCATCCCTGGAAAGCTCCCCGAAGCTTCCGTCGCAGGCAACGACGATCCCTATCGTGGAATGGTCCCGGATCACCTTCCTCGTGCCGATCTCCGCCGCCTGGGTGAACGGGATCTCATAGTCATACCAGGGTGTCTTCACGAGGCGCTCCTCCCCGTTCTCCGTGTGCCCCGCGGCACCTTCCACCATGAATCCCACGCAGTCGATGAGCCGCACCTTCGCCCGGATCCCCTCCGCAAACTCCAGTTCTGCCGCCTCCTTCGGGATAAACTTCGGTTCCGTTGTCATGATCGTCTTTCCCGCGGCGCTCTGGGGAAGCTCATCCCTGGTCTGGGCTTTCTTCTGGCCGTCCGGGAGGTTCGGGAGCACGAGAAGCTCCATAAACCGCTTGATAAATGTGGATTTTCCGGTGCGCACGGGTCCCACGACACCCACATAGATCTCTCCGCCCGTCCTCGCCTCGATATCTTTGTATACATGGAAATGCTCCATAAAAATACCCCCTCGCATATACTGTTGCAGTGTATGCGCAAGGGGGACATTTTATGCCGGCAGTGCCTTTTCCTGCGCCGCGGTGCGGCAACGTGCAGGCTGCTGCACGGTTATGTTCTTTTTTATTCCCACGGAAGATCGCTGTGCTCGATGCGCTTATCGCGGAGCATCAGGTCAGCCACCGCCTCTTTTGCAGATTTTCCTTCAAACAGAACCTGGTTGACCTCTTCAACGATCGGCATGGAAACATTGTATTTCTTTGCGAGGGTTCTCGCGGCCTTCGCGGAATAAACGCCCTCTACCACCATCTGGACTTCCTTCATGGCCTCGTCCATCGTATATCCTTTTCCGATGAGGATACCGGCGCGGCGGTTTCTGCTGTGCATGCTGGCACATGTCACGATCAGGTCACCAATTCCAGAAAGTCCGGCATATGTCTGGTATTTTCCGCCCATGGCAACGCCGAGTCTCGCGATTTCCGCCATTCCGCGGGTGATGAGAGCCGCCTTCGCGTTATCCCCGTAGCCCAGACCGTCAGCGATTCCCGCTGCCAGAGCAACGACGTTCTTAAGCGCGGCGCCTGTCTCGATTCCCAGCACATCCGGGCTCGTGTATACACGGAACACCGGGCTGATGAATGTGGACTGGATATACTCCGCAACGTCCTTCTTGTGGGATCCCGCAACGCAGAGTGTCGGAAGTCCGCGGCTTACTTCCTCCGCGTGGCTCGGGCCGGAAAGAACGGCTGCCTCCGCCATTGGAAGTTCGTCCTTGATGATCTGGGACATCGTATAGAGGGTATCCTCCTCGATTCCCTTTGCCACATCGACGATGAGTTGGCCATCCTTGCAGAACGGCTTCATCTTCTGGGCCGTGCTGCGGACAAATACGGACGGAACCGCCATCACAAGAAGGTTCTTATCTTTCATCGCTTCCTCAAGGTCAGCGGTATAGATGATTCCATCCGGCAGCGTCACTCCCGGAAGATTCTTGTGAGTCCTGGTCTTTGCCATCTCCTCGATCTCTGCCGGTATCGCAGACCACAGTGTGACCTCATGTCCATTGTTCTTTAACAGCACCGCAATCGCGGTTCCCCATGTACCGGAACCGATAATACCAATTTTTTCCATGTTCAGGAACTCCTTTTCTCTTTAATCTCTCTGCCCTGTACCGGCTGATATTTTCGTATTTAAGCGCTTATTCAGTTTTTCTTTCCGCCCCAGAGTTTGTTCTCTGTGCCGGATAAAAGTCTTTTTATGTTCGTCTTATGTCTCCAGATCGCCATCGCCATCAGGACGAAGGAAACAGCATAGAACTCCATGAGCTGATCCGCAGAGACGGTGAATGTTCCCCGCGCCCCGTAGATCAGCATCTGGATGAAGAATGAGATCACCACCAGAATGGAACCCAGGGAGACATATCTTGTAATGATGACAGCCCCGAGGAACAGCGCCGCACAGACAAGCGTCACACGCCAGTCCATGGACACCAGGATGCCCGCCATGGAGGCGATTCCCTTTCCGCCCTTGAAATTTAAGTAACACGGGAAGTTGTGGCCAAGGACAACACCGAGGCCTGTGTAGAGCACGTAAAGATCCGTATCCGGGCTCGCCTTAAAGATGATCCGCGCCGCAAGGCAGGCGAACACTGTCTTTAAGAAATCTCCCGCGAACACGATGAGTCCCGCTTTCTTTCCCATGACCCGGAGCGCGTTCGTCGTTCCGGAGTTTCCGCTTCCGTAGTTTCTGATATCGATATGGTTCATCTTACCGTAAAGATATCCTGTCTGGAATAATCCAAACACATAACCCATAACAAGACAAATCACTCTGCCCATCGCTTAATCCTTCTCCTTCCTCTCGCGGATGATGAATTTTAAGGATGTTCCGCGGAAGCCGAAAGCCTCACGGATCTTGTTCTCTAAGTATCTCGTATAGGAGAAATGCATTAACTCCTTATCGTTTACGAAGATAACGAAGGTCGGCGGTTTTACCGCAACCTGGGTCACATAGTAGATCTTTAAGCGTTTGCCCTTGTCGGACGGCGGCTGCTGCATAGCGACAGCTTCTGTCACGATCTCGTTTAACACACCGGTAGCCACGCGTAGCGTCTGGTTCTCACGGACCATATCGATGAGCTCGAAGAGCTTTTCCATTCTCTGTCCGGTCAGGGCGGACACGAAGATGTACTCCGCATACGGCATGTAGGACAGGGTCTCTTTTAATTTTCTTGTGTACTCGTAGATCGTCTTGTCGTTCTTCTCGATGGCATCCCACTTGTTGACAACGACGATCACGCCTTTTCCGCGGTCATGGGCGATACCGGCGATCTTTGCGTCCTGCTCAGTGATTCCCTCGACAGCGTCGATGACCATGAGGACCACATCGGCGCGCTCCACCGCTGTCACGGTACGGATAATACTGTAGCGCTCGATATCCTCTTTGATCTTGCTCTTTCTTCTTAAGCCAGCGGTATCGATAAAGATGTACTCGGTGCCGTTTCTCACGATCTCTGTATCGACAGCGTCTCTCGTTGTTCCGGCGATGTTGGATACGATCACGCGGTTCTCACCGAGAAGCTTATTGATAATAGAAGATTTTCCTACGTTCGGTTTTCCGACGATGGCGATTCTCGGACGGTCGTCCTCGCTGTCATCATACTGGTCCTCGCGGAAGTATTTTACCACCTCGTCGAGAAGCTCGCCGAGGCCAAGTCTTGAAGCCGCGGATACCGGAACCGGATCGCCGATTCCCAGGTTGTAGAATTCGTATACATCGTTTCCGAACTTTGCCATGCTGTCCACTTTGTTGACCGCGAGAACTACCGGTTTCTTGGACTTTCTTAACATGTCCGCGACTTTGGAGTCCGCGTCGACGAGACCCTGGCGCACATCCACGATGAAGATGATAACGTCCGCGGTATCGATGGCGATCTGCGCCTGTTCACGCATCTGCGCCAGGATAATATCCTTGGAATCCGGCTCGATTCCGCCTGTATCGATTAAAGTAAAGTTGTTGTTTAACCAGGTGCAGTCCGCATAGATACGGTCTCTTGTCACACCCGGAGTGTCTTTTACGATCGAGATCGTGCTTCCGGCAAGAACGTTAAAGAGTGTGGATTTTCCCACATTCGGTCTGCCGACGATCGCCACTACTGGTTTACTCATATATTTTCCTCATTTCTATTCTTCGCCGTCCCAGTCGGAAATAACTTCTCCATCCTCCGTGAGACCGGCATCTTTCATTGTAAGTTCGTATGCACCGTGTTCCGCGGTCTGTTCTCTCGCCGCCTCCGGGTCGAGGATCGCGTCCACAAGGTCATATCCGCTTGATTTTACTATATTTATCGGAATCTGTAAAGCATCTTCCGCCTGGGTCTTTGTGATGTCGTCTAAGAAAACTTCCTCACCGCTCTTAAACATAACGGCCGGAAGGATCAGCCTGTCACCCAAAGGTTTGTCCTTTAACTGGGCGATCAGATCCTGTCCGGTAATAAGCCCCGCCACCGTGATCTTCTCACCGAAGAAATCATTTCGGATCGGGTAGATATGGACCTTTCGTCCCGGATAGACTTTCATGATCTCCTTTACAAGCTTGTCCAGATACGGGTACGGCAGACGTCCCGTGGCGATGGAGAGTTCTTCCTCTTTTCCGTCATCCGTCTTCTCATCCAGAGCGTCCATGACTTCCTCATGCAGCAGCCGCAACATACCGACGCCGTTCTCCAGCTGGATATATCCGTCGTATCTTCCTTCCTCCGGCATCTCCCGCTCCGCCAGAATATACCACTCGTCGCTGGCATGGATAAAGTGGATCCCGTGGCGCTCGTAGTTGATCTTCTGCCATTTTTCGATGAGGTCGATCACCTCGCAGGCATCTTCCTTTGTAAACGGCTCTAACGGGTAAAGTCCCTCACGGTACTTGGAGAGACCGACCGGAACCACTGACATGCTCTGCATCACCGGCGCGTACTTTGAGAGCTGCTCGATGGTGTACGCCAGCTCTTTTCCGTCGTTCACGCCCCGGCAGAGAACGATCTGTCCGTTCATCTCCGTCCCCGCCTCGTAAAGCCTGTCGATCTTCTTTAACGCCTCCCCGGCAAACCGGTTGTGGAGCATCTTACAGCGGAGCTCCGGGTTCATCGTCTGCACGGAGATATTGATGGGGGCCAGGTGGAAGCGGATGATTCGCTCGATATCCTTATCCTTCATATTCGTCAAGGTAATATAGTTTCCCTGAAGGAACGAAAGCCTGGAGTCATCGTCCTTAAAGTAGAGCGTCTCACGCATTCCCGGCGGCATCTGGTCGATAAAGCAGAAGATGCACTTGTTGGAGCAGGACTTATAGTCACTCATGAGTCCGTTCTCGAAGGTAAGTCCCAGGTCCTCACCGCCGCTCTCGATCTCAAGCTCCCACTCTTCGCCGTTCGCTTTCCGCACGACCATCACGAAACTCTCGGCATCCGTCATATAGTCGTAGTCGAAGATATCTTCCAGCTCTTCCCCATCTATGGTAAGCAGCACATCTCCCGGTTCCAGGTCCAGCTCTTCCGCGATGGATCCGGGGGCAACTGCCGTAATTTTATGTCCCTGATATTTCACTTCATTTATCCTTCCTGCATGATTCTAAACTATAAATGAGCAAATACCAAAAAGTGCACAAAATCTGTAGCTGATTGTGCGTATCACACAAACATTGAGCTGATTTAATTCCTTTGCTGTCCGCACATCACGAATTTAATTATGCAGTTTTTCAAATTTGCTCATTTATAGATTCTAAACTTAATCATACCAATCTTCCTCCGATTTGTAAAGGAACGATATTCTTTTTTCCCTTGAATTTTCATGGGAAACTATTGACGAAAAATGTCCGAAAATGGTATACTCGGCTTGGAATGCCTGCAGGTTCTCGTATAAATAAGGAAATCCAGGCGAAAAATATGATCTGACAGTCCGACCGCGCACCCAGAATATGGCCGGACCGCAACACAAAAAATCGGAGGATTATCTGACATGTCTAATCAGTACGTTTTCAACGACCGGCTGCCGCTTGCACCGCTTAAGATCGCTGCTCTTGAGAGCTGCCGTGATCTTGCGCAGAAAGTCAATGACCACATCGTAAACTTCCGCCGCAACGATACGGAAGAATTACTTCGCCGCCAGGGCAATTTACAGTACCGTGGCTACGATGTTGACTCCTATCTTCTCGACTGCGCATGCCCGCGTTTCGGAAGTGGTGAAGCAAAGGGAATCGTAAATGAGTCCGTCCGCGGAACCGATATTTTCTGCATGGTCGATGTGACAAATCACTCTCTTACCTACAAGATGTCCGGATATGTAAACCACATGTCCCCGGATGATCATTATCAGGACTTAAAGAGAATCATCGGCGCTACAGCATCCACCGCACACCGTATCAACGTTATCATGCCGTTCCTTTACGAGAGCCGTCAGCATAAGCGTACTCACAGAGAGTCTTTAGACTGCGCAATGGCACTTGAAGAGTTAGTAAGCATGGGCGTGTCCAACATCATCACATTCGATGCGCATGACCCGCGTGTACAGAACGCGATCCCGTTATCCGGTCTCGACAACTTCATGCCGACCTACCAGTTCGTAAAAGCACTGTTTAAACATGACAATACCTTAAAGATCGATAAAGACCACTTAATGGTCATCAGCCCGGATGAGGGCGCAATGAGCCGTGCCGTATATCTTGCCAACAACCTCGGCGTAGATATGGGTATGTTCTACAAGAGAAGAGATTACTCCAAGGTCATCAACGGAAGGAACCCGATCGTTGCCCATGAGTTCCTCGGAAGCTCCGTAGAAGGAAAGACCGTTATCGTCGTCGATGATATGATCGCATCCGGCGAGAGCATGCTCGACACCGCTAAGGAGTTAAAGGAGCGTAAGGCTGAGAAGGTCGTTGTATGCTGTACATTCGGTCTCTTCACCGCAGGCTTTGAGAAGTTCGATGAGTTCTACCAGAAGGGCTATATCGACAGCGTTGTCACAACAAACTTAAACTACCGTTCCCCGGAACTCTTCACAAAGGAATGGTATGTGGAAGCTGATATGAGCAAGTACATCGCCGCTATCATCAACTCCTTAAACCACGACGTTTCCATCGGAAACTCCCTGTCCCCGACAGACAAGATCCAGAAGCTCATCAGAAAGTACAACGAAGGTCTTCTGTAATTTTAAATTTAGAAAAACACTTACGCCGCCCGGAATCCATAGTGGAACCCGGGCGGCGTTTTTTCATATCCAAACACATCAGGCACATTCAAGCTACTGCAATCCCCCTGTGCCAGCTATATTTTTGTACAGATGATCGGCAATGCACGCCGCCATCAGTTCTTCGGCTGCACAAGTTCATCAAAAAAGCGAGAATTCCAACATTTCTGTAAGAATTCTCGCTTTTTATTTTTCTTTATAAGATCTTAGTTTCCGTTCACACTTCTCACTTTGCTGATCGACAGCTTATCTGTCGATGAAGAATCAAATTCAATTGCAAACTGTACATTATCCGGAAGTGCCTTCTTCTTTAATACCTCGAAGTACTGGGACGCATCCTTGATGACGAGTCCTGTTGTATTCCAGTTATCGCCAGGCAGTATCCATACCTTTAAGTTTCCGACCTTCAGCTCATACGGAAGCCTCTGGGATACCCACTCGGTCTTTCCGTACTTGGACAGGCAGTTATAGACATCGCCCATGGTCAGTTTTCCGGTAGATCCGTCGAAGATATCCGTCTTCTCGTAAGTCGTTGTTCCGCCATTGTCATAAGCTTCCTGAAGAGTATCTGCATTCAGCTTCAGATTTCCGGAATTCACGGCTGCTGCCTGTGTCGGCTGCGGATTTGCCTTTGTGGTCTCCTTCACAGTCTCTTTCACTGTTTCCTTGACTGCGGCAGTTGTCTCCTTTACAGAAGCGGCTGTGGTCTCTTCCTCCGTCTCTTCTTCGGTATCTGCCTCCGTCTCCTCCTCAGCGGTATCTGTCTCCTCTTCGGCTGTTTCATCCTCATATGGGTTGTGGTCTAAAAGTTTTCCATCCACATCCGCATAGCGGCCATCCGGAGTCGTATCATCCACCAGCATTCTTCCGTCATCCTCAAAATAATATACCGCGCCGTCAAGCTGCTGATATCCCGTCACCGCGCTGGCGTAGAGACGTCCCGCCGCCGAGCTGAAGTAGTAGGAACCACCGGTCTCATCTGTATACCAGCCAAGTCTCCAGGAACCATCTTTGTTCAGGCAGTATGTATAGTCGCCGCTGCTGATCACTCCGGCATCGTAGTTGGACGGAGCCAGTGCAAACGCGCGTTTATAGTACTTGGAAGCGCCTTCCACATCTCCGGACTCCAGAAGTTCATCCGCCTTCGCGTAAGACTCATCCGCAGCAGAAGAACGGTAGCTGTCCAGCTCTTCCTTATAGCTCTTATTTCCAGGTCTCATGGAAACTGCCTTCTCCCAGAATTTCAAGCAGGCATCCACATCCTCAAGTTCCAGATAATAGGAAGATGCGGAATTTAAAAATTCATCGAGCTGGTCATCCGTCACTGTAGAGTTCTGGTTCACAAAGCGCTCAAGACCACTCTGGACGATGCTCTCCGCCTCTTTTGCTTTTCCCGCATCTACATATACGCCGATCAGCATAGAATATGCATCGATCCGGTCCGGCGCCTCATCGATCACAGCTTTTAAAGTCTCGATCGCCTGATCATTCTTTCCCTCATCGTAGCAGTACTGTCCGTAGGCAACTCTCGCTTCCAGCAGGGCATTTTTAATGCTCTCATCATTCTGATCCGACTTCTGAAGAACTGCCACCGCATTTTCATAGTCATCCATCATGGAGTACGCTTCCGCAAGCTGCAGGGAATTTTCAACGGTGATACCGTCGAGTTCCTGGAGCTTTAAGAGCCACGGGATCGCTGTCTCGTAATCCTCGTTATCTGTCAGGACCTGGCAGATCGTGCGGACACAGTTATCCTGTTCTTTCTCCAGGGATGCGTCCTTTGTCTTCTCATAGCCCTGCTGCAGGATCGCCATAGCCTCATCGTACTCTTCGTTTCCGATATAAGCTTTGGAAAGCTGGATATAGGCCTTGCTGTAATTCGGATCCAGTTCGATGCATTTTAAGAGGGACTCGATAGCACTCTCATAATCCTCTTCCCCGACGTACTGGGATCCTTCCTTATAAAGGCTTTCCGCTTCCGTCGAACTCGCCTGTGCCTCCTGGGTCACATCATTCACCGAAGCGTCTTTCTTGCCGCAGGCGGAACAAAGTACCACCGCTGTGGCCATAATTAAAAACCATTTTCTCATTCTAATTCCTCATTTTTTGCCGGATCATTTCGTCATAGAGCAAAATTTTTATCCGATTTGCAGTTTATTTCTTTCATCCGGCTGATTTTATAGCTTGTCAGTTTATAACTATACCATTTTTCTCTCTTTCTGTCCAGATGGAAGTCAGAGGAAAACTATGGCAGAATTTCGGCATAACTGTGAACATTTCGACACAAAGCAGGGACCAGCCATACGACTGATCCCTGTGCTTTCCTTCTATTCAGTTTTCAGGAGGATCTTCAAAGCTTACGCCTCTACTTCTCCGCCTGCCATTCTCGCTTCCACTTCCCTCTTCTGAACATCGCCAGGAGCCTGCTCGTAGCGGCTGAACTCGTAGGAGAATACGCCGATACCGCCGGTCATGGAGCGGAGGTCTGTGTTGTAGCCGAACATTTCAGACATCGGAACGTCGGCAACGATCTCCTGCTTTCCGCCATGGAGAGAGTTCATTCCGAGAACGCGTCCTCTTCTTCTGTTTAAGTCACCCATAACATCACCGGTGAACTTATCCGGAACAACAACTTTTACGGAAGCGATCGGCTCTAAGAGAACCGGGTTAGCATCCATAAAGCCCTTCTTGAAGGCCAGAGTCGCAGCCATCTTGAAGGCCATCTCGGAGGAGTCTACCGGATGGTAGGAACCGTCGAGAAGTGTTGCCTTGATGCCGACTACCGGATAACCGGCTAACGGGCCCTTTGTGCAGCATTCCTGTACGCCTTTCTCAACTGCCGGGAAGTAGTTCTTCGGAACTGCGCCGCCGAATACTTTCTCTTCGAAGATATACGGTGTCTCAAGGTCGCCGGACGGCTCGAAGGACATCTTAACGTCACCGAACTGTCCGTGTCCGCCGGACTGTTTCTTATAACGGCCAGGAGCTTCCACTTTCTTGCGGATCGTCTCACGGAACGCGAATTTCGGTTTAGAGAGTTCCACATCGACTTTGTAACGGCCGAGAAGCTTGCTGACTGTAACTTCAAGCTGCTGGTTGCCGATTCCGTAGAGTAAGCTCTGGCGGTTCTCGGTATCGTTCACAACGCGGAGAGTCAGATCCTCTTCCATCATTCTTGCAAGTGCGCTGGAGATCTTGTCCTCATCGCCCTTTGTCTTTGCGGCGAAGCGCATATATGTATACGGTGTGGAGATCTTCGGTTTGTGGTATACGATCGGGGCGGATCTAAGTGCAATCGTATCGCCTGTCTGTGTCACGGAGAGTTTCGCAACGGCACCGATATCGCCGGCCTTTAACTCCGGAACCTCGATCACGTCTTTACCTCTTAATACGTAAACCTTTGCAATCTTCTCTTCTGCGTCTTTATTAACATTGTAGAGAGTGCTGTCCGGTTTTAATGTGCCGGTGCAGACCTTCATTAAGGAATATTTTCCGATAAACGGGTCAACGATGGTCTTGAATACTCTTGCGGAAAGGGAAACTTCATCGTTGTATTTCGCGGTAAAGTGCTCGCCGTTCGATACGTCAACACCGACACACTCACCCTTATCCGGTGACGGGAAGTAGCGGTCAATGGCATTTAATAATGCGTTGAAGCCCTGGCAGTTGATACCGGAACCCATCATGACCGGAACGATAGAACCGTCGCATACGTGAGTCTGTACCGCGGTGTAGATCTCATCCTGCGTGAACTCTTCACCGGAGAAGTAGCGTTCCATATACTCTTCGCTTGTCTCGGCAACAGCCTCGATCAGGGCGTCGCGGATAATTCCGAGGTTCTTCTTTGTGTACTCCGGAATCTCGCAGTCCTCATAGTCGGACAGGTTTGTGAAGCGGCGGCCCTGCATCTTAACTGCATTTACAAAGCCGACGAACTTCTCGTTCTCACGGATCGGCACCTGGAACGGAGCGATCTTTCTTCCGAACTTCTTCTCAAGTTTTAAGATCAGTTCACGGAAGGACGCGTGGTCATCATCCATGTTTGTTACAAATATGATTCTCGGGAGTTTATATTCTTCACACAGATCCCATGCTTTTTCTGTACCAACTTCGATTCCTGCCTTACAGTTTACGACGATGATCGCTGCGTCAGCGGCGCTGACTGCCTCTTCCACTTCGCCTACGAAGTCGAAATAGCCAGGAGTATCAAGAAGGTTGATCTTGATCTTTCCCTCGGCACCTTCGTACTCGATCGGAACCATCGTAGTGGAGATCGAGAACTGTCTCTTGATCTCTTCCTTGTCGTAGTCACTGATCGTATTACCGTCAGCAACCTTGCCCATTCTCTTTGTAACGCCGGTCAGATAAGCCAGTGCCTCGGCTACCGTCGTCTTACCGGCGCCGCCGTGACCTAAAAGTACAACATTTCGGATCTGTTTTGTTCCATAAGTATCCATATGAATCCCTCCCGTATATGTTTTTTGCCATTCGTAACTGTTCAGTACCTTCACAGTTACATGCAAAAATCCATTCCAAATCGGCTGCGCCGATGGGATTTTTGCCTTTCTGCCTAAGCTTTCTTACGGTCAGCGCAGCAGGTGCGCAGACCTACTGAACAGTTACTGCCGTCTTTTGAAATGACTTCCGAAAATTACGGAGTTCAGATGTTTTGGCTATACTGCTTATTGCCTATGGTCATATTTTACCAAAACTTTTCGAATTTTTCAAGCTAAATATCGAAATTGCACAAAATAATTTCTGTCATTTTTTGATTGTGGTGGAAAATATAGGGATTTCAGGCGAAAATCCATCAAAAATCGACATCCATATCCTATTTTTATGGATTTTTTCGCAGACATCGTCTATTCTTTTTCTCTTTTCTTTGTTTTGCAGGCTGATCAGACATGCACAGCCGCACTGGTTTGCGCCTGTATGCGGATCATGGCAATATTTAATTTATCACTTTAAAGTATTGATTTTTTCTTGTTGACATTCATACCCCCGTGTTATAAAATCGAAGGGACAAAGGAGGAACTGCACAATGTCTGATTCTACATTTGGTTTTATCGGCCTCGGCCTGATCGGCGGATCCATCGCCAGGGGTCTTCGCCGCGCAAATAAAGATATTACGATCATGGCGTACATGCGGACCCGCTCAAAGCTTGAGCAGGCAAAAGCGGACGGAACCATCGATATTATCCTCGACGGGATCGATGAGACGCTCTCCGCGTGTGACGTTATTTTTCTCTGCACCCCTGTGGAATACAATGCGGTGTACCTCGAAAAGGTACGCCCGTTTCTGAAGCCCGGCGCGCTGATCACCGATATCGGAAGCACGAAGACGGATATTCATCAGGCCGTGGAGCGCCTGGGTTACGAGGATGTGTTTGTCGGCGGCCATCCGATGGCAGGTTCTGAGAAGACCGGCTACGAGAGCTCCACGGACCATCTTTTAGAGAATGCCTACTATATTATTACGCCGACGAAAAAGTCCACACCGGAACAGATCGACCGAATCCGCCAGGTTGCCCTGGCCATCGGCGCTCTTCCCATCGTTCTCGACTACCATGAGCACGATTTTTCCGTCGCTGCCATCAGCCATCTGCCGCACCTTGTGGCATCCAGCCTTGTAAACCTTGTCCATGACAATGATTCCAAGGACGAGATCATGAAGCGTCTGGCTGCGGGAGGTTTTAAGGATATCACGCGTATCGCTTCCTCCTCCCCTGTCATGTGGGAGCAGATCTGCATGACGAAT
Source organism: uncultured Eubacteriales bacterium (assembly GCA_963622995.1). Classification (GTDB taxonomy): domain Bacteria; phylum Bacillota; class Clostridia; order Lachnospirales; family Lachnospiraceae; genus Pilosibacter. The sequence goes on along the minus strand of CAVFLH010000038.1, from coordinate 1,869 downwards.
ACGGAGAATATTCTGGTGCTCTTAAAGCGGTATATCGCTTCCCTGGAATCCATCTGTGATACGCTGGAAAATCATAACGGCGATGCGATCTACAAGATGTTTGAGGAATCCGGCAAATACCGTTCCACGTTCCCGAACCGCGGACAGGGACCTATCGAGCGGGATTACTCCTTCAGTGTGGATGTTCTGGACGAGCCGGGATCCATCTCCGTTCTCTCCGCGATCCTTGCAGCGAAAGGAATCAGCGTCAAGAATATGGGCATCAACCACAGCCGCGAGGAAGGTGAAGGGGCGCTTCGGATCTCTTTCTATGAGGAAGATAAGAAGAATGAGGCGGCTGAGCTTCTGAGAAGCCATAACTATGTGCTGACAAAATAAGACTTACAGTTTCATTCAGGTATGCGCCAGCATATTCTGGTGCCGCATGACCGCCTGTTATGCGCGGATTGCTGCTCCAAAATGCATACCGGATTTTTATCAGATCGCATTAAACGTAAATTACGAGGAATTTTATATGAAATTACATAAAGCAGACCATGTCCGGGGCGAGATTACGGTCCCGGGCGATAAATCTATCTCCCACCGCAGCGTCATGTTCGGATCCATCGCGAAGGGAACGACCGAGATCCATAATTTTCTGGAGGGTGCTGACTGCCTCTCCACCATCGGCTGTTTCCGCCGTATGGGAATCGATATTGAAAACAAGAACGGTGTTGTCACCGTCCACGGAAACGGCATGCACGGGCTGACTGCCCCGACGGAGACTCTGGACTGTGGAAACTCTGGAACTACCACGAGACTCATCTCCGGTATTCTCGCGCCGCAGAATTTCGATGTGACCCTGACTGGTGACGAATCCATCCAGAAGCGCCCCATGAAGCGCATTATCGAACCGTTATCCATGATGGGCGCCGATATCAAGAGTGTCCGCGGGAACGACTGCGCGCCGCTCAGGATCTGCGGAAAACCGCTCGCAGGAATCCACTATACTTCCAAGGTGGCGTCCGCCCAGGTAAAATCTTCGATCCTTCTGGCAGGTCTCTATGCGGACGGGCTCACAAGTGTCACGGAACCGCAGGTATCCAGAAACCATACGGAGCTGATGCTGAAGTTCTTCGGTGCGGAGCTGGAATCAAAGGGAACTACGGTTACGATCTGGCCGGCGACGGAGCTTTTCGGAAACCAGATCGATGTGCCGGGAGACATCTCCTCCTCCGTCTATTTCGTAGCAGCAGGCCTGATCCTGCCGAATTCCGAAGTGCTTATTAAAAATGTGGGAATCAACCCGACGAGAGCCGGACTCATCAAGGTCTGTGAGGCTATGGGCGCTGATCTCACCCTCTTAAACGAGAATCATGAGAATGCGGAGCCGACAGCCGATCTTCTGGTCCGCACGAGTTCCTTAAAGGGCTGTGTTATCGAGGGTGATATCATCCCAACTCTCATCGACGAGCTTCCGACGATTGCCATGATGGCATGTTTCGCAGAAGGGACTACGGTCATCCGCGATGCCGCAGAGTTAAAGGTCAAGGAATCCAACAGGATCGCCATCATGGTCGAAAACCTGCGCGCCATGGGTGCCGACGTTGAGGAGACCGAGGACGGCATGATCATCCACGGCGGAAAACCGCTCCACGGCGCCGTCGTCGACAGTCACAAAGACCACCGCATCGCCATGACCTTCGCTGTTGCCGCTCTCGCCGCAGACGGAGAAACCGAGATCATCGACGCGGATTGCGTGGATATCTCTTATCCGGCGTTTTATAAGGAATTGGAGAAGCTTACGAAATAGCAAAAAGACCCGAATTCTATCTGGTACTTCTCCAGAGATGGATTCGGGTTCTTTGTTTTAATCATTTTCTCTTTACT
>CAVFLH010000037.1:0-19356 GCA_963622995.1 uncultured Eubacteriales bacterium | reverse complement strand
GCCCGGATACACCACAGGCAGCTTCGGCTATGTACATATAAATCTTAGATTTCGTTGAACATCCGCGCCTCGATCAGATGAATTCCGTGAAGGAAACACTCGCAGACCGGAGTTTCAACGCCCAGCTCTTTTCCGAGGCGGACAACTGTTCCGGCAAACATATCGACCTCGGTGCGCTTTCCGGCCTCCAGATCCTGAAGTGTGGACGGCTTATTTTCGTAAGGAAGACGTCCGAGGGTATGTTCCTGGCGGTTGATCTCGTTCTGACCGATATCGATGCCCAGCTTATTAGCAATATGGATCACTTCCCACATAGCCTTATGGCGGAAGAAGTTGGCGTCATCGCTCTTCTGGAACGCGCCGAATGGAACGCTGAACATGGCGCATGTCATATTCTCGGCAACGTTGCACATGAACTTGAACCAGATTCCCTTTAACATATCCGCGTCGATCTTATAATCGATCTCGCAGAGATCAAAGAGGTTCTTCACGGCGAGAACATTCTCGGAATAGTTTTCTGGATCGTTCTTGATATCACCGAAGTGGATCAGTCCCTTATGCGGGTCAAATTCCGTCTTTCCGTCCTTCATGACGATGCTGATCCGCATGTAGGAATACAGCGTGTGCTCACTGCCATAAACCGCAGCGACCTGCTTCTCGCTCTCCACACCGTTTAATACGGAAAGAATAATGGTATCTTTGCTGACCTGATTCTTGATATCCTTGATCGCCTGCTCCAGATCATATCCCTTAACCGCGATGATAATGAGATCCGCCGGATCCCCCTCAACATCCGGGGTGATGATCGGGAAACGGTAATTGATCGTGTTGACGGTTACCCCTTTTCGCTCCAGGCGCTCTTTTCTCGCACCGTCCGCAAGGATCCGGAAATCAGCCCCCAGCTTTTCTGAGATGCGCGGTGCGAAAAATACCCCCATCGCACCGAGGCCGATCAGCGTCACCTTCTTTATGTCCTTCATAACTCCCTTTTCCTCCTTAAATGTAAAAACAACGGAACTCCTGTTCCGACATGATCGATTCCAGGCCGGCTGTACCGGTCAGATTCTTACCCATCAGCTTAAATTACTGGTCCGCGCGGTGATCGTGCGGCTTTTGCCTAATAGCTACGTTCCTTCTATTGTATAGTAAGACTGTGCAGGTGTCAACGAAAACAGCCTTGTCTTGAGAGATAAAAGGTGATATGATGGAAAAGTATGGAGAAAAATTAACAAATAAATATGTGGGGAGAAATACACGATGGAAATCACAAAAGAAGATAAGCGGTCGGTGATCGACCACTGTTATCTTGCCTATTTTATCAGCGGAATGGTCATCCTGATCTTCGGAGTCATTCTGCCGAACCTCATCGAGGAGAGAAACTTGAGCTTCACGGCGGCAGGCGGCCTTCTGTCGTTTCTGGCGATCGGAAATTTATGTTCCAGCCTGGTCTACCCTGTATTCTGCGGCATGATGTCCCAGAAGATGGCGGTGGTGGTCCTGGCGGTTCCGTATCCGGTATGCCTGCTTTTATTCACCTTCGGACTCCCAGTCCCGGCACTTTACGGAATGATCTTCCTCATCGGAATCACAAAGGGAATGATCACGATCATCAATAACCACGCGATCCGCCAGGTGACAGGAAGCTCCAACAAATACCTGAACCTGCTTCACATGTGGTACGCGGTGGGCGCGTTCCTGTCCCCGTTCGTTACCATGGTCCTCATGGGCGCGGGCATGAACTGGAAGACGATCCTGCGTCTTCTCGCGGCACTCACAGTCCTCATTGTTCTTTCCTATACTACAATGGATTACAGAAAGATCGAGAAAGAGGAAAAGAAGAAAGCGGGAGAGGAGCACAGCCAGGCAGCCGAGCCGAAAGAAAAGTTCTGGTTCTTAAAGAACATGGGATTTCTCCTGGCAGTGGGCGCGCTGTTCTTCTATATGGGCCTCGAAAACTCCGTAAACGGATGGTTTGTTACCTATTTAAAGAGCACCGGCTTTATGTCCGCGAGTCTTGCCACCGTGATGGTATCTGTGACCTGGATCATGATCATGATCGGCAGGATCCTCATCGCGTCCATCTCAAAGAACGTGCCGCCGGCAAAGATCCTGGCGGTGATCTCCACGCTGCAGTTCGTGTCGGTGCTGATCCTTGTGCTTGCGAATAATACGGCGATGGCTGTGGTGGCCCTGATCCTTTTAGGACTCGGCATGGCGGGCGCTTTCCCGACAACGACGGCATTTACCGGCGATCTCATGGGAAATTCCCCGCTTGGAATGTCGGTATTTACAGGAATCGGATCCCTCGGCGGAATCCTGACCCCGCAGGTCATCGGTGTCCTTGCGGATAAGCTTGGATTCCAGGCGGCGATCATGTTCCTGGTGCTGGACGCACTCTTACTGGCACTCTTTGGAATCGGTGCCCTGAGATATGCCGCAAAACAGAAAAAGTAAGAGGTTACTGCGGCTGACAGTAGAAAAAGCGGTTTAGCTGCATTCCTGAATGCACAGAAACGATAAGGATGTGCTATAAAAAGTCAACCGGGATGGCATAAAAACCATCCTGAATATAAATAAGGGGTAAAAAACATATGGATATTCGTTATTCCGCAAATCAGAGAGATGTAAAACGCTACACGACAGAAGAACTCCGAAACGAGTTCCTGATCCAGGACCTCTACCGCCCGGACGAGGTGGTATCCGTCTACTCCCACGTGGACCGCATGGTGACACTGGGCTGCATGCCGGTGAAGGAGCAGATCTCCATCGAAAAGGGAATCGACTGCCGGAAGAACTTCGGTACCCACTATTTCCTCGAGCGCCGCGAGATCGGAATCTTCAACATCGGCGGTTCCGGTTCTATCAAAGCGGACGGAGTGGAGTACCATCTCGACTATAAAGACTGCCTGTACATCACAAAAGGCACAAAGGAAGTTATCTTTGCCAGCGACAGCGAGGAAGCTCCGGCAAAATTCTATATGGTCAGCGCGCCGGCTCACACATCCTACGAGACAAAGCTCATCACCTTAAAGGATGCCGCAAAGCGCCCGTTAGGTGATTCCAACACCTCCAACAAGAGAGTCATCAACCAGTTCATCCACCCGGATGTGCTGAAAACATGCCAGCTCTCCATGGGAATGACAGCGTTGGAGCCTGGCAGTGTCTGGAACAGCATGCCGTGCCACACCCACGAGCGCCGCATGGAGATCTACATGTACTTCGAAGTGCCGGAGAATCAGGTAGTCATGCACTTCATGGGTGAGCCGACGGAGACGAGACACATCGTCATGAAGAATGAGGAGGCAGTCATCAGCCCGTCCTGGAGCATTCACTGCGGAGCGGGAACCTCCAACTACACCTTCATCTGGGCCATGGGCGGAGAGAACCAGGAATTCGATGACATGGATAACATCGCTCCGACAGACTTAAAGTAAGACATCACTAACACTATTATAAAATAAGAAACGACACGATCAAAATGGACAAGAAGAACATGTTTTCCCTGGAAGGAAAGATCGCCCTGGTAACAGGCGGTGCTCACGGAATCGGCTTTGCCATCGCTGAGAGCTATGCGGAGGCAGGAGCAACCGTTGTATTTAACTGCAGCAGTGAGGCGTCCTTAGAGCGCGGACTTGCCGCATATAAAGGAAAAGGAATCGACGCCCACGGATATGTCTGCGACGTTACAGACGAAGAGGCGGTAAAGAAGATGATCGCGGATATCGAGGAGAAGATCGGTACCGTTGACATCCTCGTAAACAACGCCGGAATGATCAAGAGAATTCCGATGCATGAGATGAGCGCCGATGAGTTCCGCAAGGTCGTCGATGTGGACTTGAACGCACCGTTCATTATGGCAAAGGCAGTACTCCCGAGCATGATGAAAAAGAGATCCGGAAAGATCATCAACATCTGCTCCATGATGTCTGAGCTCGGAAGAGAGACCGTATCCGCATACGCGGCTGCAAAGGGCGGCTTAAAGATGCTCACAAAGAATATCGCCTCCGAGTACGGCGAGTACAACATCCAGTGCAACGGCATCGGACCTGGCTACATCGCAACCTCCCAGACAGCACCGCTTAGAGAGCGCCAGGCAGACGGCTCCCGCCACCCGTTCGACCAGTTCATTATCGCGAAAACACCGGCAGCGAGATGGGGCACCGTGGAAGACCTCAAGGGACCGGCAGTGTTCCTCGCATCTGAGGCGTCTGACTTCGTAAACGGTCACATTCTCTATGTGGACGGCGGCATTCTCGCCTATATCGGAAAACAGCCGTAAGGCAGCCGAAAAGAAGAAAAAGCGCATATAAGGACATAAGCGCTGTTTGTCTTTATGTGCCCTTAAATTAGTATAATTGATAAAGTTTTTTCAATCGGCTTTGTTGACATTTAAGCAGAAAGCTGATATACTCAAAATACAATATTGTGAAAAATGCATAGAAACATAAAAAAGCCGCGGGTACATTTTTAAATGCGCCCGTATGCTCTGAGAGAAATATGGAATGCATTCCACAATATGAAATAACTAACCAATAAAAGTTTCTTAAATGAAACGAAACGAAGGAGGTGCGGTAAGTATATGTGGACAGGCGATATGACCGTTGCAGATTCGATTATCATTTCACTCGTTGGACTGTTAGTCGTTTTCGCGGCACTTGCAGTGCTCGCAATCGCGGTTATTATTATCTCTAAGATCATCGGTGCCTTATTTAAGGAGAGTGCGCCAAAGGCAGCTGCGGCAGTTGCAGCACCAGCTCCAGCTATCGATGAAGAATCCTATGCAGTGCTTCTCGCGGCAGTCAGTGAGGAAGCAAGATTGTCTGGAGAACAGTTCCGTGTAACAAACATCAAGGAACTGTAAAAACAAAAACCTAAAACGCAGAAAAAGGAAAGGATGTAGTAAAAGACATGAAATACGTTGCAACATTAAACGGAAAAAAGTATGAAGTTGAGATCGAGAGAGTAGACGAGTACAGACCGCTTGACAGAGGCGCACAGGCAAGTGCACCGGCTCCGATCCTCGCAGCAGCACCGGCTCCGAAGGCAGCTCCGGCACCGGCAGCAGCACCGGCTCCAGCACCAGCTCCGGCTCCAGCAGCAGCACCGGCAGCAACAGGCGGACAGACAGTCGAGGCTCCGATGCCGGGTAAGATCCTTGACATCAAGGTTAAAGTTGGCGACGCAGTTGGCTACGGTCAGTGTGTAATCGTTATGGAAGCAATGAAGATGGAGACAGAGATCGTTGCTCCGGCAGCAGGAACTGTTGCATCCGTTAACGTAAGCACAGGCGATTCCGTTGAGACAGGTGCTGTTCTGGTTACCTTAAACTAAGCGGGAGGTGCCACAAGTGAATATACTTTCAGTTTTCACGGAGCTGCTCGCACAGTCAGGTTTCGCCGCAATTACCTGGCAGCAGTGCGTAATGCTCCTTGTATCCTTCGTTTTATTATATCTTGCAATCAAGAAGCAGTTTGAGCCGCTTCTTCTGCTCCCGATCGCATTCGGTATGTTCCTCGCGAACCTTCCGCTTGCAGGTCTTATGGATGAGGCAGATCACTGGTATCAGTCCGGTGTGTTAAGAATTATGTACATGGGCGTTAAGTCCAGCTTATTCCCGTGCCTGATTTTCATGGCAGTAGGTGCGATGACAGACTTCGGTCCGCTTATCGCGAACCCGGTCAGCCTTCTTCTTGGCGCAGCAGCTCAGTTCGGTATCTACGTTGCATTCACACTTGCTAATGCAACTGGACTTTTCACACCGGGTGAGTGTGCAGCAATCGGTATCATCGGCGGAGCCGATGGCCCGACCGCGATCTACATCGCAAACAACCTGGCTCCGGATCTTGTAGCTCCGATCGCAGTAGCCGCGTATTCCTACATGGCTCTGATCCCACTGATCCAGCCGCCGATCATGAAAGCTCTTACAACTAAGAAAGAGCGTCAGGTCGTCATGAAGCAGTTAAGAAAAGTCAGCAAGGTCGAGAAAGTTGTATTCCCGGTATTCGTTGTTCTGTTCTGCTCCCTGCTTCTTCCGTCCGTAGCACCGCTTCTTGGTATGCTGATGCTCGGTAACCTGTTCCGTGAGTCCGGCGTTACCGGAAGACTTTCCGATACCGCACAGAACGCACTCTGCAACATGGTTACAATTATGCTCGGTACAACCGTAGGCGCTACAGCAAACGGAGAACTCTTCCTCCGCGTCCAGACACTTGCCATCATCGCTATGGGTCTTCTCGCTTTCGCGTTCGCGACAGTCGGAGGTATCCTGCTTGGTAAAGTCCTGTGTGCAATCACAGGCGGCAAGATCAACCCGCTTATCGGTTCCGCTGGTGTATCCGCTGTTCCGATGGCAGCCCGTGTATCACAGACGGTTGGTGCTAAGGAAAACCCGACCAACTTCCTTCTTATGCACGCTATGGGTCCGAACGTAGCTGGTGTTATCGGTTCTGCAGTAGCAGCCGGTTACTTCATGCTGATGTTCAAAGCTTGATTTTAACCATTCTGAACGGAAACAGAAGTTGAAATTCATTCCGTATCATGGTATATTTTTACAGGAACTAAAAAGCAGTCAGGCCTGTCTGAGGAGAACAGGCAGGCCTTTAAACTGCAAATATTAATAAAGGAGGCTTTATTGTGGCTAATAAAGTTATGTCATTACACGATGCCGTAGAGAAGTACGTACATGATAACGATGTACTCTGCCTCGGCGGATTTACAACAAACCGTAAACCGTATGCTGCTGTTTACGAGATCCTTCGTCAGGGTAAAACTGGTTTTGTAGGCTGGTCTGGCCCGGCAGGCGGAGAGTGGGATGAACTGATCGGCGAGGGCCGTGTAAGAGCTTACATCAACTGCTACACAGCAAACTCTGGTTATACAAACGTTGCACGTCGTTTCCGTCACGCCATTGAGCAGGGTGAACTTGTATACGAGGACTACTCCCAGGATGTTCTTATGTTACAGCTTCACGCAGCTTCCCTTGGTCTTCCGTACGTTCCGGTAAGAATGATGCAGGGTTCCGGCCTTACTAAGTACTGGGGCATCAGCAAAGAGCAGAGAAAGACTATCGACGGTGTTGATGATCTTAAGTGCGTAGATATCGAGAACCCGTTCGTACCGGGCGAGAAGCTTCTTGCTGTTCCGGTTCCGCAGCTTGACTGCGCAGTTATCCATGTACAGCAGGCATCTCCGGATGGAACCTGCATCATCGATGGCGATGAGTTCCATGATGTTGATATCGCAATCGCTGCAAAGCGCACGATTGTTACATGTGAGGAGATCGTAAGTGACGAGTACATCCGCCGTGATCCTACAAAGACAAGAATCTTCGGCGAGTGCGTAGACGCTGTTGTTCGTGCTCCGTACGGTGCATGGCCGTCCCAGTGCTACGGTTACTATGATGATGATGATCAGAACCTCAGAGAGTATGACAAGGCATCCAAGTACCTTGATGCAGAGGACGCTAAGGCACAGCTTGCAAAGGCTGCTGCAAAGGCTGAGAAAGCTGCTGCTACTAAACCGGATGACGAGAAGCTTGCAAAGGCTGCAGAAGTTGCAAAACAGGCTGCAGAGGATGCTGCTAACGGCACAAAGATTCCGGAGACCTTCAAGGATTACCTCCAGAAATATGTATATGACTGCAAGGATCAGGACGACCTTCTTAACGTTATCGGCGGATCCCGCCTCATGGACCTTAAGAATGAGCCGCACCTTGGCTATTCTACAAGACACTAATTGAGGGAGGAAAATTCAAAAATGGCTGATTATACAAAGTATACAAAGCAGGAAATGCAGGCTTATGCCATTGCAAAAAATATTAAAGAAGAGCAGATCGTTATTGTTGGTACTGGTCTTCCGTTAATCGGTGCTTCCCTTGCGAAGCGTGTAGTTTGCCCGAGCTGCCATCCGATCGTAGAGAGCGGACTTATGGACTGCTGCCCGGTAGAGGTACCGCGTTCTGTAGGTGATAACCGTTTCATGGCTCACTGTGCAGTACAGTGGCCGAATATCCGTTTCATCGGTTTCGAGGCTAACGAGTGGCTTCATAACAGCGAGCGTCTGATCGCTTTCATCGGCGGCGCTCAGATCGACCCGTACGGTAACGTAAACTCCACATGTATATTCGGTAAAGGCGACTACGTTAAACCGGGTACACGTTTCACAGGTTCCGGCGGAGCAAACGGTATCGCTACATTCTGCAACACCATCATCATGATGCAGCATCAGAAGAGAAGATTCATGGATCATGTTGACTATATCACAAGCTGCGGCTGGATGGACGGCCCTGGCGGACGTGAGAGAGCAGGTCTTCCGGGCAACCGCGGACCGCAGATGGTAGTTTCTGATCTTGGTATCATGAAGTTCGACGAAGAGACCAAGAGAATGTACCTTGCTTACTACTATCCGTTCTCCTCTCCGGAAATGGTTCAGGAGAACACTGGTTTCGAGATCGATACTTCCAGAGCACAGCTTATGGAAGGACCGAGCGAGGACATCATCCGCGTTATTCGTGAAGAGATCGACCCGTGCCAGGTATTCATCAAGGTTCCGAAGGAAACAAAGTAATCGAAACGCATCAAATTGAAAATGTAAATGCTGTGGTCAGCGGCTGGCAAAAACGCTGACTGCAGTGATCGCGTATATAAGGAGGAACAACATGGGCTACTTTTCCATGCCGAAATATTTCCAGAACATGCCTACAGTTGGTAAGGCATTAGTTAATCCGAATGCAGAGAACGAGGCTCAGCTCAAAGAGGTTGAGACTCAGATCCACGACAAGGTTGCTGAGATCCTTGCTGCTGGTATCACTACAGAAGAGAAGTTAAACGAGCGCGGTCAGTTATCCGCTATGCAGCGTATCAATGCTCTTGTAGATGAGGGAACATTCTGCCCGTTAAACAGCCTTTTCAACCCGAACGACAACAAGATGGGTTCCACAAACATCATCAACGGTCTCGGATGCGTAAACGGCAAATGGGTTTACATCATCGCTTCCGATAACAAGAAGATGGCTGGTACATGGGAACCGGGCCAGGCAGAGAACCTGATCCGCTGCTCCGATGCTGCTAAGATGTTAAATCTTCCGTTAATCTACTTATTAAACTGCGCAGGTGTAGACTTCCCGTACCAGGATCAGGTTTACCCGAACAGACGCGGCGGCGGTACACCGTTCTTCCGTAACGCAGAGTTAAACCAGTTAGGTATTCCGGTTATCGTAGGTATCTACGGAACTAATCCGGCTGGCGGCGGATACCACAGCATTTCCCCGACAATCCTGATCGCTCACAGCCAGGCTAACATGGCAGTAGGCGGCGCTGGAATTCTTTCCGGTATGAACCCGAAGGGATATATTGATGAGGAAGCAGCAGAGCAGATCGTTGCAGCTCAGATTGAGAACGGCAAGAAGCACGTTCCGGCTCCGGGTTCTGTTCCGATTCACTACGATGAGACAGGATTCTTCCGTGAGGTTTACGAGAACGACTACGGCGTAATCGAAGGCATCAAGAAGTACATCAGCTACCTTCCGGCTTACAACCTGGAATTCTTCCGTGTTGACGATCCGCAGAGCCCGATCCTTTCGGCAAATGACCTTTACAGCATCATCCCGATGAACGGAAAACGTCCGTATGATATCTATGATGTAATCGGCCGTCTCTTCGATGGTTCTCAGTTATATGAGTACAAGAAGGGCTATGGTCCGGAGATGGTAACAGGTCTTGCTAAGGTTAACGGACTTTTAGTTGGCGTTATCGCTAATACTCAGGGTCTTCTTATGAACTATCCGGAGTACAAGCAGAATTCCGTTGGTATCGGCGGAAAGCTGTACCGTCAGGGTCTTATCAAGATGAACGAGTTCGTAACATTATGTGCTCGTGACCGTATTCCGCTTATCTGGTTACAGGATACAACAGGTATCGATGTAGGCGATGAGGCTGAGAAGGCTGAGTTACTTGGTTTAGGTCAGTCCCTGATCTACTCCATCGAGAACTCCAAGCTTCCGTCCCTCGAGATCACTCTTCGTAAGGCAAGCGCTGCTGCTCACTATGTACTTGGTGGACCGCAGGGTAACAATACAAACGTTTACTCCCTTGGTACTGCTGCTTGTGAGTACTACGTAATGCCGGGTGAGACCGCTGCAAACGCTATGTACTCCAGAAAGCTTGTTAAGGCAAGCAAGGCAGGTGAGGATCTTACTCCGATCATCAAGAAGATGAACGACATGATCCAGCTGTATCATGACAAGTCCCGTCCGGCATACTGCGCTAAGGTTGGTATGGTTGATGAGATCGTTGACATGACAGACATCCGTCCGTACATCCAGGCATTCACAGAGGCTGCTTACCAGAATCCGAAGTCTATCTGCCCGATGCACCAGATGGTTACACCGCGTGCAATCCGCGAGTGGAACGACGCTCACAAGGCTTGATTTTGACTGAAGGATAGAGTAAAATGATATGTATCCAGGTCAGGGGAGTTTTTCTCTGACCTGGATATACTGGTCTAACGCCGGTTAGTTTTGTTTTACTGTTTCAATATACCCGGAGGTTATTATGAGTGCAATTTACACCCTGGGAATCGACGTAGGATCCACGGCATCCAAATGTATTATGCTTAAGGACGGCGAGGAGATCGTAGCGAAATCCCTGATCGATGTAGGTGCAGGTACCAGCGGCCCACAGCGCGCAATCGACGCAGTGCTGGAAAACGCAGGTATGAAAAAGGAGGATGTGGCCTTTACCCTGGCAACTGGTTATGGTCGTAACTCCTTAATGAATTTTGCAGACAAACAGATGAGTGAGTTATCCTGCCACGCAAGGGGAGCTTACTTCCTGTTCCCTGACGTTCATACCGTCATTGATATCGGCGGTCAGGACGTTAAGGTCCTTCATATTGACAACGGTGCAATGACCAATTTCCAGATGAACGATAAGTGTGCGGCGGGAACCGGAAGATTCCTTGACGTTATGGCTGGCGTTCTCGAGGTTAAGGTCCAGGATCTGGGACATCTTGATTCCCTGTCCAAGAAGAGAGTGGAGATCAGCTCCACATGTACCGTATTTGCGGAGAGCGAGGTTATCAGCCAGCTGTCGATGGGAACCGATAAGTGCGATATTATCGCAGGTATCCACCGCTCCGTGGCTCACCGTGTCACTGGACTCGCACACCGGATCGGAGTCGTTCCGTCTCTCGTTATGACTGGCGGTGTTGCTCAGAACGAAGGTGTTGTCAAGGCTCTTCAGAACGAGCTTGGATGTGAGATCCACAGATCTCCTCTGACACAGTATAACGGTGCGCTTGGTGCAGCCTTATATGCATATCAGGCAGCAAGCCGCCGTGCATAATTGATATTAGTTGTAACTGTAAGGTGAACAGCTGCAATTAGTTTATGCAAATCTATGGCTGGAAATAACAATACAGCCATGTTTGATAAGAAATGGAGGATATTTATTATGGCAAAGCAGGTTAGCCCTGGTGTTCTTGCGCTGCGTAAAGTCGTTGACGACGTTCATAAAGACGCGCGTGAGGCCAAAAAGAGAGGCGAGTTAGTTGGTTGGTCTTCTTCCAAATTCCCGTGCGAGCTCGCAGCAGCATTTGATTTAAATGTTATGTACCCGGAGAACCAGGCAGCTGGTATCGCAGCAAACCGTTACGGTGAGCTTATGTGCCAGGCAGCTGAGGACATGGGTTACGACAACGATATCTGCGGATACGCTCGTATCAGCCTTGCATATGCAGCTGGCGTTCGTGTAGCACGTAAATTCGACCCGGAGACAGGTGAGTACATCATCGATCCGAGCACAGGTAAGCCTTTAAAGGATGCTGACGGTAACGTAGTTATCGACGAGGCAACTGGCAAGCCGAAGAAAGATCCGAAGACTCAGACTCCGTATCTTGAGCTTGTAAACCTTCTTGAGCTTGAAAAACTTCCGGATGGACCGGACAAAGAGCGCCGCATCGCAGCAATCTCCCCGATCCGTCAGATGCAGATCCCGCAGCCGGATTTCGTTCTCTGCTGCAACAACATCTGTAACTGTATGACAAAGTGGTACGAGAACATCGCTCGTATGTGCAACATTCCGCTTATCATGATCGATATCCCGTACAACAACACTGTAGAAGTTGCTGATCAGAACGTTCGCTATGTACGCGGTCAGTTTGATAAGGCAATCAAGCAGTTAGAGGAACTCACAGGCAAGAAGTTCGACGAGAAGAAGTTCGAGCATGCATGTGAGAACGCTAACCGTACTGCAAAGGCATGGTTAAAAGTCTGTGATTACTTACAGTACAAACCGGCTCCGTACAGTGGTTTCGACCTGTTCAACCATATGGCTGATGTCGTAACTGCACGTGCAAGAGTTGAGGCTGCTGAGGCATTCGAGCAGTTAGCAGTTGACCTTGACGAGACGATCGCTAAGGGTGAGACAACAACTCCGTTCCCGGAGAAATACCGTGTAATGTTCGAGGGTATTCCGTGCTGGCCGAAACTTCCGGCACTGTTCAAACCGTTAAAGGCTAACGGCGTAAACGTAACAGCAGTTGTATACGCACCGGCATTCGGCTTCGTATATAATGGTCTGGATGAGATGGCTCGTGCTTACTACAAAGCACCGAACTCTGTATGTATCGAGCAGGGTGTTTCATGGCGTGAAGGCATCTGCCGCGACAACAAGGTAGATGGCGTTCTCGTTCACTACAACAGAAGCTGTAAGCCGTGGTCCGGTTACATGGCAGAAATGCAACGCCGCTTCACTAAGGATCTTGGCATCCCGTGCGCAGGATTCGATGGTGACCAGGCTGACCCGCGTAACTTCAATGCCGCTCAGTACGAGACACGAGTACAGGGTCTTGTTGAGGCTATGGAAGCAAACATCCAGGCAAAGGAGGCTAAATAGACCATGAGTATCAATGCATTATTAGACGAATTTAAGGTAAAAGCTGCAACTCCGAAACAGCAGCTTGCTGAATATAAAGCACAGGGTAAGAAGGTCATTGGCGTTCTCCCGTATTACGCTCCGGAAGAGCTTGTATACGCTGCAGGCATGGTTCCGATGGGAATCTGGGGCTCCAACAACAAGACAATCAGCCGTGCAAAAGAGTACTGTGCAACATTCTACTGCACAATCGCTCAGCTCGCACTTGAGATGCTCCTTGACGGAACAATGGATCAGTTAGACGGAATCATCACACCAACAATCTGTGATACATTACGTCCGATGAGCCAGAACTTCCGTGTTGCTATGGGTGACAAGATGAAAGTTATCTTCCTTGCTCATCCGCAGAACCGTTTCGAAGAGTTCGGACTTAAGTTCTGTGAGGAGGAGTACGCAAACGTTAAGGCTGACCTCGAGGAAGTATGTGGTCACGAGATCACGAACGATGCGATCCTTGACGCCATCAAGGTTTACAACAAGAGCCGTGCAGCCCGCCGTGAGTTCGTGAAACTCGCTAACGAGCACTGCGACGTTGTAACTCCTACAAAGCGTTCTGCAGTATTAAAGGCATTCTTCTTCATGGAGAAACCGGAGTACACTGCAAAACTTGAGGAATTAAACAAAGAGCTTGCTGCTCTTCCGGTATGTGACTGGAAGGGAACAAAGGTTGTTACATCCGGTATCATTGTTGACAACCCGAAGCTTCTTGAAATCTTTGAGAACAACAACATCGCTATCGCAGCTGATGATGTTGCTCATGAGAGCCGTTCCTTCCGTACAGATGTTCCGGAGGACGAGAAAGATGCTCTTAGAGCTCTTGCTCAGCAGTTTGCTAACATGGACTACGATATCCTTCTTTACGATCCGCAGTCTTCCAAGAACCGCCGTGGTGAGTTCGTAGCTAACATGGTTAAGGAGAGCGGTGCGCAGGGTCTTATTCTCTTCATGCAGCAGTTCTGCGATCCGGAGGAGATGGAGTATCCGTACCTCAAGAAAGCTCTTGACAATGCAGGTATCCCGCACATCAAACTTGGTGTTGACCAGCAGATGAGAGACTTTGGACAGGCTGCAACTGCTATTGAGGCATTTGCGGATGTTCTTGAGATGAGAAAGTAATCATACGAAAACATTCAGAATTGCACTGACACGGTGATGGAATTGTGTTGAAAGCTTGCTTTCATAAGCAATTCTATTGCCGGGGCAGTATAAGGACGAAGTCCGAAGCTTCTTGGGCGCCGTAAGGCGAACAAGAAGATGCAATTCGTAGCGATATATAGGGGCAGGCGTTCCTGTTTCTTAGTGTTCACGCGGAGTTAGGCAAAAGAACCGTCGTATTGAACATGGTTTCTGTTAGGAAATCGTGGGAGGTACGGCGGTTTTTTCTGTGTCATGGGGAAAATTATGGTTTCCTTTTGGGAAATGTGTTAGAATGGACTGAAAAGAACGAATAAATAGAGAGGTATTTGACGGGTACCTGATAGCAGGGATAGAGATTGGAACGGAATCAAAAAGGGGGATTTCGGGAAGTGAAAGGGAAGAGGAGATTGTGGGCGGTATGCCTTGGAATTGCGGTGGTTGTGATGAGTGTGACGGGTTGCGGCGGCGCGGAGAGTGGCAGTCAGGGACCGGAGAAGGTGAGTGAGGAGAAAATGCTCACGGTGTATACGTCGCATAAGCAGGAAGTGTACGCGCCCATCGTGAAGGAGTTTGAGGAGCGGACCGGGATCTGGGTGGAAGTAGTTCCGGGGGGAACGACGGAGCTTCTGGAGCGGATCCGGGAAGAGGTCGATAAGGGGTCCTGCGATGTGATGTTCGGGGGCGGTGTGGATAGCTACGAGTTCTATAAGGATTGTTTTGTGCCTTATGAGAGTACCCAGAGCGATCATATCGTGAGCTCTTACCGGACGGAGGACCATGCGTGGACGGCTTTTACGGAATTGCCCATCGTTCTGATCTACAACAACAAGCTGGTGGACGCGGCAGCGGCTCCGAGGGGATTCGAGGATCTGTTTGATGGAAACTGGGACGGAAAGGTGTCTTTTGCGGATCCGGGGAAATCGGGCAGCAGCTGTACGATGTTGGAGACGATGATCCAGGTTCTGCCGATGCGGGAAAACGATGTGCTGGAACAGTTTGCCAGGGTGTTGAATTACCGGATGGCGGCGGGGTCAGGCGCAGTGCTCGATGAGGTGTCGGAAGGTAAGTATCTGGTGGGGCTGACCCTGGAGGAGACGGCAAAGAAGTATATCGACCGCGGCGCGGCGATCTCTATCATCTACCCGCGAGAGGGAACCAGTGCGGTGGCGGATGGATGTGCGGTGATCCGGGGAGCGGAGCATGAGGAGAATGCGAAGCTTTTCCTGGATTTTATCGTGAGTCCTGATGTCCAGAGACTTTCTGCGGAGGAGCTTTACCGGCGGACGGTCCGGGATGATGTAAAACCGGATCAGAAGGAAGAAGGTTCGATTATGGACTTTGACCTGGACTGGGCGGTGAAGAACCAGGAATCCATCCTGGAGAGATGGGCGGCGCTCATGGCGCAGAACGGGGGTGAATCATGAAGAAGTTTATCCAAAGTTCCTTCCGACGGGAGCTTCTTGTTGGCTTTCTTGCGGCATCTGTCCTCCCACTGATCGTGTGCTGCCTGTTCCTGATACAGATGTTTAAGGTGAAGGTCGAGAGAGACTTTGAGAAAAAGGATATGGAGCTTGCGGAAGCGGTAGAGCAGCAGCTTATGACACTTTTTGATGGTTATGGAGCCGCGGCGGAAGAACTCTGCGGGGATCCGGTTGTTGCGGACGCGCTTCGGAATGAGACTGTCGGAAGAAAAAATGAGGTGTACCGCCATCTGTTTGGGGCAACCACTTCATATAGAGAGACAGCAGGCTTCAATTTGTACGCCCCGGACGGCAGCTGCCTTTACTCTACGGGAAACAGGACATACGGTCAGACGCTGCCGGTGTACTGGGGAATCCTAAGAGAAGCCCATGCGCACCCGAATGATCTGATCATCCGGAGCGACCTGGAGGCGGACGGGGATGAGGTCCTGCGGTTTGCCAGGGCGGTGACAGGAGACGGAGAGGAATGTTCCGGCTATTTTGTGGCCACGATGACGGCAGAAAATTTCGCGAAGGCGCTCTCCGGCACATACAGCGGGCAGGATGGAATCTGTATTCTCAACGGGTTCCTGGAGACGGTGTACAGCGTTGGAGCGGCCTCCGGGGAGACTGTGGGAACGGTTCTGCGCAGCCAGTTTCTAGAGGGAGAACCGCTGACTGATGTGTGGAACAACAACAGTATCTATGTCTCGGAGCTGGGTGACACGGGACTTTACAGCGTGTTGGTCCGTCCTCATGTCTTTACGAGCGATACCACGAGGTCCATGTACACGGTGCTTCTTTTTATGGCGGCTGGAAGCTTTCTATTGAGTATTGCCGTTGCGGTGGGAATCAGCTCTTTCCTTTCGAAGCCGATCCATGTGCTCCATGATGCTATGGACGAGGTCCAGGAGGGAAATCTGGATACCCATGTGGAGATGGACCGACTGGACGAGTTCGGGGAGCTGGCGGAGAATTTCAATATCATGACAAAACGGATCTCATCCTACATGGAGGAGCAGGTCCAGAGGGAAAAGGAGCTCAATGAGACCCGGATCGCCATGATGCAGTCCCAGTTAAACCCACATTTCCTGTACAATACCCTGGATACAATGAAGTGGGTCGCGAAGGCGAACCATCTCCCAGAGATCGCAACGCTGGCGGCAAAGCTGGCGAAGATCTTAAGGACCAGCATCTCCAATGCGCAGTTTATTACGCTCCATGAGGAGATGAGTCTTGTGGAGAGCTATGCGGAGATCCAGAAGATCCGGTTTAACGGGAAGTTTGATTTCCAGTATGAGATCGATCCTGAGACGGAGAAGATCATGGTGCCGAAGCTCATCGTTCAGCCCATCGTGGAGAACGCGGTGATCCACGGGCTGGCGGACGCGGATGAGGGACATATTTTTGTCCGGGCATATCAGGAGAAATCAGAACTTGTGATCGAGGTGTCGGATGATGGCTGCGGAATCAGCAATGAGGTGATCAGGCGGCTCGGAAACAGGGATAAGGAGCAGAGAAACGGACATATCGGTTTTTATAATGTGGACACGATCATCCGTCTCTACTATGGTAAAGATTACGGTCTTCGGGCCGAACGGCTGAAGGCAGGCGGAACGAAGGTTACGATGAGGATTCCGGTAAATGGCCCGGGGCAGCAGGATGCGCGGACGAAAGACAGATTTGAATGACTTCAAATAGAACGGAAAAACAGGGAGGGGAACCATTATGATAAAGGTAATTGTCGTGGATGACGAGAGGTTCGTCCGGATGGGAATTGTCGGTGAGACGGACTGGGAATCGCTTGGGTGCGAGGTCGTCGGCGAGGCGGCGAACGGGCTGGAAGCGCTGGACCTGGTCCATGAAAAGGATCCGGATCTCATGATCTGTGATATTCGGATGCCGAAGATGAATGGACTTGAGATGTTAAAAAAGCTTCGGGAAGAGGGAAATCCGATCCAGGTGATCTTTTTGACGGCTTACAGCGAGTTTTCCTATGCCAGGGAGGCGCTGAAGCTTTACGCCTTTGACTATCTCCTAAAGCCCTTCGAGGACGGCGAGCTCGAGGATGCGATCCTCAGGGCGAAGGAGCGGATTGAGACAGAGCAGGCGGAGAGAAGACCGGCGGTTTCGGGTGGCGGAGAAACGGCAGAAAATAGCGCTGGAATTCTGAAATCTGCCGGTACTGGGGGGCAGGCAGCAGACGCTCCTGCATTCCGTATTCTGCTTCCCTTCGATGAAAATACAACGGGACTCACCGGCTATGTCCGGGACGCAGTTCTCTACGCGGTCGCCCATTATGGGGAGAATTCCGTCAATGTGGCGAAGATTGCGAATGCGGTGGGAATCAGTGAGGGACACTTGAGCCACTGCTTTAAAAAGGAGACTGGATATACGGTCATGGGCTGGCTGACCCGTTATCGAATGAAAAAGGCAGCGGAGCTTCTGGCAGACCACCGGAATAAGGTGTACGAGGTGGCGGAGATGGTGGGATATAAGGATATCGCGTATTTCTCCAACACGTTTAAAAAGATTGCGGGAGTGGCACCATCGGAAGTGCAGGGAAAGTAAGAAAAAAATTTCAGACAGGAACATTTAGAGACTTCGCTGATGACAGTTTCCGTCAGGAGTATAAAGATATAGAAAAAACGTTCGGATCCATGGGGATGGATTTCGGACGCTTTTTCCGTAAGTGAGGAACTATATAAAGGAGTATTCGTGTACAAGATGCGCCCTCACGCGAATATTCTGCTCAGGGAGGCGCGTGAGGGGACGATCTGATACAACTCGGAAATGGGAAATCTCAGAGGCGGAGGTTGTGGGGGTTATGCCTCTAATTTTTTCCCTGTGATCATCTCGTATGCTTCCAGATACTTCGCGATGGTCTTGTCGACGATCTCCTGCGGAAGTGTCCAGTTGTTGCCCGGGTTAGCGGTGAGCCAGTCGCGGGCGAACTGTTTGTCGAAGGACGGCTGACCATGACCCGGCTCGTAGCCTTTTGCCGGCCAGAAGCGGGAACTGTCCGGGGTGAGCATCTCATCACCGATCACGAGATTTCCTTCCTCGTCGAGACCAAACTCGAATTTTGTATCAGCGATGATGATGCCTTTTGTGAGTGCGTACTCTGCGCACTTCTTATATAAAGCGATGGTGTTGTCACGAAGGAGTTCTGCGTACTCGCGGCCCTTTCCCGGGAAGTATTTCTCGAGATGGTCGATGCTCTGCTCGAAGGAGATATTCTCGTCGTGATCACCGATCTCAGCCTTTGTGGACGGAGTATAGATCGGCTCCGGGAGTTTATCGGATTCCTTTAAGCCTTCCGGAAGACGGATTCCGCAGACGGTGCCGTCTTTCTTGTAGCTTGCCCAGCCGCTTCCTGTGATATAGCCGCGGACGATGCACTCAATCGGCAGCATTTTTAACTTGCGGCACATCATGGTCTTTCCTTCAAATTTTTTCTGCTGGAAGAACTCCGGCATATCCTTTGTATCGACGGAGATCATATGGTTCGGGAGAATATCCTTTGTCAGGTCAAACCAGAATTTGGACATCTGGGTCAGAACAGCACCTTTGGAGGTAACCTCATTGTGAAGGATCACGTCAAAACAGCTGATGCGGTCGGTTGCAACCATAATAAGGCTGACGCCGTTGTCGTAAATTTCACGTACTTTTCCTTCTTTGATCGGCTTTAATTCCTGCATGTCTACACCTCTTCATTATATTTTCTTTTACAGCGTTTGTCGTATCATGAAAACGCCGCGCGAATTTACTGTAAAAGTACCATTAAATGGCGGTTTCTGTCAATGTTAAATTTGCACAATATTTAC
>CAVFLH010000036.1:0-19384 GCA_963622995.1 uncultured Eubacteriales bacterium | reverse complement strand
TAATTCTCTATTTTTTTAAATCCTTCCACAGAACGGAAAAAATTGTAACATTTACCCAGTAGTTTTCAGAAAAAAGTAAGGAAAAAAAGGTCGAAATATGATACGATAGGGGTACTAGGAACAAGTCTAAAAGGAGGACAAATCATGGAACAGATCAATATCCTGGTAGTGGATGATGAGAAAGAGATCGCGGACCTTGTGGAGATCTACCTGGTCAGCGATGGATATAAAGTATTTAAGGCAAACAACGCGAAAGAGGGACTGGAGATCCTGGATAAGGAGGAGATCCACCTGGTGCTCTTGGATATCATGATGCCGGGAATGGACGGCCTCGAGATGTGCAGAAAGATCCGTGAGACCAACAACATCCCGATCATTATGTTAAGCGCAAAATCAACGGATCTCGACAAGATCCTGGGACTTGGAACCGGCGCGGATGATTATGTAGTAAAGCCATTCAACCCGCTGGAACTCACAGCCCGCGTGAAATCCCAGCTCCGCCGCTACACCCAGTTAAACCCAAACAGCAACACCGGAAAGGCGGCAAAGAACGAGATTTCGATCCGCGGCCTCTCCATCAACAAAGACAACCACAAGGTCGTTGTCTACGGCGAGGAGATTAAGCTGACGCCAATCGAGTTCGATATCCTGTACCTTCTGGCATCGAATCCGGGCCGTGTGTTCAGCACTGATGAGATCTTTGAGAAGGTATGGAACGAAAAAGTATACGAGGCAAACAACACCGTCATGGTACATATCCGGAGACTCCGCGGAAAGATGAAGGAGGACACGAGACAGGATAAAATTATCACGACGGTCTGGGGGGTAGGATATAAAATTGAAAAATGATTGGAGCAGAAGCTTTTACACGCAGATCGCGGTGAACATCTGTTACAGCGCCCTGATCGCATGTCTGGTGGACGCGTTCCTCATCATGAATATGAACTTCCTTCTGGCATACCTGGACCAGACCAGGTACGCGAATCTGCTGGTCCTGCAGATCTTTAAGATGGGGACGATCACCACGATCCTCTATGTGATCCTTGGAATCGGGATCTTCGCGCTGGCGTTTCTCATGATCGAGAAGAAAAATATGAAGTACATAGGGAAGATCGCGGTGGCGATCCAGAATATCTCCGAGGGCGACTTAAATACCCAGATCGAGGTCGTGGGGGACAATGAATTCTCCGCAATGGCTTCGAACCTGAACCGGATGGAGGCGGATATCCGGAAGCTTATGGATAAGGAACGAGAGTCGGAGCGGACAAAGAATGAGCTGATCACGAACGTGGCCCATGACTTGAGGACGCCGCTGACTTCCATCATCGGTTATCTGGAACTCCTGTCTTCCGGTCCGGCTATCAGCCCGGAGATGCAGAAAAAATATATCGATATCGCCTACGTGAAGGCGAAGCGCCTGGAAAAACTCATCGAGGATCTGTTCGGATTCACAAAGATGAATTACGGAAAGATCTCCATGAATGTTGGAAAAGTCGATATCGTGAAGCTCTTAGGGCAGCTTCTGGAGGAATTTTATCCGAGCTTTGCGGATAAGGATTTGACCTATGAGCTCAAGAGCAATGTCCCGTCTCAGGTGATCACGGCGGACGGAAATCTTCTGGCGAGACTTTTCGATAACCTGATCAACAATGCCATCAAGTACGGCGCCGAGGGAAAGAAGGTCCTGGTCCAGGTGTTTGCGAAGGACGATATCGTCACGGTGTCTGTCACGAACTACGGCTATGTGATCCCGGCTGAGGAGTTGCCGCTGATCTTCAATAAGTTCTACCGGGTAGAGCAGTCGAGATCCTCAAAGACAGGCGGAACGGGCCTAGGACTTGCCATCGCGAAGAATATCGTGGACATGCACGGCGGAACGATCTCCGTGGCCAGCGACCTGAACGGGACGGTGTTCACGGTGAAACTGAAGGTAAATTTCGATGTGAACAAAGAGAATTTCGGAACGATCCAGTAAATAAAAAATGAGAACTGTTCAGCAGAAATACGCATTTACTGCGCAGCTTGCAGAACAGGGATACCTGTTGATTGAATATAGGAAGAATGTATGAGAAATAAAAAGAAACATCTGCTGTTTGGCTGTCTCGCGGCCCTGGTCCTGTCCGCGGGGGTGTTTCCGGCTTTCGCCCAGGACAGGGACAGTTACAGTTACAGTACAAACATGGAGTCTGACTCGCAGAATTCCGTGCCGGTGGCGGTGGACATCACGGCAGTTTACGGAAGAAACGCGAAGCTCGGAAGCTTTGTGCCCATAAAGGTCAGCCTCTACGGACAGACGGAGACAGCCTTTTCCGGTACGCTTTCCGTGTCCACGCTGGAGAGCGACGGCGATGAGGGAACGGAGGAATATGAGTATTCGTACCCGGTGGAGGTAGATCCGGCGGAGACGAAGACAGTAAAATTCTATGTCCCGCTGGGACAGAAGAGCGGAACGATCCACCTGACATTAAAAGACGGGAAAAATAAGACCATGGGGGAGACCTCCATGGATTTTGACGTTTCTAAGGATGAGAGCCGTCTGCTGGCGGGTGTCCTGGAGAACAAGGCGGGAAGTCTCTCCTGGATCGACGGGATCGGACTGAATTATGGGATGCTCACCACACGCGTGGTGGAGATCCCAGGCGAAGATTTCCCGGAAGATTCCAAGGGATTTTCCATGTTCGATGTGCTGCTTGTAAACGGATACGACTGCCGGACGCTGAACGATGCCCAGAAGGAAGCTGTCCTCACATGGGTGGAAAATGGCGGAACACTGCTCGTCGGAACGGGAAGAGACCGGGATAAGACCCTGGATATCCTGGGAGAGGCAGAAAATAAGGTCACCTTAAGGGACCCGGAAGTCCTCCGGGTCGGCATGGGAATGGAGTATACGAAGAATGGTCCCGGCGACTCGGAAGTCCGGGTGACCTACACGGAACCTGTGATCTCCGGGGCAGAGGAGCGGATGGTGACGGACGGAACACCGCTTCTCAAGACCGTGAACTATGGAAAAGGAACCATTGGAGTTTACGGTGTGAGCCTGTCGGACCTCTCTGGTTTTGCGAAAAAGAACCCGGCTTTCGCGTCGTATTTCCTGGGGGAGATCTTTAACGATGACGAGCTGAATATGATCTATTATTATTCCCATGGGCGTGACGCGGACTACTGGAACGCCTACAATCTCGTTAGCGGCGGAAACGGGGAGCGGCTCCCGAACCTCGCCCTTTACGGGATCATCGTTGTGGGATATCTGGTGATCGTCGGTCCCGGACTTTATATTCTCTTAAAGAAGCGCGGAATGAACCGGTATTACGGAACCACGGTGCTTGTTTTCTCCCTGGCATCCTGCGTCGTGATCTGGGGCATAGGATTTAAGACGAGATTCACCAGCGAATTCTGCACGACGGCGACGATCATGGATGCGTCCGGGGACAGTGCGGAGGAGATGACATTCTTAAACGTGCGGACACCGGACAGCAGCGGATTTACGGTGGATCTTCCGGCAGATTATAAGGTTACTCCTCTTACGAGAAGTGCCCGCTACGATATGAACCAGCTGGAAGATTACACGAAAAAGCGCCAGACAGCCATCGGGATCCGGAAAGGGACGGACCAGACCGTGCTATGGAGCAGAAAGTCCAAGGCCTTTGATTCCAGATTTTTCCTCCTGGAGCGGAACAAGGATCTGGAGCAGGGAAATATTGAGGCAGACTTTACCGTGTCAGACGGAACCATCACGGGATATGTGGAGAATAAGCTTCCTGTGACGCTTGAGAACGCGGCAGTCTATCTCTACGGTCAGGTGCTGATCCTCGGGAACATGGAACCGGGACAGCGCCTGGAATTCGATAGGGAGCCGTTAAAGGTATGGCCGGTGGGTATGATATGGATGCTCTCGGATGCCCTGATCGGAACGCCGGACCGGCAGGAAGACTCCGATGAGGAGTACATTGAAAATGTCCAGAAATCCAACCTTGGCGGATACTTTGCAGACCGTTATTACTCGTCCTACAACGGTGAGGTGCGCTTCGGCGCGTTCCTCCCGGAAGGCTATGAGGGAAACGGTGAACTCTTCGGAAAAAACTGGGACGGAAGGACCTTCTACACCCAGAAGATCGCATGTGAGATGGGAGCAGACGGAGAGGTCTACCGCTGCGGTCAGATCCGGGAACCGTCCGTGACCTCCGGCATGGGGGCAAGCTACGGAAACTCCATGATCCTCTACGGGACAGACCCGGCGGTGGTGGAATATGACCCGGGAACGGACATTGTGATCGAGAAATATTCATTTCTCCCGGTTTCCGATGATTTTTTCCAGGAGAACCAGTACTCCTATATCCGCCCATTCTCCGGCGAGACGAGCTTTTACAACGAAAAGACGGGAAGCTATGACCCGGTGGATATCCGGAAACAGGATTTCTCAAGGGAAGAGCTGGCAGACTATATCGCTGCCGACGGAAAGATCACGGTCCGCTACACAGCAGGAAGCGATGCGGAAAGCGGAGTGAGCCAGACACTTCCACTCCTGATGGTGACGGGGAGGGAAAACTGATGTTAAAGATACAGGGACTGAAGAAAAAATTCGGAAATTTTGAGGCACTCTCCGGGCTTGATATGGAAGTGGAAGAAGGGGCACTCTACGGCTTTGTGGGGCCGAACGGAGCCGGAAAGACCACGGCGATCAGCATTATCATGGGTCTCCTGAAAGCGGATGAGGGAACCGTTATGATCGGCGGAAAGGACGCATTCCTCTACAGCGAGCAGGTGAAAAATGAGTTCGGCTATGTGCCGGATGAATTTGGACTTTACGACAACTTAAAAGTCTGGGAGTACATGGACTTTTTCGCCTCCTGCTACGGCCTTTCCGGTCTTGTGGCGAGAGAGCGGTGCACAAAGCTCTTAGAACAGGTAAAACTCGCGGGAAAAGAGGAATTCTTTGTGGACAGCCTGTCCAGGGGAATGAAACAGAGACTTTGCCTGGCGCGGGCCATGATCCACGATCCGAAACTTTTAGTTTTAGACGAGCCCACATCCGGCATGGATCCGAGAGCCAGGATCGAGTTCAAGGAGCTTTTAAAGGAGCTCTGCGCCGAGGGAAAGACCATCGTGGTCAGCTCCCACATTCTCTCGGAGCTTTCCCAGATGTGCACGGATATCGGGATCATCGACGCCGGAAAGATCGTTCTCTCGGGAAACATGGGGGAGATCTTAAAGAAGGTGAATGACTCCAACCCGATCCGGATCCAGGTTGTGGAGAATGTCCGGGAGGCGGTAAAATTCCTCCGCACAGAGCCGGAGGTCCAGACCATCACGGTGGAGGGAAAAGATATCGTCGTGGGATTCCACGGCGGAAAAGACGCCGAGGCGATGCTTCTGGAAAAGCTTGTGGCCCACAACATCGGAATCTGCGGGTTCTGGAGAGAGCCGGGTGACCTTGAGAGCATCTTCATGCAGATCACGGATCATGATATGGAAAAGGTGGTGATGACGAGTGAAGAATAATCCGGTCTATAAGAGGGAAATGCTGGTACGTTCGAGGAGCTTCAGGATCCCGCTCATCATCATGATTTTCAACGGGATCCTGGCTGTGGTGGCACTCTTAAACATGTACCAGAGCATCGCCCAGGTGAAGGTCAGCGGCTCGGTGCGCTATGAAAATTTCCTCCAGCTCTACGCCTTCGTGGCGGCGCTGGAATTTATGCTTTTGATGTTTATCATGCCTGCCCTGACTTCCGCCAGCATCAGCGGGGAGAGGGAGCGGCACACACTGGAGCTCATGTTTACAACAAAGATCCGTCCGGTGGACATCGTTGTCGGGAAGCTCATGTCTGCCTTCTCCCAGCTTATGATCCTGGTGGTGTCGAGTCTGCCGATCCTGATGCTGACCTTTATCTATGGAAGTATCAGCTCCGGGGATCTCATGATCCTTCTTGTGAGCTATGTGGTGGGGGCGCTGTACTGCGGAAGTCTCGGAATCTTCGCGTCCTCCCTCATGAAGCGGTCCACCTTCTCCAATGTGATCACCTACGGGATCCTCTTGGTGGTCGTCGTTGGAACGTATATGCTGAATGTATTTCTTTTCAATATCTCTGAGACGGAGATCAGCATGATGACATTCAATGCAGGGGAGACGATCCCGAAGGCGAACTCTGGGCCGTCTGTGTATCTCCTTCTCTTAAATCCGGTGATCATGTTCGCGGAGCTTCTGGAGAATCAGGTAGCCGGGGGCGGCGGAAACTTTACGATCACGAACTTCCTCGGTGACAACGGCGGAAACTTTATCACGGACCACTGGGTGTTCTGCAGCCTTGTGATTCAGGCGGTGCTCTCCGTGCTTTTTATCTGGGGAGCGGTATTTTTCTTAAAGCCGGAGAGAACGAAAAAAGCAGGTTCCTTTGGAAAGAACACGGGAACAGGACGGAGGTCATAGACATGTTTTATATCGGATGCCATCTTTCCTCGGCGAAGGGATTCCTCGCCATGGGAAAGGACGCGGAGAAGATCCGGGCTTTCGCGAAGCGGACCATGGCGGGAAAGGGCAGTGAGGTCGGAAGAAGTTTTGAGAAGCTTCGGGAAATTCTT
Organism: uncultured Eubacteriales bacterium; assembly: GCA_963622995.1. GTDB lineage: Bacteria > Bacillota > Clostridia > Lachnospirales > Lachnospiraceae > Pilosibacter. The sequence goes on along the minus strand of CAVFLH010000036.1, from coordinate 12,805 downwards.
GACAGAGTCGAACTTTCTGATAAGATGGGAGTATGTATGGATACCTGTCATGTTTGGGATGCCGGGTATGACATCGTGAATGATCTCGACGGAGTGCTGGCGGAATTTGACTGTGTCGTGGGGCTTGAACGCCTGAAAGCGGTCCATTTAAATGACAGCATGAACGTCCGGGGAGCCAGAAAGGATCGCCACGCGCGGATCGGGGAAGGCGAGATCGGAGCGGAGGCGCTTGTGCGGGTGATCAACCATCCGGCGCTCCGTGACCTGCCGTTCTGCCTGGAGACGCCGAATGAGCTTCCGGGGTATGCGGCGGAGATCAGGTTCTTGAAAGATCACAGAATCGAATAATTTTCGGAAAAATTCAGACCGGCGGGGCCAGGCGGTGAAAACTGCCGTCCAGGAAACCGACTGGTGAGTAATAAAAGGAGGAACAGGGATATGGGTATTTTAAAAGTTGGTGTCGGCGCGTTGAAGAGTGTGCTGGAAGACCAGTGGCGCGAGTATTTTTACTGCCCGTCCATGGAGGCGGACGTTCTTGTAAAGAAAGGTGAGAACCGGAAGTCAAAGAGAAGCTACAACACAAAGGGCAGCGACAACCTGATCTCCAACGGTTCCATCATTGCGGTCAACGAGGGACAGTGCATGATGATCGTCGACCAGGGAGCCATCGTTGAGGTCTGCGCGGAGGCAGGTGAGTTCGTCTACGACACATCCGCTGAGCCGAGTATCTTCTACGGAAACCTCGGAAAGAGCATCGGGGACAGCTTTAAGCAGTTTGGAAAGCGTTTCACCATGGGCGGTGACACAGCGAGAGACCAGAGAGTCTACTTCTTCAACACAAAGGAGATCGTCGGAAACAAGTACGGCACGGCGAACGCGGTCCCGTTCCGCGTTGTGGACCAGAATATCGGTCTCGATGTGGATATCGCGATCCGCTGCCACGGTGAATATTCCTACAAGATGGTGGATCCGATCCTCTTCTATAAGAACATCTGTGGAAATATCGAGGAAGATTACACGAGAGATAAGATCGATTCCCAGCTCCGCAGTGAGCTTCTGACAGCTCTGCAGCCGGCTTTTGCGAAAATCTCTGAGATGGGAGTCCGCTACAGCGCGCTTCCGGGACATACGGTGGAACTTGCAAACGCGCTCCGCGAGATCCTCTCCGACAGCTGGGATGATGTATACGGAATTACCGTGAGCAAGATCGGTGTGAGCTCCGTGAAGGCCTCCGAGGAAGACGAGGCGATGATCAAGGAGCTTCAGAGAAATGCCACATTCAGAAATCCTGGAATGGCGGCGGCGCATTTAGTCAGCGCACAGGCTGAGGCGATGCAGAGCGCGGCGAAGAATACGTCCACTGGTCCGATGATGGCCTTTGCGGGAATGAATATGGCGGCACAGAACGGCGGATTCAACACCCAGGGACTGTTTAACATGGCGGCCGGACAGGGACAGCAGGGAAATCCTGCCATGGGAAACCAGTCGCAGCAGGCATCCGGCGGTCCGGCGAAGATGGCACCGTTATCCGGATGGACCTGTTCCTGCGGACAGGAAGGCAACACCGGAAAATTCTGCTCCAACTGCGGAAAGAAGAAACCGGAGGAGAGCGGATCCTGGACCTGCAGCTGCGGCCAGGAGAATACAGGCAATTTCTGTTCCAACTGCGGAAAGAAACGCCCGGATGCCGTTTGGACCTGCTCCTGCGGTCAGAAAAATAAAGGAAACTTCTGCGCGAACTGCGGAAAACCGAGACCATAGCGGAGGATCAGAATGGCGTTAGTAAGTTATAAATGCCCCAACTGCGGAGGTTCGGTAACTTTTGATGCGAAAAAGCAGAAATTTTGCTGTGAGTTCTGCATGTCGGAGTTTACAAAGGAAGAGATGGAAGCTGCAGCGCTGGAATCTACGGAGACCAGCGCTGTGCAGGATGAAGAGGTAAAGGCGAAGCAGGATGAGGACGCCCTTGTTTACATCTGCCCGAGCTGCGGAGCGGAGGTCGTGACGGACGCAACGACGGCGGCGACGTTCTGCTATTACTGCCACAACCCGGTGGTGCTCTCGGGAAAGCTTTCCGGGGAATTTCTGCCGGACTATGTGATCCCCTTTGCCATGGATAAAAAGAAGGCGACGGGGATCTTCCTTGACTGGATCAAGAAGAAAAAATATATCCCGGATGACTTCTTCTCGAAAGACCAGATCGAGAAGTTTTCCGGCGTGTACTTCCCGTACCTGATGTACAGCTGCAAGGTCGACGGAAGGATCCAGGCGGAAGGCGAGAAGAACCGGACCTGGGTGACGGGAAATATCCGCTACACCGAGCACAAAAAATACCGGATGGAGCGCGCGGGGCAGCTTGATGTAAAGAATGTCACGAGAAACGCGCTTAAGAAGAACAACAGTGCCCTCGTGGAAGGTGTTCTGCCCTTCGATATGGAAAAACTTCAGCCCTTTGACATGGGATACCTCTCAGGTTTCCAGGCAGAGAAGCGGGATATGGAAAAAGAATCCCTGACCCCGGAGGTGGAGAGCGAGGTAAAACAGTACACGGTGGAGCAGATGAAAGCCGATGTCATGGGACAGTATTCCGCGGTCCGTGTGGACCAGAGCGATACAAATATCCGGGACGCGAGATGGCACTATGCCCTGCTTCCGGTGTGGATTCTGACCTACCGGGATAAGGCGAGAAAAGACGAACTTTACTACTTTGCCATGAACGGACAGACAGGAAAGATTTGCGGAAAGCTTCCAGTGGCGAAGGGAAAACTTGTGAAGCTGTTCTTAGAGATCTTTGTGCCGGTTGCGGCGATTCTTATGATCGGGGGGTGGTTCCTGTGATGAAAACAAAGCAGATAAATGGAAAAACAGCAGGGAACAGCCTGGAGAACGGAAGAAAGTTAAGTGCAGTGGAAAGAGTTTTTCGTGCGGCAAAGACGGCAGTGAGAACTGCCCTGGCAGCAGGTGCTCTTGGAGTCTTTCTGACTGGTACTGCCTTTGCGGCATCCGGTGAGGACGCTTATCAGATGGCAGAGGGAACGGAGAGCTACGCGGATGTCTACGACATGGCGGATCTCTTTACCGATGAGGAAGAAAAACAGCTTTCCGAGCAGGCCCAGGCCCTTTCAGACACCATGAAGATGGAAGCTGTCATCGTCACCACTGAGGAGAACTCCGACTCCGCCCAGGTGTTTGCGGACGGATTCTACATGGAAGGCGGTTTCGGAACCGGCTCCGATCATTCGGGAATTCTGTTCCTCATCGACATGGATAACCGGGAACTCTACATATCCACGAACGGACAGATGATCCGTTACATGACGGACAGCCGTATCGATGATGTTCTGGATGACGTTTACAATTACGCGGCGGATGCCGATTATTACGGGGCATCGGCGGCGTTTCTGACGGATACGGAAAAGTGCTATTCCAACGGAATTTCGAGAGATCAGTACAACTACGACACGGAGACGGGAAAGATCAGCCGTTACCATCATCTGGAATGGTATGAGATCCTGATCGCCCTGGGTGTGGCGGCAGTCTGCGGCGGCGCTGCAGTGGCATCGGTGCTTCGGAGCTACAGCCTTCACGGGGAAGACAAGCGTATGGCCGCGAACTTTAAGCTCTCTTACCGGAGAGACAGCCGGTTCACCATGGGGAATGTTCTGGCGGATGCCCTGCTGACATCCTATATCACCCAGCAGGTGATCCAGACACAAAAAGATCGTCCGAGTTCTGGCGGAGGAAGTTTTTCCGGCGGCGGAAGGTCATCCACCCACAGTTACGGAGGAAGCAGCCACGGCGGCGGAGGAAGGAAGTTTTAAGTTATGGAGATCAAGACGATCGGAATTATCGGACAGGGCGCTCTCGGCGTTATGTACGGAAATCATTTGAAAAAACAGCTTGGAAACGAGAATGTATTTTTTATCGCGGATGAGGGACGGGTGAACCGCTACCGAAACGCGGATATGACCTGCAACGGGGAATCCTGCGGATTTTCTTACCGGTCCCCGGCGGAGGCGGTGACGGCGGATCTCATTATCTTTGCGGTGAAGTTCATGGGAATGGAGAGCGCACTCGAGACCGTGAAGCCGTTTGTCGGGGAACATACCCTGTTTTTATCGGTGCTCAACGGAATCTCCAGCGAGGAGATGATTGAGAAAGCTTATGGCGCGGATCATGTGCTCTATGCCTGCGTGCAGGGCATGGATGCCGGAAAGGACGGCAATGAGGTCACCTACAAAAACATGGGATATATCACCATCGGAAATAGGGATAAGAGCCATGATGAGAAGTTAAAGGCGGTGACGGAGCTTTTTGACCGGACAGGACTGGCCTGCAAGGTTCCGGATGACATCCTGCGGGAACAGTGGAACAAGCTCATGTTAAACACCGGCGTAAACCAGGTGACGGCGGTCTACGGAGCGCCTTACAGCCTGATCCAGAAAGAGGGCGAGGGATTTTCGCTTCCGGTGAATACGTTCTTGTATGAAAAATTGAAGGAATTAGAAGGCGCCGCAGATTAAGTGTGGTGAGCCAATGCTATCATTCGGACAAAGGAGACAAATAAACACATGACGATCATGGTAATCGACGGCCAGGGCGGAAAGATGGGCAAAGGCCTGGTAGAACAGTTAAAGAAACTTTGCCCGGAGGACGAGATCCTGGCGATCGGAACGAACAGCATCGCCACAGCGGCAATGCTGAAAGCCGGCGCGGATGCCGGTGCCACAGGGGAAAACCCGGTGGTAGTCACAAGCCGCACCGCCGACATCATCGTCGGCCCCATGGGAATCGTCATCGCCGATTCCCTCATGGGCGAGGTCACCCCAAAGATGGCTGTCGCCATCGGCCAAAGCCCGGCCAAAAAAGTCCTGATCCCCGTGAACCGCTGCCAGCACTTTGTTGTGGGCTGCAGGGACGTTTCCATGGGGGATTATGTGAAGCTTGCGGTGGAGGAAGTTTTGAAGATCCGCCGTGAGGAGATATAGGTTTTAAGGCATAATTTTCTGCCTGTCCGCATACACTGGGGTGTATGTGGGAAGGAGAGTGTGCCATGAGGAAAAATAAGTATTCGGGATCGTCAGCAGTGATCGGGGCACAGCTGGTGATCCTTTTTATTTTGACGGTTTCCCTGTGTGTCCAGAGCAGGAAAGCGGCGGCGGAGAATACATATGCGGTGATGGAGAAGAGCGGCGAAGGCAGTCAGGCTGGGGAGTCTGGAAACGCCGGGGAAGCGGGTGACAGTCAAAAGAAAAAGTACATCCACTGGGTGGAATTTAATGTTCCGGCGGATGTGATGGAGAAGGCGTTCCGGCAGGACTTAGGGACGGTGCAGGAGGAGGTGCATTTAAACTGGGTGGAGCTGTTAGCGTATCTCGGGGCGAAGTACGGCGGGGATTTCGAGCGGTTCCGGCAGGCAGATCTGGATGCGGTAGTGGAGAAACTGAAGTCCGGGGAGACGATGGAGGAGATCGCGAAGGACATGAAATATTATGCCTATTACAGGGAGGCGTATGGAGCGGTTCTGGATGGTATGGTGGGGTATTTTGAGCAGGAGACTGCGGCAGATGGAGATAATACATATAATTCCCAAAGTAGTTCGGCGGAAAGTGGAAAAGATGGGCTGGAAAACAAGTCAGAAGAGGTTCAGGAAAAGCAGCAGAGTGGAGCTGCAGATGAGAGCAGCAGGAAGAATAATGAGAGCGGTGAAAGAAGTGGAGAAGAGACAGACCAGGGAAGTGACAGCAATAAGGTCTGGCTCAGAAAATACGGTCTGAAGGCGTTCTCACCAATCGCGAAGAACTTTCCCTACAGCGATTTCGACGATTTCGGTGCGTCCCGGTCCTACGGATTTAAGAGGAAGCACCTGGGCCATGACATGATGGGGCAGGTGGGGACACCGGTGATCGCGGTGGAATCCGGGTATGTGGAGGCGCTGGGCTGGAACCAGTACGGCGGCTGGCGGATCGGGATCCGGAGCTTTGATAAAAAGAGGTATTACTATTACGCCCACCTGCGCCAGAACTATCCATATCAGTCGAATTTGAAAGAGGGCAGTATCGTGACGGCAGGCGACGTGATCGGATATCTCGGCAGGACCGGGTACAGCACCACGGAGAACACAAACAATATTACGACCCCGCATCTGCATTTCGGGATCCAGCTCATTTTCGACGAGTCACAGAAAGAAGGAAACAACGAGATCTGGATCAATTGTTATGAGATCGTGAAATTCCTGCGGCTGAACCAGAGCGAGACGGTGAAGGTCGAGGGGACGAAAGAGTGGACGAGAATTTACGATATGAAGGACCCTGGGATTCCAGAGGAAGCAGAACGTACAGAAAAACGTACAGAAAATTTAGAACAGTCGGAGGATAGTGAAAGTCCAACGACCGAATAAAGGCGGGAAACATGGATAGAATTTCAGAAATCTCCCCATAATAACCCAAGTAGAAAGTTCCGGTAACACTTTCCGGAACTTTTTCTTTCCCTTGAAAACTTCAGAGAAGATTCAGGAAAAGAACTTTAACAAAGAAACGAAAGGGTGAGATTCATGAAAGATCAGGTCTTTGGCGTTCTGCAGAGGATCGGGAGGTCGTTTATGCTGCCGATCGCGCTGCTGCCCGTGGCGGGACTATTGCTCGGCATCGGCGGTTCCTTCTCAAACACCACAATGCTTGAAACATACGGGCTCACGCGGCTCATGGGACCGGGAACCTTCTGGAACGCGCTGTTCACGGTGATGAGTCAGGCGGGGGATATCGTGTTCGCAAACCTTCCGATCTTGTTTGCCATGGGTGTTGCCATCGGCATGGCAAAGAAGGAGAAGGAAGTGGCGGCACTGGCAGCGGTCATCTCTTTCCTCGTCATGCATGCCGCCATCGGCGCGATGATCGAGGTAAACGGCGGGACGGATGCCCTAAAAGAGGGAGCCGGTGCCATGGTAGCGGGGATCCAGTCCCTGCAGATGGGTGTGTTCGGCGGAATTCTCGTGGGACTTGGGACCGCGTGGCTGCATAACCGGTACTACAGGATCGAGCTGCCCCAGGTGCTGTCCTTCTTCGGCGGGACAAGATTCGTCCCCATCGTGAGCGCCCTGTTTTATGTGCTTGTGGGCATTCTCATGTACTTTATTTGGCCGCCGATCCAGGCGGCGATCTCGGGAGTCGGCGGCTTCGTGCTCCGCTCCGGCTATCCTGGAACGTGGTTTTACGGCTTCATGGAACGTGCCCTGATCCCATTCGGCCTGCACCATGTGTTTTACATCCCGTTCTGGCAGACCGCAGTGGGCGGCACCATGGAGATCGGTGGAAAAATCGTGGAAGGTGCCCAGAATATCTTTTTCGCGGAGCTTGCGGATCCCGGAAATACGAGATTTTCTGTGGAAGCGACGAGGTTTATGGCAGGAAAGTTCCCACTTATGATCTTCGGACTTCCGGGCGCGTCTCTCGCCATGTACCAGGCGGCGCTGCCGGAAAAGAAAAAGGAGGTCTCGGGAATTCTCTTCTCCGCGGCGCTGACTTCCATGCTCACAGGGATCACGGAGCCGTTAGAGTTCACATTCCTCTTTACCGCGCCGCTTCTCTACGGGATCCACTGCGTGTTCGCGGGTTTGGCGTACATGCTGATGCACGTCTTTAACGTTGGTGTCGGAATGACATTCTCCGGGGGACTCATCGACCTGTTTCTGTTCGGGATCCTTCAGGGGAATAAAAAGACAGGGTGGCTCTGGATCGTGGTAGTCGGGGTGTTCTATTTTCTCGTATACTATGCGGTATTCCTGGTTCTGATCCGGAGACTTGACTATAAGACGCCGGGGCGGGAAGCGGGAGTTGCAGCGAAGCTCTTTTCGAGAAGTGATGTGGAGCAGAGGAAGGAAGAGAGAAAAGGAACTGGTTCTTTCGGGCAGGCAGGTGGGGAAAAATCCGCGGGAAAGACGGGAACACGTTCCAGGGAGATCCTTAGAGGACTTGGGGGACCGAACAATATCACAGATGTAGACTGCTGCGCAACGAGACTTCGGTGCACCGTAAAAGACGAGAAAAAAGTGGACGAGGCTGTTTTAAAATCGACCGGGGCGTCCGGTGTCATCAAAAAAGGAAACGGTGTCCAGATCATCTACGGCCCGCAGGTGTCGGTCATCAAATCGGACCTGGAAGAGTATATGGAAAGACATGGGGATGATGAATTTGAAGACACCATAGAAGAGAATCATGGACAGCAGAGAAAAGAAACGTTGGAAAGAAACGTGACTGAAAATGTGCCAGAAAACGAAAAAGGGCAGAGACAAAAAAACGGCAGGACAGCTGACTCTGAATCAGAAAACAGAAGCAGACACGCAATCGTAGAAAGTCCGGTAACCGGCACGGTCATCTCCCTGTCGGAAGTTCCCGACGAGGCATTTGCCGGAAAAATGATGGGAGACGGTGCCGCAATTATTCCGGATGACGGCATGGTATACGCACCGGCGGACGGCACGGTGACCTTCGTATTCCCCACAAGACATGCCGTCGGATTCCAGACCGACGATGGACATGAGATGCTGATCCATGTAGGAATCGACACAGTATCGCTGTCCGGAGACGGCTTTGAGTCCTTTGTGCACGACGGAGACCATGTGCTGGCGGGAGACAAGCTTTTGAAAGTGGATATTCAGAAAATAAAAGACAGAGTTCCGTCTATGGCGTCCCCGGTCCTTTTCACAGACATCCCGGAAAATATGGAAGTACACATCCTGAAGAAAGACAAAATACGCGCCGGAGAACCATTTATGGAACTGCGCGTGAAAGCAGACGGGAATTGAAGTTTTGTGGATAAACAGAAAGTATAGAGAAACCTGTGATAGGAAACTATAGGCCAGAAAAAGAAAAACAGGAAGTGGGTTGATTATGGAGACATTTCAGTATACAATTACAGACGAGATCGGAATTCACGCGAGACCGGCGGGAGAGCTTGCGAAACTCGCAAAGGAATTCCAGTCAAAGATCATGATAAAGACAGAGACAAAACAGGCAGATGCCGAAAAACTCATGGCGGTGATGGCCCTCGGGATCCGTCACGGTCAGACGGTCACCGTGGAGATCGACGGCGCGGACGAAAAAGAGGCGGCAGAGGCGGTGCAGGACTTTTTTCAGGCAAAACTGTAAGGCGGATATATGAGTATGGAGATCATCAAAGGAAAATCAATTTTAAGTAAGGTAGCAATCGGCCCGATCCTCTACCACAGAAAGACGGAGAGCCAGGTGAAGCGCCGCACGGTGGAGGACACCGAGGCGGAGGTAAAACGGTACGAGGCGGCTGTGGCATGCGCGGAGGACGAATTAAAGACACTCCATGAGAAAGCCTGCGAACAGGTGGGAGAGACCGGCGCGGCGGTGTTCGAGGTCCATATGATGATGCTGGAGGACGCGGACTACCGTGATTCGGTATTGAACATCATAAGAAACCAGAAAACGAACGCGGAGTACGCGGCGGCGGTGACGGGAGATAACTTTTACCGTCTCTTCGCGGACATGTCGGACGAATATTTCCGCGCAAGAGCGGCGGATGTGAAGGATATCACGGACCGCCTGGTAAAGATCCTTTCCGGTGACGCGGTGGAGTCGGGTTTCCTGACCCAGCCGGTGATCCTGATGGCGGAGGACCTTGCCCCCAGTGAGACGGTACAGCTGGAAAAAAACATGCTGCTTGGATTCATCACCGAGCAGGGTTCCCCGAACTCCCACACGGCGATCCTGGCCCGCAGCATGAACATTCCGGCCCTCGTCTCCGTGGCGGTCAAGGAATCCTGGGACGGAAAGATGGCGGTCATCGACGGCGAGACGGGAACCCTCTATGTGGATCCGGACGCGGAAACGCTGGCGGCCATGGAGAAAAAGAAGCAGGCGGAGGAAGAAAAAGAGCGTCTGCTGCAGGAATTAAAGGACAAAGAGGACGTCACCCTGGATGGAACGAAGGTGAAGCTCTACGCCAATATCGGGGACGTCTCCGACGTGGCGGAGGTCTTAAAGAGCAATGCGGCGGGCATCGGCCTGTTCCGGAGCGAGTTCTTATATCTTGAGAAAAAGACCTACCCGACGGAGGAAGAGCAGTTTGCCGCATACCGTCAGGTGGCGGAGATGATGGCGGGAAAAGAGGTCATTATCCGCACCCTGGACATCGGTGCCGACAAGCAGGCGGACTACTTTAAATTAAAGAGGGAAGAAAACCCGGCGATGGGCTACCGCGCGATCCGGATCTGCCTTACAAGGCCGGAGATCTTCCGGACCCAGCTTCGGGCGATCTACCGCGCCAGCGCCTTCGGAAAGATCTCCATCATGTTCCCGATGATCGCGTCCCTCTGGGAGGTCCAGAAGGCGAAGGAGATCGCGGCATCTGTCCGGGAGGAACTGAAAGAACAGGGTGTTCCATTCGGCGATGTTGCCATCGGCATCATGATCGAGACCCCGGCGGCAGCGATCATCAGCGAGGATCTGGCAAAAGCGGTGGATTTCTTCAGCATCGGAACCAACGACCTTGTCCAGTACACGCTGGCCATCGACAGACAGAACGAGAAACTGGACGAATTCTACGATCCGAAACATCCGGCGGTGCTGCAGCTGATCCGCTTTGTGGCGGAGAGCGGCCACAAGCACGGCTGTATGGTTGGAATCTGCGGCGAACTTGGCGCGGAAACGAATCTCACGGAAGAGTTTTTGAAGATGGGAATCGACGAGCTGTCGGTGTCCCCGTCCTTCCTGTTAAAAGTGAGAGAGAAGATCAGACAGACGGATCTTACAAAGTAAATGAAAGCGCATCCTGCGCGTAGAGGAGTCATAAATGCAGACAGAAAAAAATATGGCAGGTCCATACGAGATCATCGTCCTGGACCTGGACGGTACGCTGACGAACCGGGATAAGGTGATCACACCACGGACAAAGGCGGCACTTATGAAGGCGCAGGAGCGCGGAAAAAAGGTAGTTCTCGCGTCGGGACGGCCGACACAGGGCATGATGCCGCTTGCGAAGGAACTGCGACTGGACGAGTACAGCGGATATATTCTCTCTTTTAACGGCGGGCGAATCATCAACTGCAAGACCGGGGAGACGGTGTTTGCGAGATCGCTGCCGGTTTCCGCCAACAGAAAGATCATCGGGCTTGCCGAGGAACATCAGGTGGATATCGCCACATATGAGGGCAGCAGGATCATCTCCTCAAACCCGGAATCCCCTTACGGACAGCTGGAGAGCCGGATCAACGGGATGGAGCTCTGGAAGCCGGAGGACATGAAGGAATATGTAAATTTTGAGGTTCCGAAATTCCTTATGATGGAGGACGGCGATTACCTGGCGATGGTGGAGCCGAAGGTGAAGGCGGCCATGGGAAAGAACTTCAGTGTCTACCGCTCGGATCCGTTTTTCCTCGAGATCCTGCCGAAGGGAATCGATAAGGCCCAGAGCCTGGAGCGCCTGCTGGAAGTCCTGGGACTTACAAAAGAGCAGATGATCGCCTGCGGTGACGGCTACAATGACCTCACGATGATCAAGTACGCGGGTCTCGGCGTTGCCATGGAAAACGCGGTCCTGCCGGTGCGGAATGCGGCGGATTATATCACGGCGTCCAACAATGATGACGGCGTGGGGCTGGTTGTGGAAAAATTTATGCTGGCGTAAGCAGCTGACGATAAAATCAGTCGTTAAGGGAGACGCATAGCACTGCGGTGTTATAGTCTCCTTTTAAATTTTTTGAAAAAGGCCGTTTATATTCCACCTGGATATGGCAGCCATAACTCTTTCTGCTTTTTATACAGAAACACTGGACTTTTTAAATCTAACGTGTTAAACTGTGATTAGTGCGTTGAACGAATTGGTCCATAAAAATGCAGCGAAAATATTGCTCAGAATTTGCTGTAAATATGAAGCAGAAGGGGTAACAGTAAACATGAATAAGAAAATCAAGACAGATGCAGTTGATCACCTTTTTGAGGCGATTCTGACATTGAAGACACCGGAAGAGTGCTACGCATTTTTCGAGGATGTCTGCACGGTGAACGAGCTCCTGTCCCTGTCCCAGCGCTATGAAGTTGCAAAGATGCTGAGAGAAAAACGGACATATCTCGATATCGCGGAGAGCACAGGTGCTTCCACCGCAACGATCAGCCGTGTAAACCGGTCTTTAAATTATGGAAGCGACGGATACGATATGGTATTCAAGCGCCTTGGATTCGAGAAGCTCGATGACGAGGACGGCGCGGAGAAATAAAACAGATTTAGTTTAGAGAGAATAAAAACGAGAAAGACCTTCATAATAGAAGCGAAATGGGGATTGCTTCTGTATGAAGGTCTTTTTTGATGAATTTTTCGGCGTGTCTTGGTGCTGTAATTATTTCTTCTTCTTCGGCGGATTCTCAGCCCGAAGCTCATCCGCCAGCCGCTCGATCATCTGCTTCTTTAAGAACACATCAAACGCCAGCTCGCAGATAAACGCGAAGAGCTGCAGTGATTCCGCGTTCTCCGGCTCCGCGGCACCTTCCGCTGCGGTGGGGAACGTCTCCTTCGCCTTCTCAAATTTCTCTTTCACATCTTCCTTCAGCCGGTCCATCTGGTCATGTTCCATGGAGAAGACCTTTGTGTAGATCTCCGCCAGGGAGGATTCCGATGTGCCGAAATGGTTCTCTGTAATATAGGAAAGAACCGTCTCGATATCCGTGAAACTCAGCAGGTTTTTAAAATAATAGATAAATACCAGAAGCAGGATATGTTCCTGGGTATATTTTTTCCGTACCGGGGATGGAAGCAGGTTGTTTTTCGCATAGTTGTTGATCAT
>CAVFLH010000035.1:0-19439 GCA_963622995.1 uncultured Eubacteriales bacterium | reverse complement strand
CAGGATGATCTTCACCGATCCCTCATCCAGCACCTTGTGAAGTCCGCTGTACTTCAGAAGATCGAAGTATCCCATGGAACCGCCTGCCGCGCAGAGCTTATAGTAGTCCGCCCATGCCTTCTTCCTGTCTTCCTTCATCTTTGTGTAGAACTCGAATGCACCCATCTGTGCCATCGCGTAGTCTACATAGTAGAACGGATACAGGAAAATATGCTGCTTCTGCATCCAGAATCCGCCGCCCTCAAGGAACTCGTTTCCGTCATAATTTCTCCACGGCATGTAGATTTTCTCCAGGCTGATCCAGACTGCCCGTCTCTCCATCGCGGTCATCTCCGGCTTCTCGAACACCTTGTGCTGGTACTCGTCCACGCATACCATATACGGGATCTTCATGAGAGCATCCGCCAGGTGGTCTTTCCGGTAGTTCTCCGCCTTGTCCCCGAAGAATTTCTCCATCCACGGGTAAGTCCAGAGTTCCATGCTCATGGAGTGGATCTCGGCAATCTCGCTGGTGGAGTGGCAGAGTTCCGGGATCTTCTGGAATTTTGATGCCGTAAATCCGGCGAAGGCATGTCCCGCCTCGTGGGTCAGGACATTGACATCCGCGTCCGTTCCGTTGAAGTTTGAGAAGATAAACGGCGCATGGTACTGCGGAAGCATCGTACAGTATCCGCCGGCGCGCTTTCCGTGTTTGGACTCCAGGTCGAAGAGATCATGCTCGATCATGAAATCGAAGAATTCCCCGCTCTCCTTCGAGAGTTCCCGGTACATCTTCTGGGCCTCGCCCACAAGATATTCCTTATCTCCGATCGGCACCGGATTTCCCGTCGGGGAAGTTAAGGACTCGTCGTAGTAATAGAGTGTATCGACTCCGAGAGCTTTTCTCTGGCGCTCATAGAGCTCCGCTGCCGCAGGAACCACGATCTCCCGCACCTGTTTTCTGAATACCTCCAGGTCTTTTTCCGTATAGTCGAAACGGCGGCGGCGCATGTATCCCATCGGAATAAAGCTGTCAAAACCAAGCTTCTTCGCCATTCCGAAGCGGATCTTTACGAGACCGTCATAGACCTCGTCAAGCTTCGGGGCGATCCCCGCGTAGAGCTTCGCCCAGGCCTCAAACGCCTCTTTTCTCTCGGCGCGGTCCGTGCTCTGCATATGTTTTAAGAGTCCATAAGTTCCAAGCTGCTCACCCCTGAAATCCACGGTAGCTGCCGCCTGGGTCTTCATGTACTGGTTTACAAGTTCAGATTCCTTTACCTGGTCATCCACGATGGACTCGTCTGAGAGCTGTTTCTGGGCTTCCATGTTCTGTAAGAGGATGGAGCCGAATTCTTTTTCCATCTCATCCTTAAACGGGGATGCCACGATGACCTCGCCCATCTCTTTTTCCAGAATTCCGTACTTCGGCATCTGGCTGTTGAAATATGCCATCTCGCCCTCATAGAACTCGTCTAATAGGTTGATCGTGTTCCGGATATGGGCAACGGTCTTTGCCGTCTCAAGCTCCGTGTCGGCCTCCACGTAGTCCATGTAGGCGCTCCTGAACTCCTCATAACTCTTCGCGCTCTTTAACGCCGCGATATCCCCCGATACCCGCGCAAAGACTTTTTCCATGTCCGGACGGACATACTGAAGATCTGCAAATTTTTCCATAATAGTAACCCCTTTCCCCAAAAAGTGTTGTTATCTAGCTGAATACGACCCCATTCTTTTTTAAAAATTTTTTCACGTTCTCATCCCACTCGTTCTCCAGCGTCCTGTCCATGGTAAACTGTTTCATGGACGTCCCCGTGACGCAAATCATCTCGTGGTTCTCATACTGAACGTTGATATAAAGTCCGCCGACCTGATCCGGATAGATTTCCGGAACTTTTCCGGTCACAAACCGGTCTCTGGCGGACGGGGGCATCTGAAATACGATGCGGAAGCTCTCCGGCAGCCGTTTTCCCTTGATTAAGGAGTAGCAGACCGGCTTCAACGCCTTCCATGCGGAGTATTCCTCGATCTTGTTTTCCTCCAGCTCTTCCTCGGAATAATAGCCCTGCCGGACCTTTCCGTCGATGGCGAACCGGTTGTAGGTCACGATCTCCGCTTCCCGCACCAGGAATTTATCAAAGATCTCCCCGATGAAAAGCCCCGCCGTAAACGCTTTCTGCTCTTCGATCTTTAATGCTACCATTATTTACCTCCGCATGTTGTTTCCCTAACTGTCCGCACCTTTACATACTGTCTCAAATATCTCAAAGAAATCCGCCGATGTTTTCTCCCCATCCGTTATGGAAAGATTCTTCCACAGACTGTCATCCTTCGCGAGATGGACCTTCGCCGCGTACTCCGAGTAGGTCTCGTAGAACGCCTCATTCTTCTTCTCCCGGATCATCTCTTCCTTCCGGACCTTTGTGGCGGCCTCATCGTAGTCGTTGACGCACCGCAGGATATAATATTTTCCATCCGCCTCGATCACATCGCTGGTCTCCCCTGTGGACAGGGCGTAGGCAGCCTTTTCGTAAGCTTCCGGTCTCATGCCTCTGGAGATCTTCTTCTCGATCTCCTGATCCTCAGAGACCTCCTTTGCGACGGTCATAAAGTCGGTTCCTTCCGTCTGGACCTTCTTTAACGCCTCATCCGCCTGATCCTTATCGGAGAGCACGATCTCGTCCACGGTGATGACCTTCGCCTCGCTGTCGCTGACTTCCAGGTTGACACTGTCCGTCAGCGTCTCCACCAGTTTTTCGGCCTTCCAGTAGTCTTCATATAAAGATTCTACCACATCTTTGTCGATTTCGGAACTGTCCCCAGCGTTTTTCAGCTCTTCCATGTACTGCGCCGCCGCCTGTTTTGCCAGCTCCCGCTCTTTTCCGGAGAGCGTGACCTTTTCTTCGTCCGCCATGCGGCTCATGGTCTTTAATTCCTTTAAGAAATCATGGATCTGGGACAATAATGTCTCCTCAAAGGTGGTTCCGGACTCGTCCATCAACGTGTCCCAGATCTTGTCTGTATATAATTCTTCATAACGGAGCCGTTCCGTGGTGACGATCACCATGGTCTCGGCTTTTCCGTACTCTCTTTCACTTTTTCTGCCGGAAAGCAGCGTTTCCTTCACGCCGCATCCGCAGACGACTGCTGCCGCGAGGACTACCGCCACAAGCGTCCGCCCCCATCGGTTCCATTTTCCCATATTTCTGTCTCCACTTCTACACAGCGCCAAGTTCTTTCAATTTCTGGTACACCAAATGCACCGGCAGTCCCATCACATTCGCGTAGGATCCTTTTAATCCCTCAATATATCTCGCAAAAAATCCCTGGACCGCGTAGGATCCCGCCTTGTCCATAGGCTCCTCGGAATCCGCGTACTCCCGGATCTCCGCCTCTGTCATCGGGGATACGTTCACGTCCGTCTCGTCGTAGAAAGAAACAACGGTATCTTCTTCTCTCGCAACTCCCTTTTTCACAATGCACACACCCGTGTAGACCTGATGGCTGCATCCAGCGAGACTCTTTATCATCTCATATGCCTCTTCATGACTCTTCGGTTTTCCGAGGATCTTTCCGTCTGCCGCAACGACCGTGTCGGATCCTAAGACCACCACGCCTTCCGGCATATCTTTTGCCACATCAACGGCTTTCTGCTCCGCGAGGCTCATGACCACCTCAGAGGGCACGTCCGACGTGATCTTCTCTTCCACATGGCTCACGATGATTTCCGGGACGATTCCGATCTGCAAAAGCAGCTCTTTCCGTCTCGGGGAACCAGATGCCAGGATGATTCTATTCTTTTCCATCTTACGATTCTTTCCTTTGTTTATAGAAGAAAGAGGCGGTCTGACATAAGATCCAGCCGCCTCATCCTGTCCTAATTACTAAGTTCTTTTCGCAATTAGAAGCTTAATTTTTCCTCAAAATAGCTCTTTAACTCTGCGATCGGAATACGAACCTGCTCCATCGTGTCTCTGTCACGAACGGTTACAGCGCCGTCTGTCTCAGAATCAAAGTCATATGTTACGCAGAACGGAGTACCGATCTCATCCTGTCTTCTGTATCTCTTACCGATGTTTCCTCTGTCATCGAATTCACAGTTGTAGTACTTGCAGAGTTCTGTGTATACCTTCTCAGCGCCCTCGTTTAACTTCTTGGATAACGGGAGAACACCGATCTTAACCGGTGCGATCGCCGGATGGAAGTGCATAACGGTACGGACATCGCCGCCCTCTAACTCTTCCTCGTCGTATGCGGAGCAGAGGAATGCAAGTGTTACACGGTCTGCACCGAGAGACGGCTCGATAACGTACGGGATGTACTTCTCGTTTACCTCATCATCGAAGTAGGACATATCCTGACCGGATACAGTCTGATGCTGTGTCAGATCATAGTCAGTTCTGTCTGCGATTCCCCAGAGCTCGCCCCAGCCGAACGGGAATAAGAACTCAAGGTCTGTGGTTGCCTTACTGTAGAAGCAAAGCTCTTCCGGAGAATGGTCGCGGGCACGCATCTCGTCCGGCTTGATGCCGAGATCCTGCAGCCACTTGATGCAGTACTGTTTCCAGTATGCAAACCAGTCAAGGTCTGTACCCGGTTTGCAGAAGAACTCTAACTCCATCTGCTCGAACTCTCTGGTACGGAATGTGAAGTTACCAGGTGTGATCTCGTTACGGAAGGACTTACCGATCTGTCCGATACCGAACGGAACTTTCTTTCTGGATGTTCTCTGTACATTCTTGAAGTTTACGAAGATACCCTGTGCTGTCTCCGGTCTTAAGTAAACGGTGTTCTTTGCATCCTCGGTAACACCCTGGAATGTCTTGAACATTAAGTTGAACTGACGGATATCTGTGAAATCATGCTTTCCGCAGCTCGGGCACGGGATCTGGTTGTCGTCGATATATTTCTTCATCTGCTCCTGGCTCCAGCCATCGATCGGAGTCTCCGGCTCAACGCCTTTCTCTGCCATGTAGTCCTCGATGAGCTTGTCGGCACGGAAACGCTCTTTACATGCCTTACAGTCCATTAACGGATCGGAGAAACCGCCGATATGTCCGGATGCTACCCATGTCTGGGAGTTCATTAAGATCGCACAGTCAACACCTACGTTGTACGGGTTCTCCTGAACGAATTTCTTCCACCATGCGCGCTTTACGTTATTCTTAAGCTCTACGCCCAGATTGCCGTAATCCCATGTGTTTGCAAGACCTCCGTAAATCTCGGAACCCGGATATACAAAGCCTCTGGATTTCGCAAGTGCTACAATTTTTTCCATTGTCTTTTCCATTGTGACTCTCCTCTTGATCTTTCTGTCCGTGCTGGTTTGCGCGGCAGAGTATATATTTCTACAACCACCTGGGACTTCGGGGTAGTTCCATCCCACACGGCGTATTATCATAATAACAGAATCTATAAATGCTGATTCCTCTGATACCAAAGCCTAAACCATCAGTATCTGTTTTTCCGATATTCGCAACTGCTCCGTTTTCCTGCAGTTACCCGATATTCTTATTTAAATACAATGTAAGACATCTCACCCGCCGGCGTCTCGGCCACGTTTCCGTTTAAGGTCACGCCCTCAGACACATACTGGACCGCACCGTCTGTCTGGATCTTCGCGCTGCCCTTCACACATGCCACATAGAGCTTTTTCTGTTTCGTGATATCAACAGCGGAGACCTCGGTGTTCTCATCTCCTGCTTTGTAGAACGTGGATCCGACGATATAGCCCTTTTCCACGCCGTCCGCCACGGAAATGACATCCAGACTCTCGAGCTTGATCCCGCTCTCCTCATCCGGATATTCCTCCGCGAAGCGAAGATACTCCTCCGCGTCCGGGAATGTGATGAGAAGCTTTGCGGTTCCGTCCTTCACGGTGCATTCCGTGATCTCAGCCTTTTTATCGCTGTCCCCGGACTGGTTTCCGCTCTCGAACTCCGCCAGCATTTCTTCCGCGTAAGCCTTTAATTCATCAGCACTGTAGTAATCATTCTCATAAGTCTCCACATCCGCGCTTGTGACGGTGCCTTCCTTTGTGACATAAAGGCTGGTCTCCGTCGGGGCAAATGCGGTCTTTCCTGTTCCTCCGCTGCAGCCATTTAAAGCCAGCGAAAGAAGGAGAATGGCTGCTGTCTGTCCTTTTTTCATGAATTCCTCCTTATCCTCAAAAATCCTGCTTTTTCCATATGTACGAACCAACCGCACAGATGTCCGCTATTTTTAAGGATTACCCTATTTATATACAAGAACATCCAAAATGTCAAGTGAATGGAAGGTTTTATCTACGAAACGCCGCTTATTTTCCGCCACGCACTTCGTAAATTCTTCCAGGACTTTCTCCGACACCGTGAAGGTGTAGAGCTTTTCCACCGGCGATGCCAGGACGTATTCCCAGGTGTAGATCGTGGAATCCTCCAATTTTCCCAGAGGTTTTTCCATGTACTCGCCGTTGATCTCCATGAGCTTCAGCTCGAAGACCGCACGCACGAGACGGTTCGGGATCGCGTTCTTTAAGAGCGCCCTCAGGGACTGGTAGAGGAGCTTTAACGTCTCCACAGCCTCCAGATTCTCTCTCCCATAGTAGTCCGCGAACTCCAGAAAGTAGGAGCCGTAGCACGCCGCTTCCATGTCCTCGGTGATCTCCCGGAAGTAGTTCTGTACATTCACAGAGACGAGGGAATAGGCGTCCCGACCCTCATAGAGGGCAAATGTGCCGAACACAAAGGGCGCGGACGCCGCCATCAGCGTACTTCCGGGCCTTCTTGCGCCCCTGGCGAAAGCCGTGATCTTTCCCCGCTCACAGGTTAAGATCACGAGTCTTCTGTCGTATTCGCCCGCCGGGGCGGATTTGATGACCATCCCGGTCAGAATCACCTGTTCTCTCATTTTTCGTTCCTTCAAAATTCACTGCACTGCCTCAGCTTCTATGCCGCCTGCAAAGCCGATCCAAAAACAACTTTTACACACTGCTCAAAAGGAACCGTGCAGTTATCTCACGCTTTAAATATCTTTAGAATTATAACCGTAGTTCTTCATGTAGAGCTCAGAATCTCTCCACTCCTTGCGGACCTTGACCCACAACTTTAAGTTGACCTTCGTGTCCATAAGGTTCTCGATCTCGATTCTCGCGGAGGTTCCGATGCGCTTTAACATCTGGCCGCCTTTTCCGATGACGATTCCCTTGTGGGACTCTCTCTCACAGATGATCGTCGCATCGATATCGAACATGCCGTTGTCGCGTTCTGTCATACGCTCGATGGTGACTGCGATTCCGTGTGGGATCTCGTCGGACATCATACGGAGTGCCTTCTCACGGATCAGCTCTGCTGCGATCTGGCGCATCGGCTGGTCTGTGACGGTGTCCTCATCGTAGTACTGCGGTCCCTCCGGCAGGTACTGGAAGATCGTGTGGATCAGGGTATCCGTGTTCGTCTTCTTCATCGCGGATACCGGGATCACCTCTTTAAAGTGGTACGCGTCCTTGTAGGTCTCGATGGTCTTTAAGATGTCTTCCTTCTTCACCGTATCGATCTTGTTGATGACGAGGATCACCGGTGTCTTTACGGTCTGCAGCACCTTTAAGATATGCTGCTCGCCGGAACCGATGTAGGTTCCCGGCTCCACGAGCCATAAGATCACATCCACCTCACGAAGCGTGTGCTCCGCAACATTCACCATATACTCACCAAGCTTGTTCTTTGCCTTGTGGATACCCGGTGTGTCCAGGAAAATGATCTGGCCGTGCTCATCTGTATACACGGTCTGGATCCTGTTTCTCGTGGTCTGCGGTTTTTCCGATGTGATGGCGATCTTCTGTCCGATCAGATGGTTCATCAGCGTGGATTTACCAACGTTCGGGCGGCCGATCAGGGTCACAAAACCAGATTTATATCCCTTTTTCATGAAATCTCCTTAATTCTTTTATATGTATCTCCTCCATACCAGGTTGCTCCGCACTGCGTGCTCCCGCATCTGCGCTCCGCTCCGGTCGGTGCTGGACATGTGCCACCGGCACATAGCACCTTCAAAAGCATTCGTAATCCGCTCATTTTTCTTCGAAAAATGGCTACTTACTCATGCTTTTAGCGGTGAAAAAGTTCAAAATACCTCCTGCAAGCAAGCTTGCGTCGGCCTTTTGGACTTTTTCACCTTGGTATTAGGCAAACAGTGGCTTGATCTCCTTAAACATCTCGCTGTCCGCCTTGATCTTATCCTCATTTCCGACCACGCACACTGCGCCAGTCTCAAGGACTGCCTTCGTGATCGGGGCAAGGGCGCGGATATCTTCCACGGTCGCGTTTAAGATCTCCTCGCGCTCTTTTTTCAGCATCTCGTCCGTCACTCCGGAATACCATGCGGAGAGTCCGCGGCTTCCCTGTAAGGACGGGGTCAGCGGTGTGTCGATATCGCTGATGGTTCCGATGACATATTTTGTCATGGTGCGCTCATCCGCCTCGAAGTTCTCCAGATAATCCGAAACGCCGAGATAGATATCGTCGCTCTTCTTCACCTCCGGATCGCGGTAGGAGACAAAGTACCCTTCTCCGGAACGTCCGATGCCGCTCATGCAGCCGTAAGCGCCGCCCTTCACGCGGATGTTGATCCAGAGATAATCATAGCTCAGCATTACCTTTAAGATCCGCAGCGCGCCTGTGTAGGAATATCCGCTTCCCGCGAAGGTTCCGCAGTGAGCCACATAGTTGACCTTGGATGAGGAAGTGAATCCCTCGTTTAAATTCTCCTTCGGTGCCTCAAACGGATAGATTTTTCCGCTGCCCGCCGGAAGCTTCTCAGAGAGTTTCTTCATGGCGTTGTCGAGATAAGAGAATCCCTCATCATCCGCCGTGTAGCTGACGGTCATATTCTCCCTTGTAAAGAGAGCTTCCATCACACGCTTCAGGCCTGCGATGATCTCGCTCTTCTTCTCGTCAAAGTTCTTTGCGCAATCCTCTAAGAACTTGAAGTATCCGATTCCGCCGGTCATATCATTGAAATAGGAGGTGTCGGAGAAGTAGGATGTGGCTCTCGCCACTGCCGCCGTGTGGCCGGATCCCATGAGCTTCATCTGGGACTTGGACTTTCCTTCGCTTAAGATCTCATTTAAGCGCTTCTCATCGTCGAGAACAGAGCGGTTGATGATCTCCTCTAAGATCTCGAAACCGAAATCAACCTTCTCGTAGAGCACTCTCGCACTGCAAACGAAAACGCCTGTGAAGCTTCCCGCCTTTGTGAGATCCGGGTAGGATGTCACGGAGAAAGAAATTCCGCCGCTGTTTAAAAAGATCTCGCTGCTCAAATCGCTGTATCTGTAATTTTTCGTATCCACATATCCCAGGACAGATTTTAAGAGTCCAAGGTACGGCAGATCCGCCATCGGAACCCGGTTCGTGTTGAAGAGCACCTTCAGGTAACCGATTCCTGATGTGAACATATTGTGGCGCACCACCGTAATGCCATCCAGTTTCGTCTCCTCAAAGATCAGCTTTGACGGTTCTCTTCCGATCTCCTCTCTCGTGAGCATCGGGATCTTCTCGAGATCTTCCTTCGGGGACGGGGTATCCTGGTATTCCTTTAATTCCTTTGTCTGGCGTACCAGCGCCTCGATCTCCTCCTTTGAGAGACTGTCCTTATATTCTTTTAACTTCTTTGCTGTCTGATCCTCGATCCGTGCGGTGAGGTTCTTCTTCGGGCTTGCGATCACAACGGCCTCATATGGATTATCAAGAAGATATGTCTTGATCAGTCCCTCAAAATATCCGTTGTCCGCGCCTTCCTTCAATGCCGCGAAGGTATCCTCATACTCTAAGTGCATCATCGGATCGCCGCCGTAGAGCCAGCTGTCCAGGCACTGGAGACCGTACATGAGTCCCTTCGGCGCGGAGCCGTAGTCCGCCTCGCGGTACTGGAATTCATAGTTGTTGATTCCGGCTTTCAGGCACTTTTTATCGATGCCGCCGTCCGCCAGCTTCTTTAATGTGGACTTTACGATCTTTACGAATTCGTCCTTCTGCTCTCTCTCCGCGTTCTTCGCGATCACGGAGAAGTACGGCTGTAAAATTCCATACTCGTAGCCGCCCATGATATCGTCGCCGATTCCGGCATCCAGAAGCGCTTTCTTAAGCGGCGCGCCCGGGGCGTCTAACAGCACATACTCCAGGATCTGGAATGCCACGTACTCCTTCGGCGAGAGTTCATTTCCCGCCTGGGTGTTGATGGAAAGGTAGGTCGCGTGGTCAAGGCTCTCGGACTCGGATACGGAGTAGAAGATCTCCCGCTCGATGGGTTCCTTGAACTTTTTCTGGATCTGGATCTCGGAGTCGATCTCTTTTCTGTCGTACTTTCCGAGATATTCCTCATCCAGCCACTTTAATTTCTCCGCCATGTCCATATCGCCGTAGAGGTAGATATAGCTGTTGGACGGATGATAATATTTATGATAGAACGCGAGGTAATCCTCGTAGGTCAGCTTTATGATGTCCTCCGGGTCTCCGCCGGACTCCACACCGTAGCAGGTATCCGGGAACATTGCCGTGTGGATATAGCTGTCCAGGACGCTCTCCGGTGAGGAGAACACACCCTTCATCTCGTTGTATACAACACCGTTGTAGGTGATGTCGCCTTCCGGATCCTCGAGCTCGTAATGCCAGCCCTCCTGCATGAAGATCTTCTTCTCTTTTCCGATGTTCGGATGGAGGACCGCGTCCATGTAAACGTCCATGAGGTTCTGGAAATCGGTGTCATTGCAGCTTGCGATCGGATAAACAGTCTTATCCGAGTAGGTCATGGCGTTTAAGAAGGTGTTTAAGGATCCCTTAACGAGTTCCACAAACGGATCCTTCACCGGGAATTTATCAGATCCGCAGAGCACGGTATGCTCGATGATGTGCGGAACGCCGGTGCTGTCTGACGGCGGCGTCCGGAAACCGATGCAGAATACTTTATTGTTGTCCTCGTTGCTCATGAGGAAGATATTTGCGCCTGTTTTTTTATGCTCTAAGATCATACCGTCGGAATTCAGTTCCGGGATATGTTTTACCTGCCGAAGACGGTACGCGTCAAGGGCTTTGACTGATTCGATCTGGCTCTCCATATCTGAATATCCTTTCTGTTTTTATCTATAGGTTACCCACGAACTTGTCTTTTAATATAGCAAAGCACTCCCTTACGCAAAAATGCACAAACAAAACCGGATCCGACTTCGCGGAGATTCCGCTGACGTTCGGGATTCCCACATGTCTTGCGATTCCTTTTGCTCGGAGTTCGTGGAAATTGCTGGTGAGGATGCCCACGCGGATCGTAATCTCCTCATCGGGTGGGAGAAGGTATCCGTATTCCGCCATGGCTGCGCGGAGTGTCGCGCGGCGGATCCGTTCACGTTCTGTGATCACCATTTTACTGTATACCATATTTTCGTAGGTGCTGTGGGACGACTCTTCCAAAAGGAGCTGGTAATCCGGCACCCCGCGGCTCTTCATGTAGCGGTACATGGCGGATGCCTCCGTCACATCCTCGTCATCGCCCTGTCCGCCGGAAAGGACGAACACCGTGTTCGGGTGGTACGCCGCGTACTCCACCGCCTTGTCCAGACGCCGTTCCAGAGTACGGCTGATGGTGTTTCCCCGCACCTGGGCTCCGAGGACGATCACATAGTTCACGCTCTCCTTCTGGAAGGAAAGGGAGCTGAATCCCATCATGAGCTCCACAACGACGAAAATAAAGGCGATGGCAGAAAAAAACGTGATCACCGCTACTTCCAGCTGCACCGGCACTTTGTCCCGGAATCTCGGGTAAAACTTCATCACCGCCGCAGCGGCAAAAAATCCCAGCGCCAGAACGATCCAGATCGCCGAAAACGAAGTTCCCGCACCGGAGTAGATCACGATCACGCCGTAATAAACGAGGCATAATATTCCAAGGATGCCGAAAACTACTGTCACAATTATGCCTCCTTTCTAAATCTCTTACTCCGCTTCTTTCTTGCGCAGAATATCATACTGCTCCACTTCCCCGTCCAGGTCGATATAGAGGACCTGTTTCGGATGCGGAGCGCTCTCCTGGCTCTCGCCCTCCTCGGTGTAGATGCCACGGACGAGAGCGGAAATATTTCTTCCGTCCGGCTTCATGATCTCGATGGTCTCGCCCACAGAGAACTTATTCTTCTGCTCGATCTTCGCGAATCCTCTCGCGTCACGCTCTTCCACGGTTCCGAGATAGATATAATTCTTTACATAAGTGTTGCTGTCGTAAATCTGGGTCTCGGACGTCGGCTTTCCGAAGTAGAAGCCTGTGGTGAACTCACGGTAGGTGCACTTTCCGATCTCTTCCTTATACCACTCCATGTTCGCCTTGTATTTCTCCGGGCTCTCCAGATAGTCATCGATGGCCTTGCGGTAGGTTCTCGCAACCGTCGCCACATAGAGTGCCGTCTTCATACGGCCCTCGATCTTGAAGCTGTCGATTCCGGCGTCGATCATCTCCGGCACATGCTCGATCATGCAGAGATCCTTGGAGTTGAAAATATAGGTTCCGCGCTCATTCTCGTACACCGGCATGTACTCGCCCGGTCTTGTCTCCTCCACAACGGAGTATTTCCAGCGGCACGGATGGGTACAGGCACCCTGGTTCGCGTCGCGGCCCGTAAAGAAGTTGCTGAGCAGGCATCTTCCGGAGTAGGAAATGCACATTGCGCCGTGGATGAAGCTCTCGATCTCCATGTCCTCCGGGATATGCTCACGGATCTCCTTGATCTCCTTTAAAGATAACTCTCTGGCGGAAACCACACGCTTTGCGCCGAGCTGATGCCAGAAGAGGTATGTTCCATAGTTTGTATTGTTCGCCTGGGTGCTGATATGGATCTCCATATCCGGGAGTACCCGCTTTGCGATGGTAAAAACCCCCGGGTCTGAGATAATAAGGGCGTCCGGACGGATCGTCTTTAACTCCTCAAAATACTCCTCAACGCCCGCGAGGTCATCGTTGTGCGCAAGAATGTTCGCTGTGATATATACCTTTACGCCGTGGTCATGTGCAAATTTGATTCCCTCCATGATCTCTTCGTTCGTAAAGTTCTTTGCCTTGGCGCGGAGTCCGAATGCCTCGCCGCCGAGATATACGGCATCAGCGCCGTAGATAACGGCTGTCTTTAAGACATCAAGGCTTCCTGCCGGAATCAGAAGTTCTGTTTTTCTCATAATTAATCCTTTCCAAATGTTCGACAGGTCTGCGCACCTGTCATGCCGACCGTCAGAATGCAGGTCCGCCTTTATTCCGCCGGTCTGCTTTTCTTTTTTACACTGAGTGCGACCCCGTCGCCCACTGGCAGGATCGAAGTCTCGAATTCATCCATATGTTTTAGCGTATATAAATACTCCCGCATCCGCTCGTGGATCGTCCGGTCACGGCGTTCCACCGCGTAGCGCGATTCCATGATCGTTCCGTCCTGGAGAACATTGTCGGACATTAAAAGTCCGCCGTCCCGCAGAAGGCGCAGGATATCCGGCAGCCAGTTGATGTACTGGCCCTTCGCCGCGTCCATGAAGATAAAATCAAAGGAGCCGGAAAGACCCGCAAGGATTTCCCCGGCATCGCCCTCCAGCAGCGTAATTTTCTCTCCCATCCCCACAAGGCGGAAGTTTTCCTTCGCCTCCGGGATCCTTTTTTCATATTTTTCAATGGTCGTGATCCGGCACTCCTCCGGCATCACCGATGCCATCAAAAGTGCCGAATAACCGACTGCAGTTCCAACTTCAAGGATCCGCTTCGGAGCCACAAGCGTCACCATCGTCTTTAAGAGTGATGCCGTCTCCCTGCGGATGATCGGTACCCTGTTCTTCACAGCGGTCTCCGCGATCTCCTCAATAAGCGGTCCGTCTCCCTGGTCCAGGGAATTTATATAAGCCGTAAGTCTGTTTTCCGTGATCATGATTTCGTGTCTTCCTTCGCGGTATCGTCCGGATTTTCCTTTAAAATATCGATCAGTTCTTTGGAATCCTTCGAAGTGTTTAACTCGTAGGTTCCCGCCTTCACCTCGTATCCGTAGCATTTCGCCTGGATCGTGAACGTGCGGGCATCACGGATCAAGCCGGCTTTCTTTAAGATCTTTCCGACCTCTTCCACCGACTCATCCCCAGAGAGCTTCACACTTTTTTCCGTTCCCGGCTCCGCTTCCATCGCCGGCGCGTAGAAGATCCCGTGTCCGAAGGAGTAGGCGCTTCTTGCTCCCGTGACGATAAGCACCGCGGCGAGACCGTACAGGATGATCTTTCCGGATGTGCTGATGACAAACAGGCTGATTTTGTTGATTTCTCTCGTTATCTTGCTCATATCATTCCCCTTGCAGGTTGCTTAGCTAGACCTCCATGATAATCGGAAGGATCATCGGGTTTCTCTTGATGCGCTTCCATAAGAAGTCGCTTAAGCTGTCTCTGATAATATTCTTGATCTTGCCCCAGTCGGATACGTGGCGCTCTAAGCAGTCTGCCACTGCCTGGTCAACGATGGCCTGGGCCTCTTCCATCAGGTCCTCGGACTCACGCACATAGACGAAGCCGCGGGATACGATATCCGGTCCGGAGAGCAGCTGGTTGGAATGCTTCTCCAGTGTAAGGACAACGATGATGATACCGTTCTGGGCAAGGTTCTGGCGGTCGCGGAGTACGATATTTCCGACGTCTCCGACACCGAGTCCGTCAACGAGAACGCCGCCGGACTGTACGTGGTCGATCACATCCGCTCCGCTCTCCCCGATCTCAAGCACATCTCCTGTGTGAAGCATCACAACGTTCTCTTTCGGGATTCCCAGGGAGATCGCAAGCTCCTTCTGTGCCATTCTGTGGCGGTACTCGCCGTGGATCGGGATCGCAAATTTCGGGCGTACTAAGGAGTAGACAAGCTTGATCTCCTCCTGGCAGGCATGTCCGGATACATGGGTATCCTGGGAGATGACCTTTGCGCCCTTCATGGAAAGCTCGTTGATGACTCTGGATACAGCCTTCTCATTTCCCGGGATCGGGGTGGAGCTTAAAACCACCACATCACGTGGGGTGATGGAGACTTTTCTGTGCATGGAGGATGCCATTCTGGAAAGAGCCGCCATGGACTCGCCCTGGCTTCCTGTTGTGATGAGGACGGTATCCTCTTCCTTATAATTCTTTAACTGTTCAATATCCACGAGCGTTCCATCCGGGATATTGATGTATCCGAGCTCCTGGGCAGTTCCAATGACGTTGACCATGCTGCGGCCTTCCACAACGACTTTTCTGCCGTACTTGCAGGCGGAGTTGATGACCTGCTGGACACGGTCCACGTTGGAGGCGAATGTCGCAACGATGATACGGTTCTGCTGGTGCTCCGCGAAGATCGCGTCGAAAGTCTTTCCGACAGTTCTCTCGGACATGGTAAATCCAGGACGGATCGCGTTTGTGGAGTCGCAGAGAAGAGCGAGAACGCCTTTCTTTCCGAGCTCTGCTAATCTCTGGAGGTCTGTCACATCGCCGAATACCGGAGTGTAGTCGATCTTGAAGTCTCCGGTATTTAAGATGATTCCCGCCGGTGTGAATACGGCAAGGGCAGCCGCATCCTCGATGGAGTGGTTCATCTTAATAAATTCTACGCGGAAGCAGCCGAGATTGATGGACTGTCCGTGTTTTACAACTTTGCGCTTTACGCTGCGCAGCATATTGTTCTCTTCGAGTTTATGGTCAATTAAGCCCATGGTCAGCTTTGTCGCATAGACCGGCGCGTTCACCATTTTTAACACGTACGGAAGCGCTCCGATATGGTCCTCATGACCGTGGGTGATAACGAATCCTTTTACCTTCTCATAATTGTCTTTTAAATAGGTCACATCCGGAATAACAAGGTCGATTCCAAGCATGTCATCGCTGGGGAATGCAAGTCCGCAGTCCATAACGATGATGCTGTCGCCGTACTCGATGGCTGTCATGTTCATTCCGATCTGTTCCAGTCCCCCGAGAGGGATAATTTTGACTTTGCAGTCTGCTGTATCATTTTTCACGTTCTTCACGATTCATAACCTCTTTCTTTTCATTCTTCTTCCTGCATTCACTGCAAAGTCCGTAGAGCTTTACCTCGTGGTTCGTCACGAGAAAGCCCAGTTTGTCCATGACCTCCTCCTCCAGGCTGTCCAAAAGGTCTGATTCCAGGGAATACACCTTTCCGCAGCCGGTGCAGATGGCATGGTGGTGGCGGTGTCCCGACGCGCTTTCTTCACCGTTCAGCTCATACCGGGTAAAACCGTCATCAAATGTGACTTTGTCGATTATATGCAGGTCTAAAAGGACCTGTACGGTCCTGTATATCGTAGCCAGTCCGATCTCCGGGCTGTTTACTTTCGCCAAATCATAAATTTCTTCCGCAGTCAGATGTTCCGCCGGATGGGACGCAATAATATCAAGTACCATCATACGCTGATTTGTTACTTTAAGTCCTGCCTTACGCAGCAGTCCTTTTACCGTTTCATCGTTCATTTTTCATCGTCCCCCAACATCTGTCCTCCGAAAACCTTCCTGCTGCCTGCGTCCTGCGCGGACAGCAGCCGGTCCTGTCTCTGTCAAGATCTTTCCGATCACCAGGACCCGCCTTTTTCCCGTCATCCAGACGGGCAAGTTTCCTCACTGTCAATACGATTGTTTGTCTGTATCTGTGTATTAAATATTTTCCGCTTTTTGTACGTGATCTACTGTTTCTCGAGATCCACATCATCGAGAAGTTCCGCGAAGATCTTCATGAGACCTTCCAGTTCGTCCTCATCTTCCACGAACTCATAGAGGGCATCAGACTCGTCAGCGCCGGACATATCCTTTAAGATATAGCAGTCGCCTTCCTCGTCGTCATCTTCCGCGTCTGTGACAAGAAGATAGTTTGCCCCGTTTAACTTTGTCTCTTCCACAACATAGAATTCCAGTGTCTGGTCATCGTCGACCAGTGTGATCTTTCTCTCTTCCATACATATTCTCCTGTCTCTGAAAAATGCTACTGTATCATACGGCATTTTCAATTCAGAAAACGCCGGTCCATGTACAATAACCAAAAGTCCTCAGGTATCGTTTCGTACTATTTTTCCTTGGTCTTCAGGCAGTCCAGATATCCCTGTAAGATCAGCCCCGCAGCGACCTTATCGATCACCGCTTTTCTGTTCTCGCGGCGCACTCCGCTCTCCATCAGGATCTGTTCCGCAGCAACGGTCGTGAGACGTTCATCCCAGTAATGCACCGGAAGTCCGGTACGGCGCTCCAGCATTTCTCCGAAGGCTTTCGTCTTCTCGACGCGCTCGCCCTCTGTATTGTTCATATTCTTCGGAAGTCCCAGCACGATCTCCGTGATCTCGTACTCCGCGATCAGCTCCTCGATCCGGGCACACGTCTTGCGCAGTTTATTCTCGTCCTTGCGCTCGATGGTCTCGACACCCTGTGCTGTCAGGAGAAGTCCGTCGCTGACTGCGACTCCCACGGTCTTTGAACCGAAATCCAGTCCGAGTATTCTCATAATCTTCTAATCCTATCTGTTTTTCCTCATAGCAAAACCAGCCGGTGTTCCCGGCTGTCTGCTTATTTCTCTTATCTTTCCCGGAAACTAGCGGAGTCTCGTATTGATATAATTCTCCATCAGTTCTTCCAGGATCTCGTCACGTTCCACCTTCATGATCAGGCTTCTTGCGCTCTTGTAGCTTGTAATATAGGTCGGATCACCAGACATGATATAGCCGACGATCTGGTTGATCGGGTTGTATCCCTTTTCTGTGAGGGCCTCGTAGACCTCACGGAGAACCTCGCCGACCTCCAGTTTTTTATCTTCCTGTACCGCTTTAAAATATTGTGTATTACTGATATCGCCCATAAATATCCTCACGTCCTTCGGCGGCTGTCCCGCGCTTTTCGCGCAAAGCCGTCCCTTTTGTTGCTATTCCTATTCTACTCTACTTTCATATTTTGTGCAATATAAAACTTACCCGCCCGATTTGACGCTGTTTTTCAATACTTATTTTTCGTTCAAAAGCAGGATCTCTTCTGTCAGGAATTCCCCGAGAACACCCGAAACAAAGGTATTCTTCAGGCTCTTCGGATCGCGTCCGTCGAGACGGATCGCCGCTTTCACGTACTCTTTTGTATATCCGGTCATGTAGACCTCGTCACCAATGGTCACCGGTTCCTCCAGAAGGATCTTCTGTTCTGTTCCGACGAAGGATCTTCTGTACTCCCCGGACATCTTCTTCTCGAGTTTTAAGAGAACGGCACTGCGCTCTTTTTTTACCGGCTCCGGCACCTGGTCAGGCATCCTGTCAGCGCGGGTTCCGGCACGTCTGGAGTACGGGAACACATGCATCTCGTAGAAGTGGACTTTTTCAAGAAATTCCCTTGTGGTCTCAAAGTCCGCGTCCGTCTCCGCCGGGAATCCGACGATAACATCCGTCGTGATGGCCGGATTCTTAAAGTGTTTTCTAAGGATCTCGCAGCGGTCCGCGTATTCCTCACAGGTATAATGGCGGTTCATGCGTTTTAAGGTATCATCGCATCCGCTCTGTAAGGAGAGGTGGAAATGCGGGCAGATCTTCGGAAGTTTCGAGAGTTCTGACGCGAACTCTTCCGTGATAACGCGGGGCTCTAAGGATCCGAAACGGATGCGCTCGATTCCGTCGATCTCGTGAAGTCTCTTGATCAGTGTCAGAAAATCGATTCCCTCATCCTTGAAATCGATGCCGTAGGAAGTCAGATGGATTCCCGTGAGGACGATCTCCTTGTAACCTTCCTCCGCCAGGATCTTTACTTCCTCCTCCACGTCCTCCGGGCGGCGGCTTCTGACGCGGCCTCTCGTGTACGGGATGATGCAGTAGCTGCAGAACTGGTTGCAGCCGTCCTGAACCTTGATGAAGGCGCGGGTGTGCTCCGCCTGCTTGCTGATATGAAGCTTCTCGTACTCGTTGGATCCAGCAAGGTCCGTGATAGACTCCCGGATCTCTTTTCCGGCAAACCACGCGTCCAGAAGCGGAACGAGGTCCGCCTTGCGGTTGTTTCCGATGATCAGGTCAACGGCGGCATCCTCTCTCAGTTTGTCCGCCGCCGCCTGGACATAACATCCTGCCGCAACTACCACCGCGTCGGGATTTTTCGCCTTCGCACGGTGTAGCATCTGGCGGGATTTTTTATCTGCAACGTTTGTCACGGAACAGGTGTTGATGACATAGACATCCGCCTTGTCCTCAAAGCTCACGATCTCATAGCCAGCGGCCTCCAGAAGCTGTTCCATGGCCTCCGTTTCGTATGCATTTACTTTGCAGCCAAGATTGTGCAACGCTGCTTTTCTCATATTTTAGTCTCCTTGTAATTACTGGGGTAACTCCTCTGCTATGCCATGTTTCTGTCTTTAAAATTTCAGAATCATATCATGTGCAAAGCTTATTTTTTATTCAGTTCCCTCTTGACTTTTCATGCATGTCCATTTAG
>CAVFLH010000034.1:0-20281 GCA_963622995.1 uncultured Eubacteriales bacterium | reverse complement strand
GGGAACCAAAAGCCCGGAAAGCAAAGAAAGCAGCGTAGACTTCCCACACCCAGACGGCCCGACAACACAAAGAAACTCGCCGGAATTCACATGAAACGATATATCAGAAAGGGCCTTCGTCTCTCCCTCCATCGTATGGTAGGAATAATCCACCCCTCTAACTTCCAATTTCGGAGTCATGGACACCTCACTCAAAAGTACTTACTATAAAATATGTAAAAACCTCTCATCCGTGAGCAACCGTCAAAAACAACAACATATGCCCCCAAACTGCTGTCGACAACGCAGTCATCTAATCAATCTTCTTGCACAGCATAGCCAGATCCTTATCGCACAGCGTACCCCCGCCCAAAACCGTAAGAATTCCGCAAGAAAACCGCCAGACAAAAGACCCAAGAAAGAAACATTTCCCTGCTATACTAAACTCCAGTGTTAAAATAATCACATTTAACATAGAAAACCTCGGAAGGAACACATGAGTATGAGCAGTGAAGAAAAAATCTCACCAGAAGAATTCGACAAAGAACTAGAATCCCTACTGACCGGAACCCCAGAAAAGAAAACAAAAAATCCCCAAAAGAAGAAAATCATAATCGCCGTCGCCGCCATCGCCATCCTGGGAATCACCGGCCTCAAACTCCTGTCCGGCGGAAAAGCCATGGTCCCCGTCGTGGACACCGTGACCCCGGTCCGCAAACCCATCCAAAACCGCCTCACAGTAACCGGCCCATCTCCGGAACCGACAGCGTAGACGTCGTCTCCAACCTCCACGCCGAGATCCTCGAGATCCCCGTAAAAGAAGGCGACAAAGTCACAAAAGGCCAGTCATTGGCCGTCCTCGACGACTCCGACGTAAAAAAAGAAGCCGACATCGCCAAAAATGACTACGATCTCGCCGTGACCACCTGCGCCGAAAAAGATAAAGAAGCAAGAAACGGCTACGCCAAAGCCATCCAGGACCTGAACACCGCCTAGGCAAACTACGACCGCACAAAAGCCCCCATCGACGGCACCGTTGTCCGCGTCAACACAAAAGTAGGCCGCTTTGCCGACAGAATGGAAAACGACGCCCCGCTCTTCGTGATCGAAAACCTCGATAACCTGGAACTCGAGATCAAAGTCAGCGAGTACACCATCGGAAATTTTGAGGTTGGATATTAAAAGTCACGGATCGTTATGATATGATATGGAAGAGGAGAAAAAGTTATGGGATGGGAATTTAATATTTTAAATGGGATCCAGCAGGTTTTCGGATCACCTTTTATGAATCAGATCATGCCGGTGATCACGGCACTTGGAAACGGAGGGATCCTGTGGGTCGCGCTGTCCATTGTCTTTATTTTGAGAAAAGATACGAGGCTTCTGGGCACATGCATGCTGGCGGCGCTGGTCTTTGAGGTCGTGAGCTGCAACGTGATCTTAAAACCGCTGATCGCGCGTCTGCGTCCATTTTCCGTTGATCTTACGAGGACACTTCTGATCCCGGCACCGGATGACTACTCGTTTCCGTCCGGACACACGGCGGTGTCCTTCGCGGCGGCTTCAGCGGTGTGGAACTGCGGGAAAAAGAGGCTTGGGGCGGTCTTTGGGATCGTGGCCGTTTTGATCGCTTTTTCGAGATTATATCTCTATGTCCACTATCCGACAGATGTTTTTGCTGGAATGCTCATCGGAATCCTCTGCGGGTTCCTCGCTTCAAAGACCGCCAAAAGAATTCCGATTCCGGGAATCGCCCGGGAGGAATAACAGAAAGCCCTGAGAAAACCCGCTGGAAAGAAATAGGAGGTACACCTGGCGAACAGGGAGTTTGAACTCCTGCGGTTCATGGCCCAGAATCCCAATATGGTGTTCTCGAAGGAGCGGCTTTTTGAGACGGTCTGGGGAGCGGGGTACCGGCTGAATTCGTAAGGAAAATGTTTCAGGGGATATTTCCCTTTGGAAACGCTGGATGTGTAGAAGGTCGTATAAAAATGTCCCTGCGGAATTCTGAAATACAGATTCTGCAGGGACTTATAAGACTGTAATGAAATTAGTCGACCGATCGACAAAATTACTGTGCCGGTCGTGGAATAGCAGCTTGCAATTATTCTACAAGCGCACCGTTCACATCAACGGTATATCCGTCCGGAGTCTCACAGTCTACCATGAGAGTTCCCTTGAAGCCATCGCCTTCCTCGTGGAAGTAGTACCACTTGCCGCTGATCTCGTGCCAGCCTGTGAAGAGAGCGCCGGTCTCAAGATCCATATAGTACCAGTTGCCGTCATCTTTTACCCATCCGGTCTGCATGATGTTGTCATGACCGAAATAGTACCAGGTTCCGTCAATCTCCAGCCAGTAATCGGTAGCTTCGAGACCTTCTGAGAAGTGATATTTATATGTACCGTCAGAGAGCTTCTCCCAGGCACCGCCTGCCGGGGACTTTAAGCCGCGGCGGTGTTCGCCGTTTGTGCTGCGCTGAGAAAATGCTTGTAAATTGGAGATGAGTGTGATAAAATGAGTGGCACAGTTTTTGGGATCCATTTTTGCTTTATATGGAGGCAGATATGAAATATAAGTGTCTGATCTTTGATCTGGATGGAACGCTGGTAAACTCGATCCATGCGCTGACATACTGCACGAACCTTTCCCTGGAAAAGTTTGGACTCGGTCCTTTGACAGAGGAACAGATGATGACCATCGTCGGCGATGGATATAAAATGCAGATGAGACGTTCCCTCGCGGCCTGCGGGGATACGGATGAGACGCACTACGAGGCGATCCTCCCTGTATATATGGAGATATTCGGAAAATACTGTAACTATGAGATGCATCCTTACGATGGTATCCCGGAACTCACGGCAAAAGCGAAAGAATTGGGCTTAAAGATCGCTGTTGTATCCAACAAGCCGGATGCCCAGGCGAAGAAGACTGTGGAATATGTGTTCGGCGCGGGATATTTTGACACGGTGCTCGGAGAGCAGGAAGGCGTTCCGAAGAAGCCGGACCCGTCGGGAGCGTTGAGGGCGGCGAAGATCTGTGGAGCGGATCCATCGGAGTGCCTGTACTTCGGAGACACGAACACGGATATGAAGACAGGAAAAAACGCGGAGATGGCGACGGTGGGAGTCCTCTGGGGATTCCGGGACCGGGAGGAGCTTGCGGCATTCCAGCCGGAATTTCTGCTGGAGAAACCGCAGGACATTATAGCTGAGATTGAAAAGTAGTTGTTCAGCAGTTGGCAGCAGCTGCACTGCGGACGGTATGCGAATCGTCAGGAAAGCATAGAACAGTGACCAGAAAATAAAAGACAGTAACATGAAAATTCGGACCTTGTGCGGAGTATGCCTGTCATAGCAGCCACGCGCGTTAGATACCGGAGGAAATGGATTGAAAGATTTTAGAAAAACAAGACGAAAACGGATAGAAGCATGGCTCACCGCAGCGATGTTTCTTTTTGGTACTCTGACAGGTTGCGGTTCTGTCAGGGACACACACGGAGATGTGGGAACTCCGGATGATGGAAAGCTGAAAGTGGTAACGACCCTGTTTCCATACTATGATTTCACAAGACAGATCGCGGGGGACGCTGTGGATATTTCCATGGTGATCCCGGCGGGACAGGACAGCCACTCCTTTGAGCCGACACCGGCGGATATCCGGCTGATCCAGAACGCGGACCTTCTGATCTGCAACGGCGGTGCCATGGAGCAGTGGGTGAGCCAGGTGGTGGCATCCCTGGATTCGGATAGCTTAAAGGTCATCACGATGATGGACTATGTGGACACCGTGGAGGAAGAAGTCGTGGAAGGTATGGAGGACGCAGGTGAGGAACATCACCACAGCCATAGCCATGAGTCTGCAGACGATACCCATAATGATCATGCCCATGATGAGGCGTCCCATGCGGATGAGGCTGAGCACGATCATGATGCGGAGGATCATGACCATACGGATGCTGAGCACGATCATGACGCGGAAGATCATGACCACGCAGATGAAGAACACGATCACGATGAGGAAGACCACGATCACGCGGACGAAGCTCACGTTCACACCCACGATGATGACGATGCGGACTACGAGATCGAATACGACGAGCACATCTGGACATCCCCGGTGAATGCCATGAAGATCACCAGAGTCATTGCAGATACGCTCGAAGAGATGGATCCCGCAGACGCAGACGCGTTTGAGGAAAACGCCGTGGATTATCTCGGAAAACTTGAGAATCTTGACCAGGAATTCCGGGATGTGGTAAACGGCGCGGACTTAGACCTCATCGTCATGGCGGATAAGTTCCCGCTCCGCTACTTCGCGGACACCTACGGACTCCGCTACCGGGCGGCGTTCTCCGGCTGTGCCTCCGACACGGAGCCAAGTGCGAAAACTATCGCCTACCTGATCGACAAGGTGCGGGAGGAACAGATCCCGGCGGTCTATTATCTGGAACTTTCCAGCCACCGGGTGGCGGAGATCATCAGCGAGGAGACCGGCGCAAAGCCGCTGTTATTCCATTCCTGTCACAACGTGACGAGAAGAGAGTTCGATAACGGCGTCACCTATCTGGAACTGATGGAACAGAATGTTGTCAATTTACGGGAAGGACTTTATCGATGAACCAGCCATTATTAAAATGTGAACATGTGGACTTTGGATATGAAAACTATGACGTGGTGAAGGACGTGTCCATGGTGATCAACCCCGGGGACTATCTTTGCATCGTCGGTGAGAACGGATCCGGAAAGAGTACCCTGATGAAGGGACTTCTGGGGCTTATAAAGCCCACCGGCGGCGTCCTGACGCTGGCGGACGAGTTAAAACGGTCCGGAATCGGATACCTCCCGCAGCAGACCCCGGCTCAGAAGGATTTTCCGGCGACGGTCCAGGAGGTCGTGATCTCCGGCTGCCTTGGAAAGCGCGGAAACCGCCCGTTTTACTCGATGGAAGAGCGGAAGCTTGCGGCGATAAACATGGAAAAACTCGGAATTACGGATCTTAAAAAGAGCTGCTACCGGGATCTCTCCGGCGGACAGAAACAGCGAACCCTGATCGCGAGAGCCCTCTGTGCCACGGATAAGCTCCTGATCCTGGATGAGCCGATCACTGGTCTTGATCCGGCGTCCACCCAGGATTTCTATGCGGTGATCCGCCACTTAAACCGTGACGAGAAGGTTGCGGTCCTCATGGTCTCCCACGATATCGGGAATATCGTGACCCAGGCCAACAAGATCTTACAGTTGAAACAGACGGTCCAGTTTTACGGGACTGTGGATGAGTATAAGAAATCGGAATTTGGAAGAGAATTCCTCGGAGGTGAGAACTAAATGGGACTTTTACAGGAAATGTTTTCCTATCCGTTTCTCGTGCGGGCGATGATCGGCGGGATCTGCATCTCGCTCTGCGCGTCGCTCCTGGGCGTCAGCCTTGTGTTGAAACGGTATTCAATGATCGGTGACGGACTGTCCCATGTTTCCTTCGGGGCACTCTCCATCGCGGTGGCCTTTAACTGGGCACCCCTCGCGGTATCGATCCCGGTGGTGGCAGCGGCGGCAGTCCTGCTTCTTCGGATCACAGGGAACGGAAAGATCAAGAGTGACGCGGCGATCGCCATGATCTCGGCAGGTTCTCTTGCCATCGGTATCATCGTCACATCCCTGACGACGGGAATGACGACGGATGTCAGCAGCTATATGTTCGGAAGTATTTTGGCCATGAGCCGCGAGGACATGTACTTGAGTGTAGTGCTGTCCCTGGTGGTCCTCGGCATGTTTGTGATCTGCTACAACAAGGTCTTTGCAGTGACCTTCGATGAGAGCTTCGCGAAGGCGACAGGGGTGCGGGTCTCCGCCTACAACCTTCTGATCGCGGTTCTGACTGCTATCACTATCGTTCTTGGAATGAGAATGATGGGCGCAATGCTGATCTCTAGCCTTGTGATCTTCCCGGCATTGACATCCATGCGGGTGTTTAAGAGTTTCCTCGGCGTTGTGGTATCCTCGGGCGTTGTGTCTGTGGTGTGCTTCTTTATCGGACTCGTTCTTTCCTATGTATATTCGATCCCGGCGGGAGCCAGCGTTGTTGTTGTGAATCTGGCGATGTTCGGTGTGTTCAGCATCGTGCAGCTGGTGAAGCAGTCGAGATAACAACATCATATGAGAAAAATTCTCGTTTAACAGGAAATTCCGATGGAACTTCCTGTTAAACAAAAAGGCACTCGCGTGCCTAAGATGCGCACTCGCGCGAAGATGTGGGTTGTCGCAAGCGACCGCGCTCGGCGCGAGAATGTGCCAAGACACATTCTTTTATATATTTCTGCCGCTTTCAGGGTACCTGCCGGAAGCGGCAGTACTTGACTTTGTTGGAAAATGTGTTAAAGTTAGTAATTGGTAGTTTAAAAATTAGGATGGCAAGAAAGAGGTGTCATTATGACAAAAATTGATATTATCTCCGGTTTCCTCGGAGCCGGAAAAACAACATTTATAAAGAAGCTTCTGAAAGAAGCAATTGCGGGCGAGAAAGTAGT
Source organism: uncultured Eubacteriales bacterium (assembly GCA_963622995.1). Lineage (GTDB taxonomy): Bacteria > Bacillota > Clostridia > Lachnospirales > Lachnospiraceae > Pilosibacter. Next base: position 13,778 of record CAVFLH010000034.1, on the reverse strand, counting down.
TCTGATCGAGAATGAATTTGGTGAGATCGGTATCGACGGCGGATTCTTAAAGGATTCCGGCATCGAGATCCGTGAGATGAACTCCGGATGCATCTGCTGTTCCTTAGTCGGTGATTTCGGACGTTCCTTAAATGAGGTTCTTACAAAATACACACCGGACCGTGTCATCATTGAGCCGTCAGGTGTCGGCAAGCTTTCCGACGTTATGAAGGCAGTCTGCGACGTTGCAGGTGAGATCGACGTTGTATTAAACGGTTCCGTAACAGTCGTTGACGCGCAGAAGTGTAAGATGTACATGAAGAACTTCGGTGAGTTCTTCAACAACCAGATCGAGAGCGCAGGAACCATCGTATTAAGCCGTACCGATGTCGCTGACGCAGACAAGGTCGCTCAGTGCGTAGAGATGATCCGCGAGAAGAACCCGAAGGCAGCCATCGTTACAACCCCGATCGACAAGCTCACAGGCGAGCAGCTTCTTGAGATTATCGAGAAGCCGACGGACGATATGGCTGAGAAGCTCCTTGAGGAGGTAAAAGAGGGCCATCACCATCATCATGACGATGACGACGAGGAGTGCTGCTGCGGTCACCACCATCATCACCATGACCACGACGATGATGATGATGACGAAGACGAGCATGAGCACCATCATCACCACCATGACGATGACGAAGAGTGCGGATGCGGCCATCACCATCATCATGACGACGATGAGGATGAGCACGAGCATCACCATCACCATGACGGCGAGTGCGGATGCGGCCACCACCATCACCATCACGATCATGACGCTGACGAGGTATTCACAAGCTGGGGTCTTGAGACAAACCGCACCATCACAAAGGAGAAACTCGAGTCCCTGTTACAGGAGCTTGCACACTCCGAGAAATACGGCCAGGTTCTCCGCGCAAAGGGAATGCTGCCGGATACAGACGGAACATGGTACTACTTTGATCTTGTTCCGGAAGAGACCGAGATCCGTACAGGCGCTCCGATCTATACAGGAAAAGTGTGCGTGATCGGTTCTAACTTAAAGGAAGACGAGTTAAAGAAGGCTTTCGAGGCTTAAAGAACGTATCTTTGCCAGCGGCAGGCTGCCTGACGGGCAGAACCTGTTCCGTGGCAGTTTCAGTTTGATGCATGAAAACAAAAAGTTCCTGTCTGCGCAAGACGTGGGCAGGAACCATTTTATATAATTAGGAGAATAAGAAAGTGAAACAGCAGGAAAAAATGCCCGTATTTGTCATCAACGGCTTTCTGGAAGCGGGAAAGACCCAGTTCATCACAAATACTTTACAGCAGGACTATTTCCAGGCCGACGGTACCACCGTTCTGATCCTCTGCGAGGAAGGCGATACGGAGTACGATAAGGAAATCTTAAAGAAAACAAGAACAAAGATCGTTACCGTGGAAGACATCTCCGAGATGGACGAGGATTTCTATGGACGGATCGAGGCATTATATGACCCGACCCGTGTGCTCATCGAGTGGAACGGAATGTGGCCGCAGGATCAGCTGCAGCTCCCGGATACCTGGGAACTCTTCCAGCAGATCACAATCATCGACGGTTCCACCTTCGAGCTCTACTTGAGCAACATGAAGCCGCTCTTAGCGCTCCTTGTAAAGCGCTCCGAGCTTGTGATCATGAACCGCTGCGACGAAGTCAGCGACGAGAACATCACCCGCTACCGCCGCGGTTTAAAGGCATTGAACCCGCAGGCAGAGCTGATCTTCGAGGACGCGGAGGGCGAGATCGAGCAGGAGGTCCTGGAAGAGGATCTTCCGTACGACATGAAGGCGGATGTGATCAAGATTGATCCGAAGGATTACGGCATCTGGTACATCGACGCTATGGACAAGCAGGACCGCTACGAGGGAAAAGTTGTGGAGTTCACCGGTATGGTATTAAAATCCCCGGAATTCCCGAAGAACTACTTCGTTCCGGGCCGTATGGCGATGACATGCTGTGAGGCGGATATGACATTCTTAGGTTTTATCTGCAAGGCGCGCGAGGCGAGAAACCTTGAGACAAAGCAGTGGGTGAAGGTTCGCGCGAAGATCGCATACGAGTTCTGGCCAGATTACGACGGTGTCGGCCCGGTGCTCTACGCCGAGAGCGTGGAACCGGCGCAGGAGATCAAGGATATTGTGCAGTTCTAAGTGAAAATTTCGGCTGAAAGAGCCGGAAAGTACAGAATAAATAAGAACGATTTAAGTACGCTGGATAGAAAAACTATCCGGCGTATTTTACTTTCAGACATTCTATAAATACTGGAGACGGCAGCTTTTGTAGTGGATAGCTTAAAAAATGGACTTCTCAGGCCGTGTGATAGATGACCTTTGAAGTCCGTTCTTATTTGGTTGCCATGCATCTGGAAGAAGCTGCCAGTGGCGGGATCTAATTCATCGGTGCCACCGGAACCGGCCGCTCGCGGTCGAAGACCTGGGTCACATCGAAGAGGTCGCTTAAGTGGTCTTTTTCCGGATTCGTCTCCGGCAGATCATAGTACATGCGGTAGCCGTCCAGGTTCCGCCGTCCCTGGCGGAGATAGTCAGATCCAAACTGTACCCAGTACTGGCTGGAATCCACATTGCAGAAATAGCGGAATCCCAGCTGGTGGAGGTACTCATATTTTTCGTTGTCAGATGTGTACGGATGCCAGTCACCGACGTCCGATCCGAACGGGTAGAGCAGGATATCCGTCTTTCCGATCAGGGATTCCACCCTGGACGCCCACTTATCGGAATCCGTCTTCACATCCTCAAAGGAGCGTTTCCCGAAATTAATATGTCCCCAGCTGTGGGAGGCGAGCTCCCAGCCATTGTCGCGAAGACACTGCGCTACCTGGCGGACCGTATCTTTGTCTGCCTCATAATTTAGGTTTGAACTCTCATAGGACGGATCCGTCCGGTATCCCAGAACGCCCTGATATCCGGTAAACGCAAGGACCGCGCGGGCACCCCGGTAGGAAAAGTCCGGATGTTCCGTGATAAAGTCTTCAAGGAGAGGCACGAGATCATAAGATCCCACCGCCACGGAACCGTCATCCATCACCATCTCGCAGGTCGGTTTTCCGTCCTCGCCCACGATCATCCGGCTTGCGAAACCGTCGCCTTCCATATACTCGTAGTAGCAGAGATCATCCTGTGACATGACAAACGGAATCTTTCCCGGCGGCAGCATAATATCCCCCGCCACCATCTTCGTATTGCCGTTTTCGTCCGTCACCTCGTGGGCGATATCGTGGAGCTTTACGAGAACATATCCTTTCGCGTACATGGAATCCAGGATCTTTAAAAATTCGCTCTTTGTGGTCATCACCTGATTGTAGCCCTTGGAATCCGCGTCCCCGTCGAAGGCCTTGGAGTTATCCATGATCAGGGAGTGGAAGAACACATGGGTGATCTTATTCACATCTGCCCGGACGAGCGTGGATTTTGTCTCCTCGCAGGAGGCGAGAAGTTCTTTCACATCGGAATTTTCCGCGTAATCTGGGTTGGAATTTAAGATCTCGATGGCAGCGTCGTAGTCGTAGGTGACGAACTTCGCGTGGGCGCTGTTTAAGATCTCATCCAGGGCGGCATCGCCGGTATTATATGTGGCAGTCAGTGCGGCGGATTCCTGTGACTCGGAAGACGCATCCCCGTCGGATCCGCTCTCGGCGAGAGAAATATTCGGGATTTCATCTCCGGACGGATCTGACTCCGCGGAAGTTTCAGAAGGATTATTTTTAAACAGTGTGGATAAGCTGCCGCCCTTTTTAAAGAGAAGCAGTCCGCCGATCCCCAGGAGAAGGACTCCGAAAACCATCAGAAATATCGTAATCTGAACGGTCCGCCGCCGTTTCCGCATCTTTTCGCGGCTTGAAATATATGCGCGGCGTCTTTCAAAATCATCATTGTATTCCAAAGTATCACCTCGTAATTTAATTCGTAACCGCCGTCCATTGTCAGGAAAAACGGCGGATAAAAATCTGTATTTATTACTTCTATCATAACACAACCTCACGTCTGCCGCCATGAGAAATAGAAAAATTAAGCATTTTGTAAGCAGTGACATAAAGGGGGATGTCCGGACCATATTTTATAGAGAGAAAAATCGGCTGGGAACATGAAAAACGTGCCGCAGGGCGGGATGAGACGGCGCCCGGCGGAAAAATTTTGTGGGCCAGCGGACAGGTCAGGAGCAGAAATATGAGAGCGGGAAAAAGAATCTTTTGCGGGATCATAGCCGGGATCCTGATGATGGAACCGGTGGACGGATATGGAATGCCGAGGGAAAAAGTCATAAAAGATCAGATCATGGAAATACGTGAGATACAGCCTGAGACGGCAGCATACACCGGACCGGAGATCACGGCCCCGTCCGCAATCCTCATGGAGGCGTCCACAGGGACCGTGATCTGTGAGAAGAACGCGGATGAGCCGAGAAATCCGGCAAGTGTCACGAAGATCATGACGCTGATCCTGATCTTTGACGCCCTGCAGTCCGGGAAAATCCACCTGACGGACGAGGTGGTGACAAGCGCCCATGCGAAGTCCATGGGCGGCTCCCAGGTATTTTTGGAGGAAGGCGAGATCCAGACCGTTGAGACCCTGATCAAGTGCATCGTCATCGCCTCCGGCAACGACGCGTCGGTGGCCATGGCGGAGTTTATCGGCGGTGATGAGGGGACATTCGTGAAGATGATGAACGAGCGGGCGAAAGGCCTTGGGATGGAACACACGAAATTCATCGACTGCTGCGGCCTCACAGACTCCCCGGAACATGTGACCACGGCGAGGGACATCGCGCTGATGTCCAGGGAACTCATCACAAAATATCCGCAGATCACAAATTACACGACGATTTGGATGGAAAACATCACTCATGTGACGAAACAGGGGACAAAAGAGTTTGGCCTCTCCAACACGAATAAGCTCTTAAAGATGGCGACGAATTTCGAGGTGACAGGGTTGAAGACAGGTTCTACCAGCATCGCGAAATACTGCCTCTCCGCCACCGCGAAAAAGGACGGCGTGGAGCTCATCGCCGCGATTATAGCGGCACCGGACTTTAAGGCGAGATTTAAGGATGCGGTGACGCTTTTAAATTATGGGTATGGAAACTGCAGACTCTATAAAGACGAGATGCCGCCGGAACTTCCGAAGCTTTCCGTGACGGGCGGAAAAGAGTCGGAGGTGGAGCTTTCCTACGGCGATACCTTTACATATCTGGGACTCCACGGGGAGGACTTTTCCGGGGTGGAGAGGGAACTGACCCTGGAAGAGAGCACAAAGGCCCCGGTAAAGGCGGGAGACCAGCTTGGAACGCTGCGCTACCGCTTCAACGGGGAGGAGATCGGAAATATCCCTGTCATTGCGGCACAGGATGTGGATACCGCGGGATTTTCCGACTATGTAAAGTGGATGACAGGATGGTGGAGAATGGGAGGGAAGGCGCAGACTCCGGAAGAAAATCCTTCCTGACTGGTTCCATTTTTGAAAAAAATATTGTATTATGAAGGATAAGTGCGCGGTAGCGCGGCAGACCTGCAGAAGCAGAAGTGAAACGTCAGGGCAGAAGAATGAAAGAATTGCGGTCGGCATTCTAAAGAGAACGAAATCGGCTGCGATAGACAGGATAGAATGGCGTAATTTGAGGATAAAAGAATGACGGACAGACCAAATATCGATAAAAAGACCGTGATCGTGGTGGATGACGAGCCGATCATCCGCATGGACCTCGGTCAGATGCTGGAAGAATTGAATTATGAAGTGGTGGCGGAAGGCGCGGACGGATTTGACGCGGTGGAACTCTGCAGAAAGAAGAACCCGGATGTGGTCCTCTTGGACCTTGAGATGCCGGTATTCGACGGAATGACGGCGGCAGAGACGATTATCAACGAGAACCTCGCTGGATGCGTTGTGATCTGCACCGCCTTCGCGGACGAGGATTTCCTTGACCAGGCTGGCAGGATCGGGGTATCCGGCTATATCGTAAAGCCTATCGAGATGAGAAATCTGCGCCCGACCATCGAGATGGCCTACGCCCAGGGAAGACGGTTCGCGAAGCAGAAGCTGGCGCTCGGCGAGGCAAACAGGAGACTTGAGGAAAACCGCGTGATCGAGCGGGCGAAGGGACTTCTGGCGAAATCAAAGCACATTTCCGAGGTGGATGCCTACCGGAAGATGCAGAAGACGGCCATGGAAAAGCGGGCGCCGCTAGTTGCGGTGGCCCGTGCGATCATTCGCGTGGAGACCCAGAGGAATGAGGCGAACCAGGCGAAAAAGTGGCTGATGAAAGAACGGCAGATGACGGAGCAGGACGCTTACCGCTATCTTGTAAAAGGCGCGGAAAAGGCAGGACTTACGGTCTCTGCGTTTGCAAAAAAGCTTATGGAAGAGGAAATGTAAGATGACGGCGGAGGAGATCAGAAAACGAACCGGGCTTTCTGAAAAAGATACGGAGACTTTAAAGCAGACGGAACAGATGTTATCCATGATGGCGGAACTTGCGGGAGCCGACCTTTTTATCGACTGCATGGATCAGGAAACAGGGATCATGTTCGTCGCCGCCCAGGCGGGCCCGAAATACATGCCGTCCGCTTATGAGAAAAGCGTCGTGGGCTGTATGGCAGAGAGAAAGGATGAACCTGCGGTCTACCGGGCGCTGGAGACCCGCGCCCCGGTCCGGGACATCAAGGCGGTGACCCAGGAAGAGAAGACGGTGCGTCAGGACGCGGTTCCAATCCAGGGAGAGGACGGAAAGATCATCGGGATCCTCATCGGGGAAAAGGACATCAGCAAAGATATTCAGAAAGAACAGAAGTACGAGGCGATGGCGAGACAGCCGGTGGCCTTCGGCTCCATCGGCTCAAAGACGGAGAGCACGGCGGTGCGGAATGCGAGACGGGAAGTCCACCACCGGGTAAAAAACCATCTTCAGCTGGTTGCCAGTATCATGAACATCCAGGCGAGAAAGTCGGAGAGCGAGGAGGTAAAGCAGGCATTTCGGGAGAATATCGCGAGAGTCCTAAGCATCGCCTCCATCAATGAGATCCTGACGGCAAACGACGAGGGACCGGCGCCCCTGATGCCGTTCCTCGAAAAGTTAAAGAATCAGTTCCTGCTCCTCTATGGGGAGGAATATCCCATCGAGTTAAAGCTTTCCGGAGATGACCTCACCGTGTCCCAGGATCAGGCGACGGATGTGGCCCTCGTGGTAAACGAGCTCGTCTCAAATGCCTACAAGCACGCCTTTAAGGGAAGAGAGAGCGGGGAGATCCGTGTGATCTTAAAGAACGGCGAGCGCTACGCCTCCGTGACGGTCCAGGACAACGGAACCGGAACGGAAGGGATCTGGAACGCGGGAAACTTCGGAATGATGCTGGTGCAGATGACCGTGAAGGACAAATTAAAGGGAAAAGTTTATGTGGAGAGCGGGGAATCCGGCACGTCCGTGACCTTCGATTTTCTGATTGACAAAACGGCGGAAGCTGGAATATAATAGTGGGAGAAATTGAATATCTCATCGCACAACAGGGTGCGGTGTAACAGCGATAAGGCTCAGAGCAGGAATTTATTTCTGCTCTGGGTCTTTTGTTCTTTTCTAAGGAAAATTCGAAGAACGGAGGTGAGAATACTGGAACATTCAAAAATGCTGAGCGTTGGAATCGATATCGGAACATCCACATCCCAGGTGATCTTCAGCCACCTGACGATCGAGAATACAGCCGGATATTTTTCGGTTCCATCTGTGGAGATCGTAGGAAAAGAAATCATCTATAAAAGTCCTGTTTACCGGACACCACTCCTCGACAGATCTCTGATCGATGGGACAGCCTTAAAAAAGATCCTGGAAAAAGAGTATGCGGCGGCGGGCGTGACACCGGATCAGGTGGAAACGGGAGCCGCGATCATCACCGGTGAATCCGCGAGAAAAGAGAACGCGTCCATGGTCCTCGATGAGTTAAGCATGTTTGCGGGAGATTTCGTCGTATCGACGGCGGGCCCGGACCTGGAATCCGTGATCGCGGGACAGGGAAGCGGTGCCTGGAAGTATTCGGAGGACAACGGCGTTGTGGTCGTAAACCTGGATATCGGCGGCGGAACCACAAATGTGGTCCTCTTTGACGGCGGAGTAATCGGAACGAGAGGCTGTATGGACATCGGCGGACGCCAGGTGATCGTGGATGAACACAGGCGGATCACTTATGTAAGCCCAAGTGCCGCGGCGATCGCGAAATCGCTGAGACTTTCGATCAAAGAAGGTGATCCGGCGGACGAGGAGGTTCTCGCAAAACTTTGTGACGGAATGGCGGAGGTCCTGGAGGAAATGCTCGGGGCGGCGGAGCCGACAGAGCTTATGAAAGAAGTCCAGACGGCAGGTTCTTCCGATTTTGTGATCCCGACGGAGCGCCCGATCCGGTATGTCTGTTTTTCCGGCGGCGTGGCGGAGTGCATCTACCACCCGGGAATGGACGTTTTCGCCTACGGGGACATCGGAATTCTCCTGGCGGATGCCATCAGGCGGAGCCGCCTGTTCTCAAAATTCCATGTGATCAACGCCCAGGAGACGATTCGGGCGACGGTGATCGGAGCGGGAACCTACACGACGACGATTTCCGGAAGTACCATCGCCTACGCGGACGGGCTGTTCCCCATGAAGAATATTCCGGTACTCAAGCTTTCGGAGAGCGAGGAAGATGCCTGCTGGCAGGGAAAGAGCGAAGGACTGAAAGAAAAGATCCTCTGGTTCTTAAAACAGAGCGACAGCACGAAGATCGTTCTCGCGGTGAACGGAAAGAAAAATCCGGGCTATGTGGAACTGAAGACATTTGCCGCCGCCCTGGGAGAGGGAATGAAAGCGACGATCCCGGACGGGGAACCGTTCCTCTTTGTTGTCAGGGAGGACATGGCGAAGGCGTTAGGGCAGCTTTTGAGACAGAGATTTTTAAACGAGAGAAATATTGTGGTGATCGACGAGATCCGCGTGGAGGACAACAACTTCGTGGATTTCGGAAAGCCGGTGATGAACGGTCTCGTCATCCCGGTAGTCGTAAAGACATTACTATTTGGGTAAAAGGAGGAGAGGAAAAGAGAACATGGGATACCATACGATACTTTCCGGACAACGCTTTACCTTTGATTCTGTAAAAGAAGTGATGGCGAAAGCCGGAGAACACAAATCCGGAGATGTCTTAGCCGGTGTGGCAGCCGCGTCGGATATCGAGAGAATCGCTGCGAAGGACGTTCTTGCGGGGATGACGCTTAAGGAACTCTACGAGAACCCGGCGGCACCCTACGAGGAGGACGAGGTCACAAGGATCAACATCGACGGATTGAACAAGAAAATATTCGGCGAGATCGCCGGATGGACCGTAAGTGACCTCAGGGAATGGCTTCTCTCCTACGAGGCGGACAATGAGGCGATCCACCGGATCTCCAGGGGATTGACGGCCGAGATGGTGGCTTCCGTCTGCAAGCTCATGACGAACCTGGACCTGATCTACGCAGCGCAGAAGATCCGCGTGACGGCCCACTGCAACACCACCGTCGGTGAGCGGGACATCATGGGAACGAGACTTCAGCCGAACCACACGACAGATAACGTGGAGGGAATCACAGCTTCCCTTTTTGAGGGACTTTCCTACGGGTGCGGCGACGTCCTTATCGGATTGAACCCGGTAAACGATACGGTTTCCAGCCTCGCGGAAGTTTTGAAACGGTTCGACGAGGTGAAACACCAGTTTGACATTCCGACCCAGATCTGTGTCCTCGGACATATCACGACCCAGATCGAGGCGGTAAAACAGGGAGCGCCCTGTGACATGATCTTCCAGTCCATCGCGGGAAGCGAGAAAGGAAACCGGGCCTTCGGTTTCTCCGCGGAGACCGTGGAGGAAGCACTGGAACTGATGCAGACCCAGGGAACGGCGGCTGGACCGAACGTCCTGTATTTCGAGACAGGACAGGGAAGTGAGCTTTCCTCGAACGCCCACTGGGGCGCGGACCAGGTGACGATGGAGGCCAGATGTTACGCCTTCGCAAGAAAATATCACCCGTTCATGGTCAATACGGTCGTTGGATTTATCGGACCGGAATACTTATATGACTCCAAGCAGGTCATCCGGGCAGGCCTTGAGGACCACTTTATGGCAAAGCTTTCCGGAATCCCCATGGGATGTGACTGCTGCTACACAAACCACATGATGGCAGATCAGAACGATATCGAGAACCTGTCCTTACTTTTAGGGGCAGCGGGAGTCAACTACATCCTCGGCGTTCCGACCAGTGATGACATCATGTTAAACTATCAGACAAACGCCTACCATGATATCGGAACGATCCGTGAGATATTAGGAAAACATCCGATCCCGGCCTTCGAGCGCTGGCTTGAGAAGATGGGAATCATGGAAAACGGAAGACTTACAAAGTACGCGGGAGATCCGACGATCTTCATGAAGAAAGGGCGGTGATCGGAGTGCTGAGTAAAGAAGAGATCGACCGGATCGCGGATGAGATCCTGGCGGAACTGAAAACCGGGAAAGAAGAGAAAAAATCTGCGGAGAAGCCGGTAAGAGAAATTCCGGGGCTCTCCGGTGTCGCTGACGTGAAGGCGGAAGCTTCCGTGAGGGAGAACAGGAAGAAACAGGAACAGGAGATCCTCGAGGCGGCAGCCGGAAGTGTTCCAAAGAGTGAAGGCGGACCGGAAACAGATGGACCGGACGGGGATGAATTAAAGGAGAGAGACTGGCGGGCACCGCTCATCGACCATCCCCAGGATCCGGATGCCCTGCAGCGGATGATGGCGAAGACGACGGCCAGGATCGGAGTCGGACGGTGCGGCCCAAGATTAAAGACGCAGACGCTTCTAAAGCTTCGCGCGGACCATGCGGCGGCGAGAGATGCGGTCATGATGGATGTCAGCGAGGAGCTGGTCTCCGAGCTGGGACTTTTCCCGGTAAAGACTCTCTGTGAGGACAAAAATGTATTCCTCACAAGACCGGATCTCGGAAGAGATTTCTCGGAGGAGACAAAGAAAGCGATCTCCGAACACTGTGCCCATGACATTGATGTCCAGATCATCGTCAGCGACGGACTTTCCTCATCCTCTATTGAGGCGAACGCGCCGAAGATCCTGCCCATCGTGATGGAAGGATTAAAGGAAAAAGGAATCAAGATGGAAACCCCGATCTTCGTAAAATTCGGAAGAGTCGCCGCCCAGGACCAGATCTCGGAGCTCTTAAACGCCAAGATCGTCTGCTCCTTTATCGGGGAGCGGCCGGGTCTCGCGACGGCGGAGAGCATGAGCGCCTATATCTCCTACATGGCGACGGTGGGAATGCCGGAGGCGAGAAGAACCGTTGTCTCCAACATCCACAAAAACGGCGTTCCGGCTGTCGAGGCGGGCGCTTATATCGTTGATCTTTTAGCCCTGATCTTAGAGAAAAAGGCCAGTGGCGTTGATCTTAAGAAGTAGGAGGCGCTATGGCAGGAAAACAGTTAAACACGAAGATCCTGGCAGTGCGGATCATTCCGAACGCGGATCCCATGCTTTTAAAGAACCTGGATGTCCGTCCGGGGGATAGGAGCCTCGGAATCTTCACCACCGACTGCGACGATGTGTCCTACACGGCGGTGGACGAGGCCACAAAGAAGGCGGATGTCCATGTGGCCTACGCGAAGAGCATGTATGCGGGATCAGGAAATGCCAGCACAGCGCTTGCGGGGGAGTTCATCGGAATCCTTTCAGGACCTGACCCGGAGGAAGTGAGAAGCGGACTTCAGGCAGCATTTTCCCTGATCGAGAACGATGCCCACTTCTACGAGGCGAACGAGGAGGGAACGGTGGTCTATTTCGCCCACTGTATCTCCAGAACGGGGACATACCTCTCCAAGCAGGCAGGCGTCCCGGAAGGAACACCGATGGCGTACCTGATCGCGCCGCCTTTGGAAGCTTCCGTGGGACTAGATGCGGCGTTAAAGGCAGCGGATGTGGAGCTTTCCTTATATTACGGACCGCCTACCGAGACGAACTTCGCGGGCGGGCTCTTAACAGGAAGCCAGGCATCCTGTCAGGCGGCATGTGACGCTTTCGCCGACGCGGTCTGCAGGATCGCGGATGACCCATTAGCATATTGAAAAAATGAAAATTCAGATAGAGATACGAAACAGAAAGGAGTGGTCAGATCGTGAATATTGATCGTGATCTGCAGTCGATCCAGGAGGTCAGAGACCTGGTTGCAAAAGCAAAAGAAGCGGAAAAAATTCTCTGCACATTTCCACAGGAAAAACTCGACGCTATCTGCGCATCCATCGCTTCCGCATGTATGGATCATGCCGAAGAGTTAGCGAAGATGGCAGTCCAGGAGACTGGATTCGGTAAGTGGGAGGACAAGGTCTTAAAGAACAAGCTTGGCAGTGCCATCACCTGGGAATCCGTCAAGAACATGAAGACCGTCGGCGTCTTAAGAGAGAACGAGGAGACAAAGGTCACCGAGATCGGCGTCCCGATGGGCGTTGTAGCGGCACTGATCCCGTCCACAAACCCGACCTCCACCGTTATGTATAAGAGCATCATTTCCATCAAGGCCGGAAATGCCATCGTGATCAGCCCTCATCCGGGCGCGAAAAACTGCATCACAGCGACTTACAAGATCGTGAAGGAAGCCGCGGAGCGTGCAGGAGCGCCGGAGGGAACCGTCAACTGCGTAAGCCTCACAACGGTCCAGGCGACAGATGCCCTCTTAAAGCATCCGGATGTCAGCATCATTCTTGCCACAGGCGGCGAGGTGATGGTCCATGCGGCATATTCATCAGGAAATCCGGCCCTGGGCGTCGGTCCTGGAAACGGCCCGTCCTACATTGAAGGCAGCGCGGATATCCCGTTAGCCGTAAAGCGGATCATGGATTCCAAGACCTTCGACAACGGAACCATCTGTGCGTCCGAGCAATCCATCGTCACAGAGACGGGGATCGCCGATAAGGTAAAAGAGGAATTAAAGAAGCAGGGCGGATACTTCTTAACAAAAGAACAGTCCGACAAGCTCTCCGGATTCCTTCTCCGCGCAAACGGAACCATGAACCCGAAGATCGTCGGAAGAACCGCTTTAAAGATCGCCGAGATGGCGGGAATTACAGTTCCGGATGGAACAAAGCTTCTCGTATCCGAGCAGGATCCGATGAACGTCAACAAGAAGAACCCGTACTCCAGAGAAAAGCTCTGCCCGGTCATCGCGTTCTTCACCGTGGACGGCTGGGAGGCAGCATGTGAGCTCAGCATCCGTATTCTCCAGAATGAGGGTGCAGGACACACGATGACGCTCCACACGAAGAATAAGGACGTTGTCCGCGAGTTCGCTTTAAGAAAACCGGTATCCAGAATCCTTGTGAACACACCGGGCGCTCTCGGCGGAGTCGGAGCCAGCACAGGACTTGCACCGGCACTGACCCTGGGCTGCGGAGCCGTCGGCGGAAGCGCAACATCCGACAACATCACACCGATGAACCTCATCAATATCCGCCGCGTGGCATGGGGCCTCTGCGAGCTGGAAGATTTGAGAAAAGGCAGCCCGGTTCCGAAGGATGAGCCGTCCTGTAGCTGCGGCACAAAGACAGAGCTTTCCGCTGAGGACATCGAGGCCGTCACGAGAGAGATCATGAAACGCCTCGGGGCAGGACTTGGGAAGTAAAAGAAATGCTGACGGAATCCGATAAAAAGATTCCACAAAAGAAGTCACAAAAATATAAAAAACGTGAAAAAAATAAACAATTAAGAAATTATACATAAACAG
>CAVFLH010000033.1:9187-20298 GCA_963622995.1 uncultured Eubacteriales bacterium | reverse complement strand
CCCTATTATAACCACCTTTATCATAGTGATAATGCTGTGGAAATTCCAAATCTGCATACGTCTTATCAGATGTGTAGTTTTCTAAATAATCGGCCATCCTTGTTATTTGCACTGCATTCTCATTACAATAATTTTTTGATGTACTAGCATCCAGTAAAAACACCACATGTGTCTTCTTCGGCTTCGCCTTCGCATTCAACGTAATTGTATAATTATCGTCTTCCGCATTGTACACGGCCGTTTTGCTGAGTTCAATATCCGCATTTTCCTCTGTTGTGGATTTCCCGTCAAACGTATAATATTTGCTCTCCGGCTCCAGATTGCCTGTCAGATCTGCCGTTGCGTCACTCGCAGTGACATCCGCCAGCGCCCCCCCCCGGAAAAGCTCCGACGGTCATACAGACTGTCATAAGGGCTGCCAGCACACGTTTTTTCATTCCATGCTTCCTCATACTATTCCTTCTTTCTGTTATAATTCTTTAAACAACATCATATTGTAGATTCTACGTAACTGAACAGTTACGATCCCACACTACTTATCAATACTTTACTACAAACGTTTCTTTTTTTCAATAGTAAACGATGAATAACCCACCGTCTGCCATTCCTCAAATTATTGAAAATTCGCATCCCTCTGCTACGTTGTCGGTAGCAGGGGGATTCTGGTAAGATTACCGAAATTAGCCGGCGCCTTTTCTCTTAACAGTCTGCCCTCATCTCTTCATTCTTTTCCCGCAGTTCCTTTAAGATCGTGAGGACAATCGCCGCTCCCACAACAAATGTCAGCGCGTCCGCCACCGGCTGGCACCACTGGAGTCCGCGGATCCCGAATTTTTCCGGCAGAACGAACAGCGCCGGGATCAGGAACAGTCCCTGGCGGCCCGCCGCGACGAAGGACGCGCGGAATCCGTATCCGATGGTCTGGGTCAGCATGTTGGACATGACGATCCAGGCGGAAAGCGGCAGTGTGAGGCACTGGAACCGCATGGCCCAGGTTCCTATCTCGATCACGTCAAGGTCCTCTTTCCGGAACACCCGCATGATCTGCGGGGCACCGATGAAGCTCACGACCGCCAGCATTGTCAGGAATACCGCCGAGACCTTCACGCAGAACCAGAAGGACTCCAACACACGGTCATACCGCTTCGCGCCGAAGTTGAATCCGCACACCGGCTGGAATCCCTGGCCGAATCCGATCATGGCGGATCCGATAAACATCATGTAGCGGCTCACGATGGAGAGGGCTGCGATGGCAGCGTCCCCAAATGGATTTGCAGCAAGGTTTAACGCGGCTGTGGCGATGCTGGCAACGCCCTGTCGGCAGAGAGACGGGATTCCGCCGTGAAGGATCTCTCCGTAGAGGGAAAGGGACAGCGTGATCTTTCCAGGTTTCAGGTGGACACAGTCTTTTCTGAGTAAACTCTGGAAGAACAGGATCCCGAAGCTGATGCACTGGCTGAGCGCCGTGGCGAGGGCTGCGCCGGAGATTCCGAGGTCCAGGCCGAAGATAAAGATCGGGTCCAGGATCATGTTCAAAATACCGCCGGTGGTGATTCCGATCATGGCGTAGACCGCCAGTCCCTGGAATCTTAAAAGGTTATTCATGGCTAACGCTCCGGTCATCACCGGGGCTGCGATCAAAATATATCTGGCGTAATCCTTCGCGTAAGGCGCGATGGTGTCCGTGGCACCCAGAAGCCGCACGACCCGGTCAAGGTTTGGCAGGCAGATCAGGGCAAACAAAAGTCCTACAAAAATCGCGGAATAAAAGCCCGTGGAGGCGATCCGCTCCGCTTTCTCCGTGTCACGGCTTCCGAGAACTCTCGATAAGTAGTTTCCGCTGCCCATTCCAAGTGTGAATCCAAGAGCCTGGATCATGGACATCAGGGAATAGCTGACACCTACCGCCGCCGACGCGCTGGTGCTGATCCGGCTCACGAAAAAGGTGTCCGCCATGTTGTAGATGGATGTCACCAGCATACTGATGATCGTTGGGACCGCAAGGCTTGGGATCAGCCGGGAGATCGGCATCTCTGTCATTTTTATGTAGCGCTGTTCCTGGGTCATGGGGGTGCTCATGTTCTTTTCCTCCGTTTCGTATAAGTAGAAAGAGCCGCCAACGGAAGAATCCCCTTCCAACGGCAGCTCTCTATGTGATTATAATTTCTGTTTATTCTGCTTTCTTACCGCTCAGATACTCATGGATTCCGCGCGCACCTGCTTTTCCTGCCTCCATGGCGAGGATTACGGTAGCGGCGCCTGTCACGGCATCTCCGCCTGCGAATACACCCTCGCGGGATGTCTGACCGTTCGCCTCATCCGCAACGATGCATTTGTGCTTGTTGATCTCAAGTCCGCCTGTTGTGGAGGAGATCAGCGGGTTCGGGGAAGTACCGAGGGCCATGATAACGGTATCGACATCGATGGTATAGTCGGAACCCTCGATCTCTACCGGGCGGCGTCTTCCGGATGCGTCCGGCTCGCCGAGCTCCATCTTTCTTACGGTCATACCCTTTACCCAGCCCTTTTCATCGGTCAGGATCTCAGTCGGGTTCGTTAAGAGATTGAAGATGATGCCCTCTTCCTTCGCGTGGTGAACTTCCTCAGCTCGTGCCGGGAGCTCAGCCTCACTTCTTCTGTATACGATATGAACTTCCGCGCCGAGACGAAGCGCTGTTCTCGCAGCGTCCATGGCTACGTTTCCGCCGCCCACAACGGCAACCTTCTTGCCTGCTGCGATCGGAGTATCATAGTCGTCGCGGAATGCCTTCATCAGGTTGCTTCTTGTGAGGTACTCGTTTGCGGAGAATACACCGTTGGCGTTCTCGCCCGGGATTCCCATGAATCTCGGAAGACCTGCGCCGGAACCGATGAAGACTGCCTTGTAGCCCTCTTCGTCCATCAGCTCGTCCACAGTCACAGACTTACCGATAATTACGTTTGTCTCGATATCAACACCGAGCTTCTTCACATTCTCGATCTCCGGCTGTACGACGCCCTGTTTCGGGAGACGGAACTCCGGAATACCGTATGTTAAAACTCCGCCCGGCTCGTGAAGTGCCTCGAAGATCGTTACCTCGTAGCCAAGCTTTGCGAGATCGCCCGCACAGGTAAGTCCGGACGGACCGGAGCCGATGACAGCGACCTTGATGCCGTTTGTCTTCTCCGGCTTTTCCGGAACGATGCCGTTCTCTCTGGACCAGTCAGCTACGAAACGCTCGAGCTTACCGATGGAGACAGCCTCGCCCTTGATGCCGCGGACACACTGGCCTTCACACTGGCTCTCCTGCGGGCAGACACGTCCACAGACTGCCGGGAGCGCGGAGGACTGTCCGATGACCTTTGCAGCCTCTGCGTAGTTTCCTTCTTTTACTTCTTTTACGAATGCCGGAATATTGATCTTAACCGGACATCCCTGTATGCATCTCGCGTTCTTGCAGTTTAAGCATCTGGACGCCTCTGCGACAGCCTCTTCCTCATTATATCCATAGCAGACTTCCTCAAAGTTCGTTGCGCGGACCTTCGGCTCCTGCTCTCTTACCGGGACTTTTTTCATTCCATCCATGTCATTTCCTCCATATCACCGATCAAATCATTAATCGCCGCAGTTGCCGCATCCGCCGTGGTGGGTATCGCCCTCACGGAGTTTTAAAAGTGCGCGGCCTTCCTCGGTCTTATACATCTGCTGACGTTTCATTGCTTCGTCGAAGTTTACGGCATGTCCGTCAAATTCCGGTCCGTCTACGCAGGCAAATTTCACCTTATCGCCTACAGTCACACGACAGGCACCGCACATACCGGTTCCGTCTACCATGATCGGGTTTAAGCTTACGACTGTCGGAATCTCAAGCTCTTTTGTGAGAAGACATACGAATTTCATCATGATCATCGGTCCGATGGCAACACAGACATCGTATTTTTTGCCCTGATTGTTTACAAGGTCCTTGATGACCTCGGTAACCATGCCCTTGCGTCCGTAGGTGCCGTCATCTGTTGTCACATAGAGGTTTCCGGCAACAGCCTTCATCTCCTTCTCCAGGATTAGAAGATCTTCTGTCTTGGACCCCATGATGACATCGGCGTCGATTCCATGCTCTTTTAACCATTTTACCTGCGGGTATACCGGAGCTGTTCCGACACCGCCTGCAACGAACAGGTATTTTTTCTTCTTCAGTTCCTCAATATCCTCTTTTACGAAATCGGACGGGTTTCCGAGCGGTCCAACGACATCGCGGAAGGAATCTCCTGCCTGTAACGCGGACATACGCTCTGTGGACGCGCCTACTGTCTGGAATACGATGGTGATCGTCTCCTTCTCGCGGTCATAATCACAGATCGTAAGCGGAATGCGCTCGCCCTTCTCGTCCATCTTCACGATCACAAACTCACCCGGTTTGCAGTTCGCGGAAATTCTCGGGGCTTTTACGACCATCAGATAGATCTTATCTGCAAGCTTTTTTGCCTCTAAAATAGGGTACATATCCCATACCTCCTGTTTCTTGAATCTTTCCGTGCCAGAGCTTTGCGGCACAGAAGCCATACGATTGCAACACAATAACTGCATTCTCTTCCATCACACACTGATTGCAGATCTGGCTCCGATGCGTTTTCGAATATCAGACCATTCACACACGCTTATTGCCAGGCTGCTTTTATAGCAATATGGCAATATTAGAGATAGTTTATCATCTTTTTTTCAGATGCGCAACATAGTTTCCTTTATTTTCTGTACTTCTGTATCACTTTCATGTGATATAGTGATTATTTGTAACTGTTCAGTAGGTCTGCGCACTTGCTGCGCTGACCGTAAGAAAACATAGGCCGGAAGGCAAAAATCCCATCAGCGAAGCTGATTTGGAATGGATACTTCTCCCAGCTCCAGCGCTTTCTTCCCTGTCCGCTCATATCTTCGGAACTCATAGCAGAGGTCAAAATACGTCTGCTCGTCGCTGTCCGCCGTCACTTCCCAATCCGGGGCTTTGTCCAGGTTCGGAAGCCATGTATCCGCCATGTACTCGTAATCGATCCATGTGATGTGAGCCGTGTCGCAGTACGGGAGGAACGCCTCATAGATCTCCGCTCCGCCGATGATGTAGATGTCCTCCGACTTGAACTGCTTTAAGTATTCCATGGTGTCCTTTAAATTATGGAAGATCTCGCATCCTTTTACGTTGTACGCCTCATCTCTCGTGAGGACCACATTTTTTCGTCCGGCCAGTGGCTGTCCTGCCGGAAGACTCTCCAGTGTTTTTCTTCCCATGACGATGACTTTTCCCTTTGTCTCCTCGCGGAAAAGCTTCTGGTCATCCGGGATCGTCACCAGGAGCTTTCCCCTGTTTCCGATGGCCCAGTGTTTATCTACCGCCGCAATGATATTCATGGCTGTTTTTCCTCCTTTATATCCTGCTGTTTGGTTTTACCTTTCAAGATCCGCGTCCTGCATGCATTCCCGCTGGACAACTTTCAGTGTTGCCGCAGCATTTAAAAGAAACGCGAAATCCGGCTGTTCTTCCTGCTTTACCCCTTTGTGATAGGTGGCGAGCATGACCTTAAGCCGTTCTTCCTCCGTGGGATATTTTTTGATGATCTCCACAATCTCATCTTTCGTCCGTCTCAGCTCCGATTCCAGATAATCCCAGACCCGGTCCACAGAAAATTCTTCTTTCTTTATGCCCGGAAGGATCGCCGTTCCCGCGTCCTCCGGCGTCAGGATCCCCACATGGGTAATGAAGATCCGCTTTGCCCCCGCATGGCGCAGCTTTTCCACCGCGTCCAGGGACATCTGGTATCCCACGAGATAGCATGGCATATACACCTCACTGGTGGTCACGCCCACGGTCTCGCTGGCAAAGATCACATCATGGTCCACCATGTAGGACAGGGAACATTTCGTGTGTCCCGGTGTCTCAAAAACTGTAATTTTATGGTCACCGAAATCCAGGATATCTCCCTCTTTTACGACCTTATCCACCACAAGGTCCTCGTCCCGGTAGTCCGGGGCCTTTTTTAAGCCCGCTCCCTGGGCCGCCGCGTCGGAGAGCTCCCGCATCGTCTTCTTCGCCGACGATTTCTCCAGGATCTTCTTCGCGTAGTCGCTTCCATATACCACAAGATCCGGCCATTCCTTTCTGAGAAACGGAACGCCGGAGATATGGTCATAGTGGGAATGGGACAAAAGAACCGCGTCCAGCGGCTTATCGCCCAGTTCCCGCTTAATATTTTCGATCATTCTGTCCGCGGAGTAAGCCATCCCGGCATCAAAGAGCACGTTCTTCTCACCCTTAATGAGATACGCCGCCCGGCTCGCATCCCCGCAGACGCAGACGATATAGTCGTTTTCCATTTTTGTCTCCCGCATGTGTCAAAGTACATTCTTTTTATACTTGAATTTTTATTATAGCGATTTCCCATGTGATTTGCAAGTTTTCATCTTGTGTATACAAAAGAAAGCCGCTATAATGGGTATGCATCCGGCGATGCAGACCGTGTGGAGACACCGGGCTGCTCTTTCCGCCAGACTTCAATCAAGGAGAGAAAACATTATGATAAAATTAGAACGCACAAGCGTCATGAACTTTGAAAATGCCATGCGCGGCGCAAGAAACCCGATGAACAGCTGGGGACGTATGGACAGCAGCTATGATGAGGACGGAAACTTCGTGTTTGGCCCGAATGACCTCGATCTTGCGAAACGCCTTCGCATGGCTGGAAGCGACCACAGAAAGTTTATCCGCCAGATCTTTGTATCTGTGGATATTACTGCCCCGCTCTACTGGTGGAAGGAATATGACACCTACAAAGTGGCGACCGTTGCGAACTCCACAAGCACGATGCATAAGATCCACTCCAAACCGTTCGACATCGACGATTTCAGCCATGACCATATGACTCCGGACACCCTCGCTTACATGCAGACCGTTGTGAACCGTCTCGAGCAGATCCGTCTGAAATATATGAATGAGGGCAAGAATAAAGAGGACTGGTACGACATGATCCAGCTTCTCCCGTCCAGCTACAACCAGATGCGTACCTGCACGATGAACTATGAGACTCTCGTCAATATTTACCATGCGAGAAAGGCCCACAAGCTCGTGGAGTGGCATACGTTCTGTGACTGGATCAAGACTCTGCCGTATGCGGAAGAGTTGATTATCGCGGATTAAATTTTTTCGTGATAACTTCATAACTTTAAAAAACTGCTGCCCGGCATCTTTACTATGGTGCCGGGCAGTTTTGATTATAAATTGATCGGAACTGGAATCTCTTTCTGCAACGCCAGAGAATAGATCACGGCTTCCTTCACCTTTTTTCCGGTGATCTGGGCCAGCGCCTTTGCGTAGTAGAAGAGCTGGATCTGATAGCGGTCCAGAAGTATTTTCTCCCCACCTTCTTTCACCCGGTCTGTCTTATAATCCACAAGCACGAGACCGTCCTCCTCCTCGAACCAGGCGTCGATGATACCCTGTAACAGGATCAGCTCATCAGAATCTGCCTTGTCCATCTCCCGTGCAGGAATTCCCACCACAAACTGGCTCTCTTTCCGCAATCTGCCGCCCCGGTCCGCCTGCTTCATGCGGGCTGCAATATCGGAGTGGAAAAACTTCGTCAGAACGCCCGGATAGACCATATCTAGGGCTGTCTCCTGCATCCGCTTCTCCTCACGGATCCGGTCGAGTTCTTTTACGATATCATCGTAGCCAGAGATTTCCGCAAAGTGGATCAGCTCCAGGGCGCGGTGGTAGGCGGTACCTCGGTCGGAGGCACGCTTTATTCTGGCTTTTTCTTCGGCCACTGAGGCTGCACCCTTTGCTGAATTTGCGTTCCTGGCTAAAGTCTCTACTGCCTTCTGTGCCTCCGGTTCTATTATTTCAGACTGCTCTGTTACTCCAACAGATTTTTCCACTGATTCTGAATCAGACCTATTATCTTCAACTTCTAACGATTCTTTCTCCCTGACATTCTTAATCAGAAACGAACTCTCCGCATCATCCACAAACTGCCCCTGTTCCTTAAGCTCCGAAACCGACATTTTTGCGTGCAGCGTAAGATCCGCCTCGTAAGGATATTTCACCCCGATGAGTCCCGGGACCTCCTCCGGCTGCGCTTTCCGGAGCTGTTCCAGTTCCAGGTAGATTTTTGCCTTTTCCTCCTGGTTCTTCGTCTCCTCCACGAGGAGGTCATTCACCGGGACATTCTTCACATCGATGGTGTTTTTTGCCCCGTTTGATGCCATCAGGATCCAGTCCAGGTAGGAGGATGCCGCGCTCAAGGTCGTAAACGGCAGCGCGCCGCCCGCCGGGATCCCGCCCCATTTTTCCAGCTTGTTGTCGAGATATTTGTCGCCTGCGGTGATGATCAGCTTTTCCTTTGCACGGGTCATGGCAACATAGAGGATACGAAGTTCCTCGCCCATGTTTTCCAGGTTTGACCGTCTCGCCAGGACATTTTTCTTTAATGTCGGCGCCTTGACCTTCTTTTCCGGGTCGAAAAAGTCCGCCGCAATTCCAAACTCCTCGTCGATCAGGATCCGCCCTCTCGCGTCCTGGCGGTTGAACTTCTTTCCGCATCCGGCTAAGAATACCACCGGGAACTCCAGACCTTTGCTCTTGTGGATGCTCATGATCCGCACCGCATCGTCGTGTTCCCCGGACCGGGATGCCTCGCCGAAGTCGGTGTTGTATTTTTTTAACTTCTCGATGTACCGGATAAAGTCGAAAAGTCCCTGATAGCTGGTCTTCTCGTAATCTTCTGCTTTCTGCACCAGCATGGAGAGGTTCGCCTGCCTCGTCTTTCCTGCCGGCATGGCGGCGGCGTACTTGTCGTAACCGGTGAGGTCGAAGATCCGATAGATCAGGCGGGAAACCGGGAGGTACATGGATTCCTTTCGCAGTGTCGTAAGAAGATTTTTAAACGCATCTAATTTTCGATATATAATTTTTTCCTCTTCCGACTCTTCGTAATCCCTCTGTCCAGCTTCAACACAATTCAAAGTCTGTTTTAAAAAGTTCTTCTCAAAATCATCAACTTCAAAATTTCGCCCAATTTTATCTTTATCTAACTGACCTTCAACGCCTTCCGTCAGCTTTTCATTTCCCGCATTCAGGCCCTCTGCATCTTTGTCTGCTTTCCCCGCAGACTCCCCATGCCTCTCTAAATACTTCTTTACCGCCCCATAGAATCCAACATCTTCCCCCCGGTCCGGATCCTTCTTGAACTCTGCCATCACGATGGCCAGTTCCCGGTCCTTCATGCCGCCGATAGGCGACTTTAACACGCCTGCAAGCGGAATATCCTGCATCGGATTGTCGATGAGCGCCAGCATGTTGAGCACCGTCTCCACTTCCACCGCCGTAAAATAGCCGGTCCTGGACTCCGCGTAGGCGGGGATCCCTGCTGCCCCGAGGACACTCAGGAACTCCTCGGACCACCCTGAAAGACTACGCAGTAAAATCACAATGTCCTTCTTCTTTAACGGCTCATACTCCCCGGTCTTCCCGTTAAAGATCTTCATCCCATGTTCCGGATCCGTGAGTTCCTTGATCTTAGAGGCAATGAGTCTCGCCTCCGCCTCCTTCGCCGTATAGTCTGCCTTCTCCTCGTCCATACCGTCAAACAGCGAGTCCCCGGTATTTAAGAGCAGAACCTCCGTCTTTGCCTGCCCGTCCACCGGCGTCACCGGAAATTCCGCCCCCGGATACAGGGCCGCGTCATCCGTGTACTTAATATTTCCAAGCTGCTTCGTCATGATCCGGTAGAACACGTCGTTGATACTGGAAAGCACCTCCGGGCGGCTTCGGAAGTTCTTGTGCAGCTCGATCTTCTGGTACAGCCCGTCCTCTTTCCCGTAGGACTCATATTTCTCCAGAAACAGCTCCGGTTTCGCGAGACGAAACTTGTAGATGCTCTGCTTCACATCGCCCACCATGAACACATTCGGTGTCCCGAACCGCTCTCTCGAAACACAGCGGATCAGCGTCTCCTGGACCTCGTTGCTGTCCTGGTACTCGTCCACAAGGATCTCCTCGTAGATCTCCGAAAGCTCATCCGCCACCGGTCCCGGCTTATGATCCAGACTGCCGCCGGTGAGGACTTCCAGGGCAAAGTGTTCCAGGTCGTTAAAGTCCACCAGGTTCTTCTCCTCCTTCGCCTCCTGGAATCTCGCGGAAAACTCTTCCGCAAGCTCCAAAAGCATCAGAATCGGCTCTCTGCAGGCGTCGAGATCCGAGAACACCTCATTGATATCTCCCGGAAGGTACAATGATTTCATCTTCTTGATGCCGTCCTTCGCGAGGTTCCGGTACGCCGCCGCCTGTTCTTTCTTCTCCGGGTCCACATTTTTTCCCCGGACAGCCGCCAGTCTTCCGAATTTCAGCCCGTCAAGGCACTCCGCGATCTCCCGGTAAGTACCAGCTTCCTTGAGTTTCTCCATCCCCCGGATATCTTCCGCTAACATCGGCGCGTAGGCCTGTGGGCCGTCCTCCTCCGCCGCAAGGTCAGCCGCCTCGTAGAGTCCGTCTAAGAACTCCTCCGCCTGCCGTCTCACATCCTGGATCAGATACTTCATCCACGGTGTCTCTTCCATGGAATCCCCGTCTTCGCCGTTTCTGCCAGCCCGAAGTTCCTTCCTGCAGGCCGCGATCCACTCCCCCGGCCACGGATTGCTCTGGGAAAATTCCCATACCTTTAAAATATATTCCTCTAGTCCACCGTCTGTCCGTCCCGTGGCATAGGTATCCACAAACTTTATGAACCGCTCATCTTCCCTTCCGTAGTATTCCTCCAGAAGTTCCTTCATCACATCGGCTTTTAAGAGCATCAGTTCACCTTCATCCGCCACACGGAATCCAGGATCCAGGTCCAGCTCGTGGAAATGTTCCCGAAGAAGGTTTAAACAGAAGCTGTCGATGGTGGTGATCTTCGCGTGGTGGATCAGCGTGTTCTGGCGCTCCAGGTTCTTATTGCCCGGATCCTCATCCAGGAGCTTTCCGAGTGCCGTCTCCACGCGCTCCCGCATCTCTGCCGCCGCTGCGTTCGTGAAGGTCATGACCAGCAGTTTATCGATATCCACCGGGTGTTCCGGGTCCGTGATCATGCGGATGATGCGCTCCACG
>CAVFLH010000033.1:0-9177 GCA_963622995.1 uncultured Eubacteriales bacterium | reverse complement strand
CCGAGACAAGGAGATTCCGGTGTCTCGTCTCTATGACTTTTTTCTGTTCCTCTGTCCATTTTGTCGCCATTACAGAATCTCCTTTCCGTCAGTTTCTTTTCCAGACGTTTTCTTCTTCCCGTTTTTTTCGCCCGCTGAAGCCATTTTCTTCTTTATCTTATCTGCATTCAACTGTGCGCTGTCTTTCTCAGCCGCACCGTCCACTGCGCTGGATTCCGCCTCGTTTTCCTCGTCTTCCGGATCAATTTCTTTCCAGATTTCTTCCGCCTTCATAGGCTTAAATCTCCGGAATCCATACCCGTCAGTCTTTAAATCAAACCCGCACACACTGTGGTACGGGCAGTAATCGCACGCCGTCCGGTTCCCCTGCTTGTAGGGATCCACCGCCACGTTTCCGTCCAGGATCTCCTCGCCCATCTCCCTGAGCTTCTGGTTTACATAATCTGTCAAATGGGCAAACCGCTTTCCGCCAGCCACAGAGGACTTTAATTCCTGCACATACCCGTCCTTTAACGCCACCGGAATCACATCGGATTCCTTCTCGATCTCCCGGTCCATATGCCGGATCACATCGAGACTGCTGTTCACGAGGCCGTTCATGCGGAGCTTTCTTAAAATCCCCGCCTCGATCTCCTCGTCCGTCATTCCGTCTTCCCTGTCGATCACCGGATCATCGATATGATAATAGAAGATTCCCGCCGGAACCGCCTGTTTCCCCGGATGTCTGCTCTCCTGAAGCTTTAACGCCGCGTCCATGTAGACCACAAGCTGAAGCTGCAGTCCATGGTACAAAAGCGCCAGGTCAAAGGACGTACTTCCTGACTTATAGTCCATGATCTTCACATAGATCTTGTCCTCGTCCTCAAACACGTCCATGCGGTCGATGCGCCCCCGAAGGTTCACGGCTTCCCCGTCCTTCAGCGGAATCCGTGTGCTCACATCCACCTCGAACTCCTCCGGCTCGAAATCGCCCTTTCGGATCTGATAGATCAGCGCCCGCACTGTCCGGTCCGTGATCCGCTCCACCTTTTTCTCCAGGTAGGCGTTTCTCGCGGAACTCTTCATGATCGTGTTCCGGTACTTTGCGGAGACTTCCTCCACCGCCCGCTTCACGAGGGTCCGCCGCTCCGCGTCCGTGATGGTCCGAAAGTCCTTTCCGTGATCCCGCACATTGCGGAAAAAGGTGTCCAGGGACTGGTGGAACAGATTTCCCATGTCGGAGAGGTCTAATTCATACTCTCTTCCGGCCCGGAGTCCGAGTCCATGATTTAAGAAATGGGAGTAGGCACACCCCGCGTAACCTTCCATTCTCGTCACACTGCCCCTTAAAAGCGTTCCGTAGAGCTCTCTCGCCGCTGCCCGGCCGATGCCGCCTTTCTTATAAGAATAGGCCACGGCTTTCGCGAGATTTTCCATCTCCTCCGCCTTCGCCTCATCGGAGGACAGGAAACTGTAGAGCTCCCGCACCTTCTCATTCTCCGGATTCATCAGACGGTCCGGCTCCTGAAGCCAGGAAAGTACGGCTCTTCCCGCCGCTGTCACAGAGACATCCGACCGTTTTTCCACCTCTGTCTCCCGGATAACGAGGTCCGGGAACCTTTTCTTCATCTCCCCGATAATTCCGGACGGCCGGATCTGTTTTCCCTCCGCCGTCACCGTCGGATAAGATAAGATCAGCAGATCTGACGGCTTCGTCATCATGAGATAGAGGTAAAACCGCTCCATAAAGCCCTCTTCCCTTGCCGTGGGTGCCAGCTCCATGGAATTCTTCTTTAAGATTTCCCTCTCGTTGTCGGTAAAGAGACCTCCCTTCGAGTGATCCGCCGGAACCACGCCCTGGCTTACTCCTAAGAAAAACAGCACCTTGATCTTATCGAGTCTCGTTCTCTTTAAATCACCGCAGACCACCCGGTCCGCCCCCGCGGGAATCATGCTCACGGAGAGTTCCGAAAAGCCCGCGGAAAGAATCTCCGCGTACTCTCTCCTTGACACGCACTCATCGCCTAAAAGACTCTTAAACTTCTCAAAAAGCTCGATGACGAGACCGTAGATCTCCTCATACTCCCTCGCCTCCCGGTCCATGCCGGAGTCTGCGAAACGCTCCGAAAACTGTTCCAGCTTCTCCTCGGCCCCAAGCGTCTCCAGGAGTTCTCTCAAAGCGTCCGTCACCACCGCCACCGGCACTCCCCGTCCGGCGCAGCGTTCCCTGAGGACACGGAGCGGCTCCATGATCTTCTCCCGGAACGCGTTCATCTCCACAAGATTTAAATTCTCGCCGCCCTCGAAGGTCTTCTCCCACACTGCGTCCCACTTCGCGAATCTCCGGATCCCCATGGCCCGCACATAGATCTCCAGCCGGTCCACAGCCTCCGTCTCCTCCGTCACAAGCCCGGTCCGCAGATACCGGAACATGCTCTCGTAGTCAAAGCCCTTCTGCAGAAGATCCAGGGCGCTCTGGATCAGCCGGATCAGCGGATTTCCAGACACATCCCGGTTTTCATCCAGGAACAGCGGAATCTTATTCTCCTCAAAGCTTCTTGTGATCTCCCGCCCATATCCCGGAAGGTCCCCGCAGACCAGGGCGATATCCCGGTACCGGTATCCGTCCTTTTTCACCAGCTCCTCGATCCGGTTCGTGATAAAATCAATCTCATCCGCCGGGTCCTTCGCCTCAACCAGCATGATCTCCCGCTCTCCGCCGTGGTACTGGGTATAGGGATAGCGGAAGAAGGTCCGCTCCAGGTGGTCGAGGGCCGGGCTGTTCCGGAACCGCACAAGCGGGCGTTTGGAAAAGACGAGGTCCTGGTAGATCTTCACCCCGTTTTCCTCCGCCAATGTTTTCAATTTTCTCGTCATCTTCCGGCTCATGTCAAAGAGATCCGTCTCGTCCGACTCCGCCTTAAGGTCCATCCCCGGCTCCATCGTCGCAGACACCGTCACGAAGACATTCCGGCAAAGCTTCAAAAGGATTCCGATCAGCCGGTACTGGATCGGCGTAAAGCCCGTGTAGCCGTCTAAAACCATGGTGCTGTCCTTTAAAAGGGCAGACTGGTCCGCCACCTGGCAGAGCACGTCGAGAAGCTCCTCCAGTGTGATATATTTCTCCTTCGTAAACTCCCGGAACGCCTCAAAGATCACTTCCATATCCGAGAGCTTCGCCGCCAAAATCTGTCCCACATGTTCCCCCGCGGTCTGTGCCTTTAAGTCCTCCGGCGTCGCCCCGTACTGATAGAGCTCCGACAGCATGGACTTGATCTCTCCGATAAATCCCGGCCGGTTTAAATGGGAGGAAAACATGGTGAGCTCGTCCATCTTTTCCCCCGCAAGTTTCCTGAGGACCATATTTTTGCCCGTGTCGTCCAGGATCTCCGGCTGCGGCAGGGAGAGCTCCGAAAAGATCCTGTAAGCCAGGCGCTCGAAGCTCACAATATCGATATTCAGCGTCCCGTGGTTCGGGTGGAGTCTCACGATCTCCTTCTGGGCCTGCATCGTCGCCTGTTCCGGCGTTACCACGAAAAATCTGCCCTCCGGTTCCTTCATGGACAGCTCGATGATCTTCCTATATATATATTCCGTTTTTCCGGCGCCGGAACCGCCGGCGATGATGCATAATCCCATTTTGTCCTCCTGATACCGCCCCGCCATGCCGCGGGTCGTTTCTCTCCGAATTTCAGATATCTAAACCGTATCTTTTCTGCATGAAAATGTCAAGTTTTTTATCCTGTTTCCGACCGTTCCAAATACTCCGATTCTTCCATTGTCTCCTTGATGCTCTCCGGATGTCGGAAGACCCCCGAAGTCTCTCCGACCTCCTCTCCGGTGAAACTCACCGTCTGGACCTACTACAACGGCAACCAGCTCGCCGCCTACTTCAGGCATTCCAGGACTAAAAGTTACTGTTCACGCCATGGGCAGACAGTAATGGATAAACGGCTGCACTTTTGCAGCACGAGGTATTTTGATGAAAACACGAAAAAAACGACCGATCTTTCGCATGATCCGGTCCGGCGGCTCACTGCTGACAATAATGCCCCGCTGTCTCGGACTCATATGTATTTTTCATTATATTCTCTCATATGATAAATACAAATATCCCCCCTGAAAAGGATCCACTCTATGAGTTCAAAAACAAAGATCATCGTCCTCAAAATGAAGGAGATCATCTACACCGCTCTTTTCATCGGCTTTGTCATCATCCTCATCATGCTCTTTCTGTTTATGTTCCGTCCGAAGAAGGACAACATCTCCGGGAGCACGGCGGACCAGGCATCAGAGAACGCCTCATCGGCCGCTCCCGCCTCTGTTACATATGTTCCGGGACTTTATTCGTCCCCCATCGTTTTAGGCAGCGAGAACGTCAATGTGGAGGTCACAGTAGACCGCACAGGGATCCGCTCCGTGTCTCTCGTGCCCCTAAGCAACTCCGTTGAGACCATGTACCCCCTGGTGGCCCCCGCCATGGATTCCATCGCGGCGCAGATCCTGGAAAACCAGAGTCTTGAGGGGCTGGAGTATCCGTCAGGATCCCAGTATACCTCCATGGCGCTGGTGTCAGCGGTGCGGACGGCGGTCTCCAAAGCAGTCGAACAGTAATATCGAATCCCGGTGATTTCTATTCTGAGATCGCCGGGTATTTTTTTCATATTTTTTTAATAACCTACTTGACAAATCGCTTTTCCTCCTGTATACTCTTCACCATAGTAACAGTTTACCACGCTAAATCAAAATCTTGTTAACACAATAAATCAATCAGCATGCAAGGAGGAACTAATCCATGAAGAAATTAAATCAGCTTCTCATCTTAGGTACAACACTTTTATTATCCGCTGCGGCACTTTCCGGATGTTCCGGTTCCTCCGCACTGGGCGCTACCACAGCACAGACCACTGCCGCTGAGACAACAACTCCTCAGACAGACGCAGGAATCATCGCATCTGAGACAACCGGTTCCAACAACCGTTTAAACGATATCTTAGAGCGCGGATACATCGAGATCGCCACTGAGCCGTACTTCGCTCCGAACGAGTTCATCGATCCTACAAAGAGCGGCGAGGACGCCTACACAGGTTCCGATATCGAACTTGCAAAGTACATCGGCGAAGCTCTCGGCGTTGAGGTCCGCTTAAAACCAATGGACTTCACAAGCGTTCTCGGAAGCATCACAACTGGAAAATATGACCTTGCGATCTCCGCTTTAGCTTACACACCGGCAAGAGCCGAGACCATGAACCTCTCCAAGGGTTACTACTTCGGAGATGAGGATCCGCAGACAGCATACGGCATCCTGGTCCGCAAGGAAGATGTTGACAGCATCAAATCCTTCGATGACCTCGCAGACAAAGTAGTTGTCGCACAGAACGGTTCCCTTCAGGAGCAGTTCGTACAGGAGCAGATTCCGGCTTACAAAAAATACAACCGTGTTTCCTCCACAAATGACGGTTTCCTGATGGTTGAGACAGGTAAAGGCGATGTGATGGTCGCACACCTCAGAATGGCAAAATTATATCTGGAATCCAACCCGGACAGCAACCTTGTGATCGTTCCGAACCTCTACTTTAAAGTTGACCCGGAGACACAGGGAACAAGAATCGGTATCCCGAAAGGTGAGGACGCCCTCACTGACAGAATCAATGAGATCATCGACGAAGTCGTTGAGAAAGATCTCTACAACCAGTGGTACGATGAGTATGCAGAGTACGCTAAGAGCCTTGGCATTATCGAATAATTCGATCCTTTGATATAACCCCGCGGCCGCGGTCAGGCCGCACCCCTTCACCGGTACCTTCCCCGGGTGCCGGAAGTCATCGTTACAGGAATTCCCCCAGATTTTCTGTTACACGAAAAAGACGATCCGCTAATTACCTGGCGGGTCGTCTTTTTCGTTTATTTATTCATTTATCCAGCCACAGTCCCGCCGTCCTTATCTGCATGGGACCGGGTGCCGCTGCGCGCTGTCAGCGCCTGTTCTTCCTTCTTTTTTCATTTTCCTTATACTTCCCAGTCAGAGTCAAGGAAACCTTCCCCGTAGACCTCCTGGGCCTCAGAGACGATCATAAACGCCCTCGGATCGATGTCGTAAACGATCTTCTTTGCCCGGTAGAACTGTTTTCTGTCCAGCACACAGATCAGCGTCTCGCCTTCCTCGTTCCGGTAGGCACCGCGGCTCTTCAAAAGCGTGCAGCCCCGCTCCAGCTCGTCCATCAGGGCTTTCGCGATCTCCGTGGATCTCGGGCTGATCACTGTGATCATGGTACTCTTATTCATACCATAGAGGATCACGTCGATCACATAAGTTCCCACCACCATATTGATGAGACCGTAAAGACCGGATTCAATATTCTGGAACACTGCCATGGACAGCAGGATGATCACAAGGTCCGTCGCCATGACAGCTTTTCCGGTCTGCATATGCGGGCGGAACTTCTGCAAAAGTTTTGCAGCGATATCCCCGCCGCCTGTGGTGGAACCGCGCATGAATACGATTGCAAGGCTGGCTCCCACAAGCACTCCGCCGAAAAGACAGGACACCATCTTATCGCCGGAATACACCGGAAAATATGGTGTCACAAAGCCGTCTAAAATCATGGTCATGATCGCCACAGTCTTTAATGTCTTGATCGTCTTTTCCTTTCCCAGATAGATCCAGGACGCGATCAGAAGCGGAATGTTGATTAAAAACGTCAGTGTACCGATCGGCAGGTTCGTCAGACGATTCAGCAGGATGGCCAGACCACTGGCACCGCCCGGCGCGATATCGATGTTGTTGATAAAGCAGTGCAGCGCAACAGCCTGCACGAAGCCGCCTGTCACGTCCGCCAAGAGATCCAGGGCAAGATCTTTCCCCCGTATCTTTCCCATAAGATTACCCCCTCGTCTTTTTCTGCAGGTTTATGCTGCCTTATGGTCAGTGCGATAAACGCACAGACCTGCCGAACAGTTATAGAGCTATTTTGTCTCTCCGATATTCCCCATATATCGGAAGTTGTCTGCTCTGCACAGCAATTTGTAAACCTGCAAAGTCATCTAATCTCTATATAATTCTTCGAATAATTCCACCGGCACATACGCTTTCACATGGATCCCGTCGTCCTGGTACTCTTCCGATAAGAGCTGTCCGCTCTTTCGGATCGTCTGGATCCGTCCGGCATCCTTGTAGGCGAATACCTTCTCAAAGTAGATCCGGCGGTTTCTCAAAATTACGGCAAACAGATCCAGCAGTTCCCCAATGCCCTCTCCTGTCTTTGCCGATAACTTTACCTTGTAGTCCGCGGACATATCCCTGCAGGCGGTATCCGCGTCCGGGCGGTCCACCTTGTTGAATACCGTGATGATCTCCTTGTCCTTGATGTCCAGGCGGCGCAGTGTCTCATAGACCACATGCATCTGCATGTCCATCTGCTGGTTCGAGCAGTCCACCACATGGAGGATCACATCGCAGTACCGCGCCTCCTCCAGCGTACTCTTAAATGCCTCCACCAGGTGATGCGGAAGCTTTCTGATAAATCCTACCGTATCCGTCAGAAGAACTTTCTCCCCGCCAGGAAGCGTCAGCGCCCTCGTCGTCGGGTCCAGTGTCGCGAAGAGCTTATCTTCCGCCAGGATCCCGGCTCCCGTGAGCTTATTTAAGAGCGTGGATTTTCCGGCGTTCGTGTAGCCCACGATGGCTGCTGTCAGCGTTCCGCTCTGCTCCCTCTGTTTCCTCACAACGTCCCTGTGGCGCTCCACATCCTGAAGTTCCGACTTTAACTGGCTGATCCGCTCATGGATCCGTCTTCTGTCCACCTCAAGCTTCGTCTCGCCAGGTCCTCTTGTACCGATTCCGCCGCCGAGTCGCGACAGAGAATTTCTAAGACCCACAAGGCGGACAGCGCGGTATCTTAACTGCGCAAGTTCTACCTGGATCTTTCCTTCCCTGGTCTTTGCGCGGGCAGCGAAGATATCAAGGATGATCATGGTCCGGTCCATGACCTTTGTGTCCAGAGCATCCTCCAGGTTTTTGAGCTGTGCCGGTGAGAGCTCATCGTCACAGACAACGCCTGTGGCGCCGGTCTCCCAGACCATCTCTTTAAGCTCCTGGATCTTACCTTTTCCGAGATATGTTCCCGGATGGATATTTTCCCGGTTCTGGATCACGACTCCCACGGTCTCAGCCCCCGCGGTCTTTACAAGTTCCCGAAGCTCCTCAACAGACTCTTCCGTGTCATCGGAGGCGTTCGTGCTGGCGGCAAACAGGATGACCCGCTCTTGCTGCTCACCGATTTCTATCAATTCTGCCATTCTTTCTCCTTAAATATCCGCAGAAAGACTCCCTGTCCTCTGCGGCAGATATTTCCTTTCACAGCCTCTCAGACTTTGTGTCACGCTTTCTGCTTTTACCGCG
Organism: uncultured Eubacteriales bacterium; assembly: GCA_963622995.1. Taxonomy (GTDB): domain Bacteria; phylum Bacillota; class Clostridia; order Lachnospirales; family Lachnospiraceae; genus Pilosibacter. The sequence goes on along the minus strand of CAVFLH010000033.1, from coordinate 797 downwards.
TCACAAGAAAGGCTATTTCATGATCCGCCTTATCGTCCTGTCCATACTGCTCCTCATAACTCCGGAACAGCTCCAGCGCCTTCTCGTACTGCCCCAGGTACTCATAGCACACCGCCTGGTTGAAGGCGATCTCCTTTTTCGCCCGGTCATCGGAGAGGGCAAATCCCGCCTCCGCGTGCTGCAGCGCTTCCTCGTAGTTTCCTTTTTCCATCGCTGCCATCATCCAGCGGTTGTAGACTTCCGTGCTGGAAAATCCCTCGTCCACGAGAGTCTGGTAGACCTCATCCGCTTTCGCCTCATCTCCGGCGGTCATATAGGCCGCCCCCAGAGCTTCCATCGCCTCGGCGTAGCCTGTAACCTCATGATTCGCGTCTGCGCTCTTCCCGGACTCCAGGCGGTTTTCCGCGCCGTCCGTGTCCCCGGAATTTGCGAGGCTTACCGCGCCGAGATAATAATACTCGGCTCTCGGCTTATCCACCTTCGCCAGAGTATCGTAAGTATACGCCGCGGCACCGTAATCCCCCAGCATAAATTCTGCCTCGCCCCGGTATTTTAATACATCGATTTCAAAAGACGTTACCCGCTTTGTCTGGTCGATCAGGCTGTCAAACTCCGCGACAGCCCCCTCGTAGTCACCGCTCTCCATGAGGGCGATGCCGTTCTCCCTGCTCTCCTTCATCCCACTGGTCACATGGCTGCAGCCGGTGAGAAGAATCAGCATGCCGGATAGAAGTAACGCTGATACAATGCTCTTTTTAATTTTGCTTATTTTTCTCGTTTTTATATACTGTTTATAC
>CAVFLH010000032.1:0-20741 GCA_963622995.1 uncultured Eubacteriales bacterium | reverse complement strand
CTTCAACGGTTCCTTCCCCGTAAGTCCCGCTTTTCTCGGATATTTCTTCGCTGTAACCGCCATCTTCTTTACCGGAACAAAAGTGCGTTCCACATCCGTCTCCGGGAGAACTTTTACGATAATATCTTTCATCTCTCCACCGAGTTTCTTCACAGCGGATCTCGCCTGGGCGATCTCCTCGTCGGCTTTGCCGGATTTATATGGGATAAAATATCCGCCCTTTTTTACAAACGGAATGCAGTACTCGGAAAGTGTGGACATATTTGCCACCGCGCGTGATACGCAGAGGTCGTACTGTTCGCGGTATTTCGCATCGCGTCCGTAGTCCTCAGCACGTCCATGGACTGCCGTAATATCCGTAAGTCCCAGCGCCTCAATTACCTCATTCAAGAATCCCACTCTCTTATTTAAAGAATCAAGCAGCGTGATCTTAAGTCCCGGAAACGCGATTTTTAACGGAATTCCAGGGAATCCCGCGCCGGTTCCAATATCGATGCAGCTGTATTTTGCGGATCCGTCAAGCTTTAATCCAAGCTCCGGCGCAGCCAGAACAAGGAGCAGACTGTCCACAAAATGCTTCGTGATCACATCGGAAAGTTCCGTGATCGCGGTCAGGTTCATCACCTTATTCTTCTCGATCAGCATCTCATAATATTTAAAAAACTGCTCTTTCTGCTGATCCGAAAGCTCGATTCCGAGATCCGCGCAGCCCTGATCCAATAATTTTACAAACTCATCTGTCATTGAATTATTTCCTTCCCATCTGCTCTAAATGTACCATCAGAACAGAGATATCTGCCGGTGAAACACCGGAAATTCTGGATGCCTGGCCGATATTTTCCGGCTTATAGAGATTCAGCTTCTGGACAGCCTCTCTTCTCAGGCTGTTTACCGTCGTATAATCGAGGTCCGCCGGGATTTTTCTTCCCTCAAGCTTCTTAAACTGTGCCACCTGCTGCTTCTGTCTGCGGATATATCCGTCATATTTCAGATTTATGTCAACCTGTTCCCGTACATCTGCCGGAAGCTCCGGTCTCTTTTCATCTAACTCCGCCAGCATCTCATAATTTAATTCCGGTCTCTTGATAAGCTCCGCCAATGTACTTCCGGACTTTAACGCCGTACTTCCATGAGTCTCCAGGAACGTCTGAACCTTCTCGTTCGCACCGATATTCGTCTTCTCGAGACGGGCGATCTCAGCCTCGATGGCCTTTTCCTTCCAGAGCACATACTCATACTGCTCATCGGATACAAGACCGATCTCATGTCCGATTCCGCGAAGTCTGAGATCCGCGTTGTCCTGACGCAAAAGCAGACGGTACTCCGCTCTCGATGTCATCATACGGTACGGCTCATGGTTCTCCTTCGTCACAAGATCATCAATCAATACTCCGATGTACGCCTGGGAACGGTCAAGAACCACCGCACTCTTCTCCTGCAGCTTTCTCGCGGCGTTCACGCCTGCCATAAATCCCTGGACCGCTGCCTCCTCATATCCGGAACTTCCGTTAAACTGACCGCCGGAGAACAGACCATCAATATTTTTAAACTCCAGAGACGCCTTTAACTGTCTCGGATTGATGCAATCGTACTCAATTGCATATGCATTTCGAACAATTTTGACATTTTCCAGTCCCGGAACCGTCCGGTACATGGCGTACTGAACATCCTCCGGCAGGGAGCTGGACATTCCGCCGAGGTACATCTCGTTCGTGTAGAGTCCCTCCGGCTCCACAAATACCTGATGGCGCTCCTTATCTGGGAATTTTACGACCTTATCCTCGATGGACGGGCAGTATCTCGGGCCTGTTCCCTCGATGGCACCGGAGAACAACGGGGAACGATCCAGGTTATTCCGGATGATCTCATGGGTCTTCTCGTTCGTGTAAGTCAGCCAGCAGGAGATCTGGTCTTTCTGTACCGACTCCGGATCTGTTGAAAACGAGAACGGAACGACCCGCTTATCGCCAAACTGCTCTTCCATCTTGGAGAAATCGATACTTCTCTTATCGGCTCTCGCCGGTGTTCCCGTCTTAAAGCGGTACATTTCGATTCCGTTTGCCTTTAAGGAATCCGTCAGATGGTTCGCCGCCTGCAGGCCATTCGGGCCCGTCGGGTTGCTAACATCGCCGTAGATGCATCTCGCCCGGAGATATACGCCCGTCGCAAGAACCACCGCACGGCACTTATAGACCGCGCCGGAGTAAGTTTTCACGCCCACGATCCGCTTTTTCACCGGATAACTGCTCTCCTGCTGCCCCTCATGTTCCTCCTTAAAGGTTCCGTACTCGCCCGGAATCTCCTCCGTGAGGATCTCAGCAACCTCTGCCTGGCGGATCGTCAGGTGATCTGTGTTCTCCAGGACGCGGCGCATTGATCTCGTGTACTCCTGCTTGTCCGCCTGGGCGCGCAGGGAGTGGACCGCCGGTCCCTTGGATTCATTCAACATCTTCGACTGGATAAATGTCTTATCAATATTTTTTCCCATCTCACCGCCGAGGGCGTCCAGCTCACGGACAAGATGTCCCTTGGAACTTCCTCCGACGTTCGGGTTGCATGGCATCAGGGCAATGCTGTCCACGCTGACTGTAAACATGATCGTCTCAAACCCAAGTCTCGCTGCCGCAAGCGCCGCCTCACATCCCGCGTGGCCCGCGCCGACAACTACAATATCATATGTCTCCTCTACTACCGGCATTTTATTTCCTCTTTTCTTGTCAATTCCCTACTGTCTCTTCTATACTCCAAACGGATTCTACCATAAAAAACGTTCCGATCCGCTAATTTATTTCCACTATAACCTTACTTACCCATACAGAACTTACTGAAGATCTCATTCACCAGGTCATCCTCCACAGACTCCCCGACGATCAGTCCCAGTTTCTCATAGGCATCCATCAGATCGATCGAATAAAAATCTTCCGGCATGCCGTTCTCAATGCTGTTCTCCACCATAGACATACTCTCGAAAGCGTCCTTTAAAGCCTTCACATGGCGCACATTCGTGATCATGACCTGGTCGTTGAAGTCGATCTCGCCCTCATATAATAAGGACTTTATCTCCTCTTCCAGGAGGTCGATTCCCGTCTCCTCCTTCGCAGAGATCCCGATCACCTTATGCCCCGACCGCTTCTCCACCTCATCCGCGGATACCACCGGCTCCAGGTCGCTCTTATTTAAGAGCACCACGGCTTTTCTATCCTTAATAAAGTCCATGATCTGATAGTCGTTCTCATCCAGCTCTCTCGATCCGTCCACAACGTAGATAATGAGATCCGCCTTCTTCGCCTCTTCCATGGCACGGGAGACGCCGATCTTCTCCACCACGTCCTCCGTATCCCGGATTCCCGCAGTGTCAACGACATTTAAGCTGATCCCCTGAAGATAGATATGTTCCTCAAGGATATCTCTCGTGGTTCCCGCCACATCCGTCACGATAGCGCGGTCCTCGCCGACTAAAACGTTCATCAGGGACGATTTTCCGGCATTCGGCTTTCCTAAAATAACAGTCTTTACACCCTCAGAAACCACCCGTCCATTGGAGGAAGATCGGATCAGCTTCTCAAGCTTCTTCTTCACAGAAAAAACTACCTTAAGCAGTTTCTCCCCATATCCGTCCAAGGAAATATGTTCCGGATCGTCAAGCGCCGACTCGATAAAAGCGATCTCGTAGATGATCTGGTCCCGGATCTCATGGATCTCCTTCGATACACTTCCCCGGAGCTGGCTCACAGAGGACTGCAGCGCATATTCATTTTTCGCGTTGATCACGTCGATGACCGCCTCCGCCTGGGAGAGGTCGATCCTGCCGTTTAAGAACGCCCGCTTCGTAAATTCACCCGGCTCCGCAAGTCTCGCCCCGGCCTTTAAGACCGTCTCCAGGATCCGTCTCGTGACCAGCATTCCGCCGTGGCAGTCGATCTCCACGGTATCTTCCGCCGTGTAGCTTCTCGGGCCCCTCATGAGCATCAAAAGGACCTCATCCACAGCCTCATCCCCGTCATAGATATAGCCGTAATGGATCGTGTGGCTCGCCGCCTCGGAAAGTTTCTTCTTTCCAGGCGCCCGGAACACCTTCTCCGCGACCTCAACCGCATTCTCACCGCTGATCCTCACGATTCCGATTCCTGAATTTCCCATCGCCGTGGCGATCGCTGCAATCGTATCTGTATATTCCATAATCTCCATCCTGTCACTCACGCCTGCTGCCTTAGGACACCCGGCGGAATGATCTTCTATTTTCTGGCTCCGCAAGTCCTGCAAACTCACGGAAATTCACACAATTAGTCACCCTATCATAGCACAAAGGGGCTGCCATAGGCAACCCCCTCTATCACGATATCTGCAACTATTCCGTACCTTCCTGGTTACAAAAAAATCAGCCATGCATTCCCGCACAGTGCGGTGCATGGCTGATTTGTAAATTCCTATTCCTGGCTGCTGCTGCGATAGCTGTTCTCAGCCCCAGCAGTTCTCTCACGTCTCTCGTATCTCGGTCTTCTCTCTCTGCGCTCTTCCTTCTTTAACGCGATCACAACATGGCGGAACGGCTCCTCGCCTTCGCTCTTTGTGAATACGTATTTGTCGTTCTGGAGTGCGGAGTGGATGATCCGTCTCTCATACGGGTTCATCGGCTCTAAGGAAACCGGGCGTCTTGTCCGTTTTACCTTGTAAGCGATGTTCTTCGCGAGAGTTTCCAGTGTCTCTTTTCTTCTCTCTCTGTAATTCTCGGTATCCAGTTTTACTCTTAAGTACTCCTGGGATTCCTTATTTACAACGAGACTTACAAGATACTGAAGGGAATCAAGTGTCTGTCCTCTCTTACCGATGAGAAGTCCCATCTCAGCGCCGGTAAGGTTGACATCCATCTCCTTTTCCTCTTCGTTCATCTTAACTTCCACGTCAACAGCAAGGCCCATCGCGTCAAAAACGGAATTCAGGAAATCTACGGCCTTATCGTCAACGGTCTCAATCTTCTTCGCACGGATCACTGCCGGCTTGGAACCAAAAAGTCCGCCGAGAACTCCGGCACTTCCCTTTTCAACGACCTCGTACTGAATCCGATCACTGCTCACACCGAGCAGCAGGGATGCCTGTGTGATTGCATCTTCCACAGTTTTCGCAGTCACTGTAATCATTTCCATAACAGAACCCCCTTATTATTTTCGCTTTTCATGTGCCTCATTGTACTTCTGTACCATCGCTGCCTTGGAAGCGAGACTTCCCGGTTTCGCGTTGGTATTGTAGTACTTGCTGGACTCCTCGATCTGCTTTGCGATCTTTTCCTTCTTAACTTCCTCAGCCGCTTTTTCTCTCTCCTCCTCAGCCTTGATGGTCTTTAAGGATGCGGTAGCGTTCTGAGTTACCTTAGCCGGCGGAAGTCCCTGTTTTGCACGCTTCTTATTTACCTTTTCCAGGTTCTTTGCGATCATGTCATCGATGTTTACCTTATCCATGTACGCATTGACAACTAACTGCTGGATGATCGTTACAACGCTTGTCGCGATCCAGTAGATACCAAGACCTGCCGGCATTGTGATACAGATGAATGCGGAGAATAACGGCATTGTTGTTGTCATGGTCTTCATGGACTGTGCCATTGGGTTATCATCGTCAGAAGCAGTTGCTGCCTGCTTGCCGCTCATTAACTTTGCGCTGAACCACTGGGATGCAGCCGCAAGGATCGGGATGATCCATGCGAGGGACGGAACCCAGCCCGGAGCCTCTGCCATGTTTAAGCCGAGGAATGTGTTCATTTTCTCAACAACGGCAGCGTTCTCGCTGATCACGCCGGAGATTGCCGGGAACAGGCTCTCAAGCTCGGCCCACTGGGATGTGGAGAACTTATAGAGCATATCTACAAGGCGGTTTGCGCTTGTGAAATCAAACTTATCTAACTTTCCGCCGCATGCGGTAGCGATATTTGTGATTTCCTGTAATTTCTGAGCATAGTCAGCCTGTCCCATTAACGGGGTAACAACGTTATCGAAGTAAACGCGTACAGACGGAACGTATGCCGGGATATTGTAGATGACACGGTACAGAGCGAGAAGGATCGGCATCTGAATTAAAAGCGGCAGACATCCGCCTGTCATGCTTGTGCCGTACTTCTCGTAAACAGCCTGAATCTCCACGTTCTGACGCTGCATGGAATCCTGATCCGTCTTTCCTTTATACTTCTTCTGGATCGCCTGGATCTCCGGATTCATGACAGACATGAGTTTCGTGGTTTTCTGCTGTTTGATCGTCAGCGGTATCATCAGTGTTTTCATTACGATCGTAAACAGAATGATGCACAGACCTACGTTAAACACGCCGAAGCTGCTCGTAAATCTGAAGAGGATGTCCATGACATAGCCAAGGACAGTCGCGATCGGTCCCAGAATGGAACCAGCCTTCGTCAAAACCATATCTTACCTCCTAGGGTTTTCTACGGGACTGGATCATAACCGCCTTTTGCAAACGGGTGACATCTCAGGATCCGCCTGCAAGCAAGATAAGTACCTTTTATAGCGCCGTATTTTTTGATTGCCTCCATGGCGTACTGGGAGCATGTCGGCGTATAAATACAGTGAGGGCCGATACAGGGAGAGATAAACTTCCTGTAAATCTTAATCAGACCAATCAGAACCCATTTCATAAACCACTCACTTCGATTCTTTTAAAATGTTATGAAGCCCGCATAAGTGCAGAAAAGCACTCTCAATCTTGTCGAAATTTTTGTCTTTTGCCGCAGCGCGTGCGACAACAATGATGTCTTTGCCGTCTTCTAATATGTCCTTATTTAACCGGAAACTTTCACGGACAAGTCTCGCGAACCGGTGTCTCACGACGCTGTTTCCAACCTTTTTGCTGGCGGAAATGCCGATTCTCGTGTCCTCCCGTCCCGAATCCATCACGTACATGACCAGATATTTGTTTGCGTAGGACTTCCCACCCCGGTAAACAGTCTGGAAATCCTGATTTTTCTTTAACGAATTGAACCTTTTCATTCAATACCTCTGCAAAACTAAATCGATAAAACCGCGTAAATCCCGCATAACAAAAAAGAGCATCCAAAAGTTTTCCTAAACTTCCGGATACTCTCTTGGTTCATTAAGCAGATAATCTAGCTCTACCTTTTGCTCTTCTGGCAGCTAAAACTTTTCTTCCGCCTGCTGTTGCCATTCTCGCTCTGAAACCATGAACTCTTTTTCTCTGAGTGTTCTTCGGCTGAAATGTCATCTTCATAAACCCGGCACCTCCTCTTACTCTAAATTCAAGTACCTTCTCATGTACATATAAACTAAGACATATTGAAGCATCGTACCGATTATATAAAAATTACCGCCCTTCGTCAAGACCAAATTTCAAAAAAATCCTTAAAATATGGGGATTTCTGCCATGTATTTTCTTCTGTTTTTCGCCGGATATCCACATTCCAGTTTCTACGCAAAACTCCATATTTTCTCTTTCTGACATTAAAAAAGGGGACAGCATTTCGCCATCCCCCATAAAATGTATGTCTTACAATTATGTCACTATATTTAGTATCTCTTCATTATATTATAGAAGCTGCAGCGTTTCATTTTTCCGCTGCTCTCATTTTTATACTCTCAGAACCCATCACCAGCAGCTTCTGAAAGCTATTTGCAATTTAACTGGCTTTTTCCAAATCAGCCGTTATTTTTCATGATCTTAAACAGAACCTTCGTGATAGCCGCGGTAAGAATACCTGCAACGATCGCCTCCGGGACACCGAATCCCAGGATGATTCCTAAAATTACATCGTAGATGTGCTCCACTGCCTTGTTGGACGCGGCTGCGTAGCTCTGTCCAAAGAAGATATAGATTCCATTCATGACAAGCAGTGTGTTTGTCATGGCTCCTGCGATACCAGCCACCCAGAGGGCAACGGTCTGGCTACCTTTGATTCCGTGAGCCACTTTCACGATCAGCTTATAAACAAAATAAGCGATGATGCCGATGCATACACGAGGCACGATGGCGATCACGGCGCTCCACATGTTTCCGCTGTATCCGCCGATCGTAACGAACGGGCTGAATACGAAGGAGGTCACGCCTGGGGTGATGGTCGCTTTTACGAGGCTGGTCACACCAAATACCAGTCCTAAGTAAGCGCCGTACTTCGGTCCAAGGATGATCGCTCCGATGATGACCGGGACGTGGATGATCGTTGCGTTCATAAAGCCTAACGGAATGTAACCGAGAAACGGTACGACCGACATGACGATAATGATCGCGGTGAAGATCCCGGCGAGGGACATGTCCAGAACTTTCTTTTCAATTTTCATTTTTCTTTCCTCCTGCTACTGTTCTCTTGCGAGATACAATGCAATATAGTCACGATTTGCATTATACCGTGTCAGCGTGATGCAGTCAAATTCTTTCTCTAAAATTTTCCAAATATTTTCATGTCTTTCTTCCGCGGACACAATTTGTTGTATCCATCGTGTCCGCACTCCGCGCACATCTTGTTATGTGGGTATTCACATGTTTTCCACCCACAATTATCAACTTATCCCCAAATCGTGGATAAGTTGTGGATAAGTCACTGGAAAAGTTGTGGATTTTCACATTTAACATTGAAAATTATTCCGTTTTACGCTAGAATAAACTCAGAGTGGGTTTATATGCTTTTGTGGACAGGTCCCCGCCTTTTCCACAACTATGCACATCGTTATACACATGTTTAGGAGTATGAATATGCTGGAAGAAATCAAAGAGAAATGGGACGAGATCCTCTTAAATATAAAGGAAGAACACGATATTTCAGAGGTGTCCTACCGAACATGGCTGCTGCCGCTGGTCCCGGATTCTGTGGATAAAGATATCCTCACCATCCTGGTGCCTGATTCTGCCTTCATCAGCTATGTGAAAAAGAAATATGAATTCCTGTTGAAAATTACGATCGAAGAAATTACAGGATTTCAGTGCAAACTCGATTTCAAGTTAAAATCTGACGTGAAGGAACCGGAAAAAGAGAACCGTCTGATCAATGTAACAAACAATACGGTCAGCCAACTTGCTCTCCAGAACGCGAACTTAAATCCGCGTTACACCTTCGATACCTTCGTTGTCGGAAAAAACAACAACCTTGCCCATGCCGCATCCCTTGCAGTTGCGGAATCTCCGGGCGAGATCTACAACCCGTTATTTATTTATGGAGGCGTGGGACTCGGAAAGACACACTTAATGCATTCCGTCGCCCACTTCATCTTAAAAAATAACCCGAGCGCAAAGATCCTGTACGTGACTTCCGAAAAATTTACAAACGAGCTGATCGACGCGATCCGAAACAAAAACAATGTTTCCACCACGGAATTCCGTGAGAAATACAGAAACAATGATGTGCTTCTGATCGATGATATCCAGTTTATTATCGGAAAAGAAAGTACCCAGGAGGAATTTTTCCATACTTTTAATGCCCTCTACGAGGCAAAAAAGCAGATCATTATTTCCTCCGACCGTCCTCCGAGAGAAATTGAAACTCTGGAAGACCGTCTCCGTTCCCGTTTCGAGTGGGGACTCACCGTAGATATCCAGCCGCCGGATTATGAGACCCGAATGGCGATTCTCCGGAAAAAAGAAGAACTTGAAGGATACAACATCGATAACGAGATCATCAAATATATCGCTACCAATGTAAAATCCAACATCCGTGAACTGGAAGGCGCCCTCACAAAGATCGTTGCTTCCAGCAAATTAAATAATAAGGAAATCAATCTTGAACTTGCCGAGGAAGCATTGAAAGATCTGATCTCCCCGAACGCGGCCCGCGAAGTGACTCCGCAGCTCATTATTAATGTAGTTTCCGAGCATTTCGGCATCACGCCGCTCGATCTCATCGGTCAGAAACGAAGCAAAGAACTCGTATTTCCGCGCCAGATCGTCATGTATCTCTGCGGCGATATGACAAGTGAGTCTCTCCAGAACATCGGAAAAGCTCTCGGCGGCCGCGATCACACAACGATCATTCACGGAACGAAAAAGATCGCCAGCGAATTAAAGACCGACGAGAATTTGAAGAATACGATCGATATTTTAAAGAAAAAGATCAACCCGCAGTAGGCTTGTGGATTTTTTCGTGGAAATCCCGTTGAAAATTTGTGGATAAAATAAGGATGATTTTCTTCGATTTTTACCTGTGGAAAACTCCAGAGTTGTTCTTCAGGATTTTAGGAGTTACCCACAACGGTTTTCACAGAGGTTTTTTCAGGGTTTCATTAGGGTTTTCCCCCTTATAAACAAATTCACACTCCCTACTACTGTTAAGACTAATATCTTTTATATATTTCTTTATTTGTGAACGTTTCTTAAGAAAGGAAGTTATCAACAACTATGAAACTGACATTCCAGAAAACCGCTCTCTTAAACGGTATCAATATTGTTCTCAAGGCAGTTCCGTCAAAAACAACAATGCCTATTTTAGAGTGCATTCTGATCGACGCTTCTACCGATGAGATCAAGCTGACTGCCAACGATATGGAGCTCGGCATTGAGACAAAAGTTGAAGGTGATATCCTTGAAAAAGGTAAAATTGCACTGGATGCAAAGCTTTTTTCCGAAATTGCAAGAAAATTATCCGATTCAGATTCCCTTGTAACCATCGAATCTGACGAAAAATTCAACACTGTGATCACCTGTGAGAACTCTGTATTCAAAATTCAGGGCAAAGATGGCGAGGAATTCTCCTATCTTCCGTATATTGAGAGAAATAAAAACATCACACTCTCCCAGTTTTCCTTAAAGGAAGTGATCCGCCAGACCATCTTCTCCATCTCTGTCAACGACAGCAACAAGATGATGACCGGTGAACTTTTTGAGGTAAACGGCGATACACTCAGAGTCGTTTCTCTCGATGGACATCGTATGGCAATTCGCAAAATTGTATTAAAAGATGAATATGAAAGCACAAAAGTCATCGTTCCGGGAAAAACTTTGAACGAAATCAGTAAAATTCTCACCGGTGACAACGAAAAAGAAGTCCAGATCTTCTTCGGAGCGAACCATATTCTCTTCGAATTTGATGATACCATCGTTGTTTCCCGCCTGATCGAGGGCGAATATTTCAAAGTAGACCAGATGCTTTCCAGCGATTATGCCACAAAAGTGTCTCTGAATAAGAAGGATTTCTTAGACAGCATCGAGAGAGCCAGCATTTTGATCCGCGAAAATGATAAAAAACCGATCATTCTGAATATCGAAGACTCAAAAATGAGCCTGAAATTAAATTCCAGCTTCGGTACCATGAATGCGGAGATCCTGATCCACAAAACAGGACAGGATCTGATGATCGGATTCAACCCGAAATTCTTAAGTGATGCGCTGCGGATCATCGATGATGAGGATATTACCCTCTATATGATGAACGCAAAATCTCCGTGTTTCATCAAAGATGAGGATGAAAGCTATATTTATCTGATCCTGCCGGTAAACTTTAACGCTGCTGCAATCTAAAAACAGATGAAATTTCCCCGAAATTCCGGTAAAATCCGGGGTTTCGGGCTGGTTTTTTTCATAAAACTGGAATAAAAAAGGAGAAAAATGGAAAGTATTCACTTAAAAGATGAGTTTATCAAGCTTGGCCAGGCATTGAAACTTGCCGGTCTGGTCGGCTCCGGGGTGGACGCAAAGTTTGTGGTCCAGGACGGACTTGTAAAAGTAAATGGGGAAGTTGAGACCCAGCGGGGCAAAAAACTTTACCCGGGAGACACTGTTTCCTATGACGGAAAGACATTTAAGGTAGAAAAGTAAGGATTTTTTCATGTTCATAGAATCCATCGAGCTGTCAGATTACAGAAATTACAGTCATTTACATATCGATTTTCATAAAGGGACGAATGTTCTTTATGGATATAATGCCCAGGGAAAGACAAATATCCTGGAGGCAGTCTATGTGTGCAGCACAACAAAATCGCATCGGGGCAGCAAAGATAAAGAAATTATCCGGTTCGGCGCGGACGAATCCCACATCAAAATGATGGTCAGACGGGATGGAATTCCCTACCGGATCGATATGCATCTGAAGAAAAATAAGGCAAAAGGGGTCGCGGTGAACGGAGTTCCGATCAAAAAAGCAAGCGAACTTTTCGGAATCGTCAATGTGATCTTCTTTTCACCGGAAGATCTGAACATCATCAAGAACGGACCCGCCGAGCGGAGACGTTTCGTCGACCTGGAACTCTGCCAGTTAAACAAGCTCTATGTCTACAATCTGGTACAGTATAACAAAACGGTTATACAACGAAATAAACTATTAAAAGACATAGATTACAACATGTCCTTAAAAGACACGCTTCCTATGTGGGATGAGCAGCTCTTAAAGTACGGCACAGAACTTATAATTATGCGTTCTGAGTTTATAAAAGAGTTAAATCCCCTGATCGCCGGTATTCATTCCGGGCTCTCTGGAGGAAAGGAAACGCTTTCCATCGCCTACGAGCCGAATGTGGCGGCGGAAAATTTCAGGGAGCAGCTTGCAAAGAACCAGTTCCAGGAGATCAAACAGAGGCAGACCCTGACCGGTCCCCACCGCGATGACCTGAACTTCATCGTGAACGGGACGGATATCAGGCGGTTCGGATCCCAGGGACAGCAGAGAACGGCGGCTCTTTCTCTAAAACTTGCGGAGATCGAGTTGGTGAAAAAGATCGTAAAGGATTATCCGGTACTTCTTCTGGATGACGTCCTTTCTGAACTTGACAGCAAGAGACAGGAACATTTACTTTCAGAGATTACCCACATTCAGACCCTGATCACTTGTACGGGCCTGGATGAGTTTGTAAACAGCAAATTCCGGATGGACAAGATTTTTAAGATTGTTGAAGGAACGGTAGAGAGCGAAGACTAAAGGAGGAACTTCATGAGCGCAGAATATAATGCAGATCAAATCCAGATTTTGGAGGGACTTGAGGCTGTAAGAAAAAGACCGGGAATGTACATTGGAAGTACGTCTTCGAGGGGACTTCACCATCTGGTATATGAGATCGTAGACAATGCGGTGGACGAGGCCCTTGCGGGATACTGCGATACCATCGACGTACAGATTAATTCCGACAATTCCATCACCGTCATCGATGACGGACGAGGAATTCCGGTCGATATCCAGAAAAAAGCGGGACTTCCTGCAGTCGAAGTCGTATTTACGATCCTTCATGCCGGCGGTAAGTTCGGCGGCGGGGGATACAAGGTATCCGGCGGCCTCCACGGCGTAGGCGCGTCCGTTGTAAATGCCTTATCCGAGTGGCTTGAGGTCGAGGTCTACCACGGAGGAAAGATCTACAAGCAGCGCTATGAGCGCGGAAAGACCATGTACCCGTTAAAGATCGTGGGTGACTGCCCGGCAGACAAGCATGGCACAAAAGTAACATTCCTTCCGGACAAGACTATCTTTGAGGAGACCGTCTATGATTATGATACCTTAAAGATCCGTCTCCGCGAGACCGCGTTCCTCACAAAGAACTTAAAGATCGTCCTGAGAGATGACCGTGAGGACAAGAAGGAAAAAATATTCCACTATGAAGGCGGAATCAAGGAGTTCGTCTCCTACTTGAACCGCAGCAATGTGCCGCTCTACGACACAGTGATCTACTGCGAGGGCAAGAAGGACAACGTGCTGGTGGAGGTTGCCATGCAGCACAACGATTCCTACACGGAGAATATTTACAGCTTCGTAAACAACATCAACACACCGGAAGGCGGAACCCACCTCACCGGTTTCAGAAATGCCTTAACGAAGACATTCAACGACTACGGAAGAAAGAACAAGCTCATAAAGGACAGTGAGCCGGCGCTCACCGGTGAGGACATCCGTGAGGGCCTGACAGCCATCATCAGCGTCAAGATCGAGGAGCCGCAGTTCGAGGGCCAGACAAAGCAGAAACTCGGAAACAGCGAGGCGAGAGGTGCTGTCGACAGCGTCGTTTCCGAACAGCTCACTTATTTCCTTGAGCAAAATCCGTCCGTCGCTAAGACAATCATCGAGAAATCCGTTCTCGCCCAGCGCGCCCGCGCCGCTGCGAGAAAGGCGAGAGACTTAACAAGAAGAAAGACGGTCCTTGACGGCTTATCCTTACCTGGAAAGCTTGCGGACTGCTCCAGCAAGCACCCGGAGGAATGCGAGATCTACATCGTAGAGGGAGATTCCGCCGGCGGTTCCGCAAAGGACGCGAGAAATAAGAGCACCCAGGCGATCCTTCCGCTTCGAGGAAAGATCTTAAACGTAGAGAAGGCGAGACTCGACCGTATCTACGGAAACGCGGAGATCAAATCCATGATCACGGCCTTCGGAACAGGAATCCACGAGGATTTCGATATCTCGAAGCTCCGCTACCACAAGATCATCATCATGACCGATGCCGATGTGGATGGTGCCCATATCAGCACACTGCTTCTGACATTCATTTACCGGTTTATGCCGGAGCTCATCAAGCAGGGCTACGTTTACCTGGCTCAGCCGCCGCTCTATAAGATCGAGAAGAACAAGCGGGTATGGTACGCGTACAGTGATGAGGAGTTGAACAATATCTTAAAAGAGATCGGACGTGACCAGAACAACAAGATCCAGCGTTACAAAGGTCTTGGTGAGATGGATGCGGAACAGCTCTGGGAGACCACAATGGATCCGGAGCACAGAATCCTTTTACGTGTGACCATGAACGAGGAGATGACGTCGGAGATCGACCTCACCTTTACGACACTCATGGGCGATCAGGTAGAACCGCGTCGTGAATTCATCGAACAGAACGCGAAGTACGGAACTCTTGACATTTAATGCGGCAGCAGGGCTGTCCGGAAGGCGGTAAACTTACCGGATGGCCATGCGGCGCAGTTTACGCAGGTTTAAGGCGCAGCGCAGGCTGCATTGGAGGAAAGAATGGAACCGAATATTTTTGACAAAATTCATGAGATAGACTTAAAGAAGACCATGGAGAAGTCGTACATCGACTACGCCATGAGCGTTATCGCATCGCGAGCGCTCCCGGACGTCCGTGACGGCTTGAAGCCGGTACAGAGACGTGTCCTCTACTCCATGGCGGAACTGAACAACGGTCCGGATAAGCCCCACAGAAAGAGCGCCCGTATCGTCGGCGATACCATGGGTAAATACCATCCGCACGGGGACAGCTCCATCTACGGCGCTTTGGTAAATATGGCCCAGAGATGGTCCATGCGTTACATGCTCGTAGACGGCCACGGAAACTTTGGATCCATCGACGGCGATGGTGCCGCTGCCATGCGATACACCGAGGCGAGACTCAGCAAGATCTCTGTGGAGATGTTGGCGGACATCTACAAGGATACCGTTGACTTTATCCCAAACTTCGATGAGACGGAGAAGGAACCGACGGTACTTCCGTCCAGATTCCCGAACCTTCTCGTAAACGGCGGAACCGGTATCGCGGTCGGCATGGCCACAAATATCCCGCCGCACAACCTCCGCGAGGTCATCGCGGCTGTCGTAAAGATCATCGACAACCAGGTGGAAGAAGGAAGACAGACCTCCATGGAGGAGATCTTACAGATTATCAAGGGGCCGGATTTCCCGACAGGAGCCGAGATCCTTGGAACACGGGGCATCGAGGAGGCGTACCGCACAGGCCGCGGAAAGATCAGAGTCCGCGCGGTGACAAACATCGAGACAGCTCCGAACGGAAAGAGCCACATCATCGTCACAGAGCTTCCGTACCTTGTCAACAAGGCGAGACTCATCGAGAAGATTGCGGAGCTCGTAAAGACGAAAAAGATCGACGGAATCACCGGAATCACCGATGAGTCCAACCGTGAGGGAATCCGCATCAACATCGAACTCAGAAGAGATGTGAACGCGAACGTCCTCTTAAACCAGCTCTTAAAGCATACACAGCTGCAGGATTCCTTCGGCGTGATCATGCTTGCCCTGGTAAACAACGAGCCGAAGATCCTCAATATCCTTCAGATGCTTGAGTACTATCTGGATCACCAGAAGGACGTTGTGACCAGAAGAACGAAGTACGACTTAAATAAGGCCGAGGAACGCGCCCACATCTTAGAGGGCTTATTAAAGGCCTTAGACCATATCGATGAGGTGATAAGGATCATCCGCGGCTCCGCAAATGTAGCGGAGGCAAAACGCGTCCTTATGGAGCGCTTTGAACTCACAGACCCGCAGGCACAGGCCATCGTGGACATGCGTCTGCGCGCTCTCACAGGTCTGGAACGCGAGAAGCTCGAGAACGAGTACAAAGAACTGGAGGCAAAGATCGCGGAATTGCGTGCAATCCTTGCAGATGAAAATAAATTATTAGGTGTGATCAAGAAAGAGATTCTTGTGATCTCCGAGAAATACGGTGATGACAGACGGACAAAGATCGGTTTTGACGACGATATGTCCGTGGAAGACCTGATCTCCGACGATGACACTGTAATTGCCATGACCAATCTCGGATACATCAAGAGAATGTCCGTGGACAATTTCAAGAGCCAGAACCGCGGCGGCAAGGGAATCAAGGGAATGCAGACCATCGATGAGGACTTCATCGAGGATCTTCTCATGACAACGAACCACCACTACATCATGTTCTTCACGAACACAGGACGCTGCTACCGGATCAAGGCCTACGAGATCCCGGAGGCGGGCAGAACAGCCCGCGGAACGGCCATCGTGAACCTTTTACAGCTCCAGCCGGGTGAAAAGGTCACAGCGGCGATTCCGATGCGTGAGATCGACGATGACAAGTACCTCTTCATGGCCACAAAGGGCGGAATGGTGAAGAAGACCAGAATGTGCGAGTACAGCAACATGAGAAAGACCGGTCTTCAGGCGATCCTGCTCCGCGAGGGCGATGAGCTGATCGAGGTAAAAGTGACAGACAATACCGAGGATATCTTCCTCGCTACGAAATTCGGTATGTCCATCCGCTTCAAGGAGACGGATGCGAGAATTACCGGCCGTGTTTCCTACGGCGTTATCGGCATGAAGCTCGACGAGGGCGACGAGGTCATCGGCATGCAGATGGCGAGCCAGGGCGAGTACATGCTTGTTGCATCCGAAAAGGGATACGGAAAGAGAACGAGAATCTCTGAATTTAAGCTGCAGCTTCGCGGCGGTAAGGGACTTCTCTGCTATAATGTGACAGAAAAGACAGGAAATCTTGTCGGAATGAAGCTGCTTGACGACGGAAGAGATATCATGCTGATCACCAATGAGGGCATTCTGATCCGCATGGGTGTTGACGATATCTCCGTCATCGGCAGAAATACATCCGGCGTAAAACTGATGAGCATCGATGCAGACTCCAACGTCCGTGTTGCGTCCATCGCCAAAGTGCGGGAGAGCAGCCGTCAGGACGAGGAGGACGAAAACGCGGAAGATCCGGAATCCATGGAAAATGAGGACGGAGAGACCACGGAGGAGTAATGTTCATGAATACAGAACGCGGCCGTGATCGTTTTGCGGCGGCAGAACAGGATTTCTGACTCTGGAGTGATTGGATACAGGAATCTGGGGATACCGGGTTCCTGTATTTTTCATAATTATACAATAACAGGAGGATGCGGCGATGGGAATTACAAAGTTAGAGGCATTGAAGGCAGTCGACAGAGAGCGCGGACCGGTTTGCGAAGCCAGCGATAAGATCTGGGACCAGCCGGAGACAGCGTTCCAGGAATTCCATTCCACGGACGTATTATGTGAACTTCTTGAAAAAGAGGGATTTAAGGTCGAGAAAAATCTTGCGGGGATCGCCACAGCGTTTTCTGGTACATACGGATCCGGCAAGCCGGTAGTGGGAATTCTCGGTGAGTTTGACGCCCTGTCCGGTCTCAGCCAGGAGTCTGAGAGCCTGGAAAAGATCGCGGTAGCTGATGGCGCGCCGGGACATGGCTGCGGCCACAACCTTCTCGGAACAGGTTCCGTTGCTGCTGCGATCGCGGTAAAAGAGTACCTGGAGAAGAATCAGAAAGAGGGAACCGTGATCTTCTTTGGCTGCCCGGGTGAGGAAGGCGGCTCCGGAAAGAGCTTTATGGCGAGAGACGGCGTATTCGACAAGCTGGACTTCGCGGTAACATGGCATCCGGGTGACAAGAATATCGTTTCTGTCGGAAGTTCCCTTGCAAACTACCAGATCATCTACCGCTTCTACGGCCAGGCATCCCACGCGGCAGCATGCCCGGAGTTAGGAAGAAGTGCCCTTGATGCTGTGGAACTCATGAATACAGGCGTTCAGTACTTACGAGAGCATATCATCCAGGAAGCGCGCATCCACTACGCGATCACCAACACTGGCGGATACTCCCCGAACGTTGTCCAGCCCTACAGTGAGGTCCTCTACCTGATCCGTGCGCCGAAGAACAGCCAGGTGAAGGAGATCTACGAGCGCGTCAACGATATCGCGAGAGGCGCTGCCCTCATGACAGGAACAAAGATGGAGATCCAGTTCGTAAAAGCATGCTCAAACCTTGTGGACAACACTGTCATGGAAGAGATCATGCAGAAGAACCTGGAAGAGATCGAGAGAGAGCCGTACACCGCTGAGGAGATCGAGTTCGCGAGAAAGATCGGTGAGACCTTCGGCGGAAACCATGTGGATATCCAGGAGGTCCTCGCAAGATACGAGAAATCCAGAAAGGCAGCCGTTGAAAAATTCCTTGCGCCCCATGCGGATGATGTGCTCAACGACTTTATCGTTCCGCTTATGGATACGGAAGAGTGCCTAAAAGGTTCCACAGATGTCGGTGACGTGAGCTGGGTATGCCCGACGGCACAGATCAATGCTGTGACAGAGGCAGCAGGAACACCTGGCCACTCCTGGCAGATGGTTTCCCAGGGTAAATCTTCCATCGCCCACAAGGGCATGCAGTTTGCCGGAAAAGTCATGGCTGGAACTGTCATCGATATGTTAGAGAAAACGGAACTCATCGAGGAGGCTAAAAAAGAATTAAGAAGACGCGTCGGCGCGGAGGGATATATCCCGCCGATTCCGGAAGGAATCCGTCCGATGGCAATCAATCCAAAAAAGTAATCGGGAGGAAAATCGTCTATGAGAACCGTTCAGACGAGTGAGATCACAAAAAATATCCGGGAAATGTGCATCGAGGCAAACCATTTCCTTTCGGATGACATGAAGAAAGTATTTGATGAGAGCGTGGAGAAGGAAGAATCTCCTCTTGGAAAACAGATCTTAAACCAGCTTCAGGAGAATCTTGAGATCGCCGGAAGAGACATGATCCCGATCTGCCAGGATACGGGCATGGCTGTCGTTTTCATCAAAGTCGGACAGGAAATACATATCGAGGGAGGAAATCTGACGGACGCCATCAATGAAGGCGTCCGCCAGGGATACGTGGACGGATATCTGAGAAAATCCGTCGTGCGTGATCCTATCGACCGTGTGAATACAAAAGACAATACCCCGGCGATCATCCACTATGAGATCGTCGACGGGGACCAGGTGGACATCACCGTTGCGCCGAAGGGATTCGGAAGCGAGAACATGAGCCGCGTGTTCATGTTGAAGCCGGCTGACGGCATCGAGGGCGTGAAGGAGAAGATCTTAGAGGCTGTTCGTGACGCTGGTCCGAATGCCTGTCCTCCGATGGTTGTGGGCGTCGGCATCGGCGGTACCTTTGAAAAGTGTGCCCTGATGGCGAAACATGCCCTGACGAGAAATCTGGAGGAGGAATCTCCGGTTCCGTATGTCAGAGACCTTGAGAAGGAAATGCTTGAAAAGATCAACGGCCTTGGAATCGGACCGGGCGGACTCGGCGGACGTGTGACCGCCATGGCAGTCAATATCGAGACATATCCGACGCATATTGCGGGACTTCCGATGGCAGTCAATATCTGCTGTCATGTAAACCGCCATGCGCATCGCGTTATTTAATAAGAGGAGCGGGAGGAAACCATGGACAGACAGATCAGTGTACCAATTAAGAAAGAAGATGCAGTGTCTCTCCGAGCCGGGGACTACGTGACTCTTACGGGAACCATCTACACGGCGAGAGACGCGGCGCACAAGAGAATGCAGGAAGCGCTGGATGCGGGGGAAGCTCTGCCCATCGAGATGCAGGGAAACGTCATCTATTATATGGGACCGTCCCCGGCAAGAGAGGGAAGACCCATCGGATCCGCGGGACCGACGACGGCGAGCCGTATGGATAAGCACGCGCCGAAGCTTTTAGACCTTGGCCTGGGCGCCATGATCGGAAAAGGAAAGAGAAGTCAGGCAGTGATCGATGCCATCGTGAGAAACGGTTCCGTCTACTTTGCTGCGATCGGCGGCGCAGGGGCATTATTATCCCAGCGCATTAAAAAGTCTGAGGTCGTTGCCTACGATGACCTTGGAACCGAGGCAATCCGGAAACTGGAGATAGAAGATTTCCCGGTGGTTGTCGTGATCGATTCCCAGGGAAACAACCTGTATGAGACGGCAATCAAGGAATATCAGAAGTAATATGAAATGAAAAGGAGCGGGATCCACGGCCTGTCTGGGTGCGGATCCCGCCCTTTTTCTTATATAAAAATATAGAAAAACAGTACGCTGTAAAAAGCTGGTAAAAAAAAGATAAAAAAGCGGTTGACAAAAAGAAATATAGCTTGTATAATAAATCCTGCGTCTGGCGAGTTCGCCCGACAAACTTAATAAATGATAATTAGCTACGGTAATAAGGAGAAATACTCAAGAGGCCGAAGAGGCGCCCCTGCTAAGGGTGTAGGTCGGGAAACCGGCGCGAGGGTTCAAATCCCTCTTTCTCCGCTC